>JAUSCY010000062.1 GCA_030650995.1 Sheuella sp. | reverse complement strand
CTGGCAATACCGTCAGTCTATTGGTCTGATCCGCAACATCGTTCAAGACAAAATGTTCCCTGTGACCGTTTCGGGCATCGAGCAGGCAATGCGATTGTTATCAAAATGAACCAATCCGCTCGAACCTGCTCCAACAGGTTCGAGTCAATCTTTCAAAATGGATGTTTCCTATGCGTTTTCTGACTGACGCCGTTAAACGCGGCTTGCTGGGTGCGACCCTTTTCTTTGTTTTTTCTCAAGGATGGGCTCTGACGCTCCCCCCAGGCATCAGCGAAGTGACTGCAGTGGAAGGCATCACGGAATACCGGATTCAAAGTAACGGGCTGCGCATCTTGCTCGCACCGGATGACTCGAAACCAACCACAACCGTCAACATGACCTATCTGGTCGGTTCGCGACACGAAAACTATGGTGAAACAGGTATGGCGCACCTACTTGAGCACATGCTGTTCAAAGGAACGCCAAAATATCCGAATGCTTTGGGCGAATTTTCCAAGCGCGGTTTGCAAGCCAATGGTTCGACCTCGACGGATCGCACCAACTATTACGCTAGCTTTGCTGCGAATCCCGAGACACTCGCCTGGTATCTAAACTGGCAGGCCGATGCAATGATTCATTCCACGATCTCGCGTCAGGACCTGGATACAGAAATGACTGTGGTGCGCAATGAAATGGAAAGCGGAGAAAACAATCCATTTCAAATGTTGTGGCAAAAAATGCTGGGCGTGGCCTTTCAGTGGCACAACTATGGCAAAACGCCAATTGGAGCTCGCTCCGACGTTGAAAATGTCGATATTGCTCAACTACAGGCCTTTTACCGTACGCACTATCAGCCAGACAATGCAGTATTGATCATCACAGGTAAATTTGATCCGGCAACAACTCTTCAGACGATTGAGCAGGCATTTGCTCCTATCCCTAAACCCGAGCGCAAACTACCGCCCGAGTACACAGTTGAACCGATCCAGGATGGAGAGCGTGGCATCACGCTCAGACGCAATGGTGGTGCACCTCTGGTCGCTGCCATGTATCACGTACCCCCTGCTGGACATAAAGATTTTGCAGCACTCGATCTGGCCAGCATGATGATGGCTGACACCCCCTCGGGTCGCTTGTACAAAGCACTCGTGACGACCAAACAGGCGACCAGTGTGCTGGGCTTTACGATGGACGAGTATGCACCAGGCATTGTCATGTTCGGTGCGACGCTTGAGCACGGTATGGATCCAAAGCGCTCACTGAGCACCCTGACCTCCACACTCGAATCCATTTCTAAAAAACCTTTCACCAAAGAAGAATTGGAACGTGTTCGCAATCAATGGATCACCAGCTGGGAACAAGTTTTCAGCGATGCGCAAAAAATCAGCGGCGCACTGTCCGAATATGTCGCGATTGGTGACTGGCGCATGGTCTTTGTAGCCCGTGACCGGATCAAGCAGGTCACCCTTGCTGAGGCTCAGCGTGTTGCAAGCGAATATCTGATCGCATCAAACCGTACGGAAGGTCAATATATCCCGACGGACAAACCCGTTCGTGCACCGCTCGCAGCAATTCCTGATCTGGTTAAGGATCTCGCAGGCTACAAAGGTAACGCAGCTGCTAAACAAACAGCGGCCTTTGACCCAACGCCCGAGAATATCGACTCGCGTACCCAACTTAAAGTGTTGAAACTTGCCAACGGTTCCGTCAAGCTCGCACTACTGCCTAAAGAGGCTCGTGGAGAGCGCGTTCAGGTCATCATCGACATTCAGTCAGGTAACGCAGACTCGATGAAAGGTCAGCGGATGATCTCAACCATTGCTGCAGACCTTCTTTTACGCGGTACTGACAAACTCAGTCGTGAGCAAATCAGCGATCGGATTGATGCATTGAAAGGCGAAGTCTCTGTTCAAGGCTCTGGTACTGACCTGGCAATCAAGCTGAGCGCGACACGTGAAAACATTGACGCGCTGATTTCTTTCGTGCTGGAGGTGACCAATCAGGCTACCTATCCCCAAGAGCAGATTAATGAGCTCACCAACAAACTAATCGCCTCGATCAAAAGTTCAAAAACAGAACCTACCGCTATTGCGGCCAGAATGTTAAGTCGTGTGAACAATCCCTGGCCTAAAGACGATATCCGTTATGCGCCCAGCTTTGATGAGTCCATTGAAGCTGCACAAGCAACCAAACGAGTCGATCTGCAAAATTTTCATCGTAAATTCCATGGCACCGGTAACATTTCTGTCTCCGCAGTAGGTGACTTCGATCCAGTCAAATTCGAAGCCACACTGACTAAAAGTCTGAATGCATGGAAACCAGCCGCCGCATATACCCGCGTATCCGATCCTTTCCGTACATTCAAGCCCGAACAGTTACAGGCATTGACCCCTGACAAAGCGAATGCTTTTTATCTGGCCAAGTTACCAATTGAAATTCAGGATACGAATCCAGATTTTCCTGCACTTTCACTGGCTAACTTTTTACTTGGATCTTCCGAAACATCCAGGCTCTGGATGCGCGTACGCGAAAAAGAAGGCCTGTCCTACAACGTGCGAAGCAGCCTGAACGTCTCTGCCTACGAACCTAACGCTAGCTGGTCTGTCTACGCAATTTTCGCACCTGAAAATCGTCAGCGCGTAGAGATTGCGATCTCAGAAGAAATCAATCGAGCGGTTAAAGATGGCTTTACTGAAACAGAGGTCAAGGATGGCATCAACGCTTTGTTAAATCTGCGTAAGCTTTCGCTGGCACAAGACGCAACTCTGGCAACAACCTGGAGCGCTTATCTGGATCGCAAGAGAACCTTTGCATGGGCCGCTGAAATCAACAGCAAAATTGCAGCGCTGACTCCAGAACAAGTGCATGCTGCGCTACTCAAATATCTCAAACTCACTGATTTCAGCAGTGTTGCAGCCGGTGATTTTGAAAAGAAAAAATAGGTTATTTCTTTAACTGACCAAAATTTTTTGCTTGACCGACACCCTGAGAAATCAGGGTGTTTTTACAGCACCGGTATTAATTGCTGCCTCAATCTTAGCTCTTTGCAGAGCGTCTGCAACGGGATCGTGGGGTTTGCCCTTCTCCGTCTGTGCAGATTGTTGGACCTCTTGCAGCAATTTCGAATCAGGGGTTGACCGAAAATCATCGTGAACGCGAATATCTCGATTTCGCAAGGGTTCGAACATATCGACCTGCTGAGCTGAAACTGCGCCAAATTTCCCAAAACTATATTGCAAACTGATGGAAAAGCGAGTCTGAAAGGCCTGGTCTCTCGATACATTCGCACCAATCGCAAGATCGTTGGTCAAATCGTAGGTGACGCTAGTTCTGGCGCCAGAGCCATTGACTAATTCGAGATTATTTCGCTGGTAGTAGTAGCCCAACGAAGCACGAAGATTTGGCAATATTCGATAACCAACATCTGCACCGTAAGTAGTCAGTGCTCCGCTGTTGTATGCGCTATTCAAGCGCTGTTCTTTGTTGCCTATGGGAAGCAATGCATAAGCGTTAACACCCCAAGTCGTTGAGATGGCTTCTGCGCCAAGAGCCACCTGCTGATAACGCACAGTGAGTTGATCATCAATGAAAACCTTAGTGTCATCCCCACCGGACTTCAATGATCGCGTGTCATAGCCGGCATTGGCACCAAACATCCAAGAGCCGTCCTGATTAAACCAACGATAGCCCAAACGGGTAGATGTGGATGCCGTGATACCTGCAACATCAGTATTGATAATACTGCTATAGCCACTGAAATCAGAGAAGTTAGCGTTCACCACTGCATCAAAGAACAAGGTACTGCTGTCCTTGATAGCAATTGGCCAGAAAATACCAAGCCCCAACGAATTAGGTGTGCCTGCACCTTGAGTTTGAGCATCAACGCGCCATTTAACAGGCGTAATGCTGGATAACTCCGGAAAAGTATTCGCAGCGCCCGCTGCACTGGATGCAGGTATGGAAACAAGCTCAGTCGCCATAACAAGCAAGGGCATTTGCAGTGTTAGCAGGACTACAAATATCGATGGCTTTTTCATGTTAAGCCTTTGGCAGATTTGAGATACTCAAAGCAAATCCAGTTTAAAGCAAGCATAACGAACTAAGTGTATTTGACATGACCGGCAACTAAATAGTCATAAAAAAACCGGCTGCGAGTCTCGTAGCCGGTTAGTTTTTAGATAAGAAATGTTCGGATCAGGAGAAAAACTCTTTCACGCGATCTGTCCAGGACTTGCTTTGTGGTGAATGGCGTTCGCCCCCATCACTAAGCGAGGCTTCGAACTGTCGCAAAATTGTCTTCTGCTCTTCGCTCAACCGCACTGGCGTCTCGACCACGACGTGGCAATACAGGTCACCAGGATATGCAGCGCGCACTCCTTTAATACCCTTGGCACGCAGACGGAACGTTTTACCTGACTGGGTACCGTCAGGGATAGTGATTTCAGCCTTACCGTTCAGAGTGGGGACCTGAATCTCACCGCCCAACGCTGCCGTCGTAAAAGGAATAGTCAGCTCACAATGCAAATCGTCGTTGTCACGCTGGAAAATTTTGTGTTCCTTAATGTTGATCTCAACGAACAGATCACCAGAAGGACCACCATTGATTCCAGGCTCGCCATTACCAGACGAACGGATACGCATACCGTCATCAATACCAGCAGGAATTTTGACCTGCAACGTTTTGTTGCGACGCGTACGACCGACACCATCGCATGACACGCAGGGGTCAGTGATCTCCTTACCATTCCCGTGGCAAGTCGGGCAAGTCTGCTGCACGCTGAAAAAGCCCTGCTGCATACGCACTGCGCCCGCACCACCACAAGTTCGGCATGTTTTGGGTGAGGTGCCTGGTTTGGCACCACTGCCCTTACAGATTTCGCAATTCTCCCAGCTTGGTACCCGGATTTCAGTGTCAAAACCGCTGGCCGCCTGCTCCAGCGTAATTTCCATTGCGTATTTAAGATCAGCGCCGCGATAGACCTGTGGTCCGCCACCGCCGCCGCGCCGCTGACCACCAAAAATCTCACCAAAAATATCGCCAAAATTGTCACCGAAACCGCCGCCACCGCCCATACCTGCAGCGTTCGGATCGACACCGGCATGACCGTAGCGGTCATAGGCAGAACGTTTGTTTTCGTCAGAAAGAATCTCGTAGGCCTCTTTAGCCTGTTTGAACTTTTCTTCCGCTTCCTTGCTGTCCGGGTTGCGATCCGGATGGTATTTCATGGCCAGCTTACGGTAGGCCTTCTTTAACTCGTCATCTGACGCGTTTTTGGCAACGCCAAGAATTTCATAAAAGTCGCGTTTTGTTGCCATGGTCTCAGGCTCAATAATTAGGACAAAAAAACTCGCCCGGAAAGCTCTGAAAGAGCCCCGGGCGGGCAAGCATCAAACTAATCGCTTCACTTAGCGTCGCGCTTGACTTCTTTAAAGTCAGCATCGACAACGTTGTCATCAACTGGCTTGGCACCCGCACCGGATTGACCCGGTGCATCGCCTGCTGCGGCTGCCTGGGCAGCTTGTGCATCAGCGTACATCTTTTCACCCAGCTTCTGCGAAGCAGTAGACAGCGCCTCAACCTTGGCATCGATCTCAGCTTTGTCAGCATTGTTTTTCAATGCATCCTCAACTGCAGCGATCGCCGCTTCGATCGAAGTCTTTTCAGCTTCCTCGAGCTTTTCTGCATACTCAGTCATCGACTTGCGTGTAGCGTGAACCAGACCATCGGCACTGTTACGCGCCAGGGCCAGCTCAGCCAAACGATGATCTTCCTCGGCATTGGCTTCAGCGTCCTTCACCATCCGTTGAATTTCTTCTTCGGTCAGACCTGAGTTGGCCTTGATGGTGATCTTTTTCTCTTTACCAGTGCCTTTGTCTTTAGCGGACACGTGCACGATACCGTTAGCATCAATGTCAAAGGTGACTTCAATCTGAGGTGTGCCACGTGCTGCAGGTGGAATGCCCTCGAGATTGAATTCGCCCAGCGTTTTGTTGCCGGCAGCGATTTCGCGCTCGCCCTGAAACACTTTGATCGTCACGGCTGGCTGATTATCATCGGCCGTCGAGAATACCTGCGAGTGGCGGGTAGGGATCGTGGTGTTCTTGGTAATCATCTTGGTCATGACACCGCCCAGCGTTTCGATACCGAGTGACAGTGGTGTCACATCAAGCAGCAAGACGTCTTTACGGTCACCCGACAAGACCGAACCTTGAATGGCCGCGCCAGCGGCAACAGCTTCGTCAGGGTTCACATCTTTACGTGGCTCACGGCCAAACAACTCTTTAACTTTTTCCTGCACTTTAGGCATACGGGTCATACCGCCGACCAGGATCACGTCATCAATTTCGCTGACTTTTACGCCTGCGTCTTTGATCGCCATTTTGCATGGATCCATGGTGCGAACGATCAGCTCTTCGACCAGAGACTCAAGCTTGGCACGTGTCATCTTGATGTTCAGGTGCTTAGGACCTGAGGCATCAGCGGTGATGTATGGCAAGTTGATTTCAGTCTGCTGAGTAGAAGACAACTCGATTTTTGCTTTTTCCGCAGCTTCTTTCAGACGCTGCAGTGCAAGCACGTCTTTCGACAGATCAACACCCTGGTCTTTCTTGAACTCAGCAATTACGTACTCAATAATGCGCTGGTCGAAATCCTCGCCACCCAGGAATGTATCGCCGTTGGTCGACAACACTTCGAATTGCTTCTCGCCATCTACATCGGCGATTTCAATAATTGAAATATCAAACGTACCGCCACCCAAGTCGAACACAGCGATCTTGCGATCACCCTTTTCGCTCTTGTCCATGCCGAACGCCAGAGCAGCTGCAGTTGGCTCGTTGATGATGCGCTTGACGTCCAGACCAGCAATGCGACCTGCATCTTTGGTTGCCTGACGCTGGCTGTCGTTGAAGTAGGCAGGAACCGTAATTACGGCTTCGGTGACTTCTTCGCCGAGGAAATCCTCAGCAGTCTTTTTCATTTTGCGCAGAACGTCCGCCGCAACCTGTGAAGGTGCGAGCTTTTTGTTCTGAGCCTCAACCCATGCGTCGCCATTATCAGCTTTGATAATTTTGTAAGGCATGAGGTGAATGTCTTTCTGAACAGCGTCTTCGCTGAACTTACGACCAATCAGGCGCTTGACAGCGTAAAGCGTATTGGTTGGATTGGTGACTGCCTGACGTTTTGCAGGTGCGCCGACCAGCGACTCGCCGTCGTCCATGTAGGCAACGATCGAAGGCGTGGTACGACCACCTTCTGCATTTTCGAGAATTTTGACCTGGCCACCATCCATCACTGCAACGCAGCTGTTGGTGGTTCCAAGGTCGATACCGATAATCTTGCTCATGTTTATTACCTTTTTCAAATTCAGAATTGGGTTAAATATTTGTATGGATAGTATCTGGGGTTCTTTTGGGCGATTTCAAGCCTGAAAACTATGTTTTTGGCTTGAAAATGATCAAAATGACCGACTTTCTTAACTAATGCCCTTTTATTTCAAAGGGCTCACCGGACACTAAAATCAGGCAGCTACTGTCACCAGGGCAGGTCTCAACACACGGTCGGTGATCAGGTAGCCTTTTTGCAAAGTCTGGATCACCGTGTTGGACTCCTGGTCAGGAGCAGGCACACTGGCGATGGCCTGATGGTGGTGCGGATCGAATTTCGTGCCCTTTTCAGGGGCGATCTCTTTCAGGTGATTACGCTCGAAACCACTGGTTAATTGTTTCAGGGTCATCTCGATCCCGTCACGCATATTTTCTGTGGTTTGTTCCGTCAGTGCTAAGGCTGCCTCCAGACTGTCCTTGACTGGGACCATACTTTCAGCAAATGACTCAATACCGAACTTACGAGCTTTGGAAACCTCCTCCTGAGCCCGACGACGGACATTTTCCATCTCTGCATGCGCCCGCAATACCTGATCGCGCTGCTCGGATACCTGGGCCAATGCTGCAGCGAGATCCGCTTGCAACTGGGCAATAGGATCGAGTTCGACTGCTGACTCATCATTTTGTGAGGTCTGTGCAGAATCAGGCTGATGATTGGCTTGGGCCGAATCGTTAGGGGACGTCATTGAACTTCTCCAGAAAAAAGCATCGATAACCTTGGATATGAGGGTAAAAATTGCATATTCAAGGGCTAAACAGCTAAAAACGATGCTTGAATGCTGGTTTTTAATCGATCCCGATTGGCCATCCCTGCAAGTGGGTCTGGACCAGATCGGCAAGAGATTGGATCCAGACCGGATCATCGTTCAGTGCGGGAATGTAACGGAATCGTTTACCACCAGCATGCATGAAGGTTTCGCACACCTCAACCTGAATCTCCTCTAGCGTCTCAAGGCAATCCGCCAAAAACCCGGGACAAACGATATCCACATCAGTTATGCCTTGCTGAGCGAGCTTTTTCAAGGTCGGTTCGGTATAAGGCTCGAGCCACTTGGCGGGTCCAAATCTGCTTTGAAAAGTGACCTGGTAGTCCTCTGCACCCAACCCAAGATACTGCGCCAGGGCATGGGCGGTTTCGTAGCTGTCGCGGCAATAGGGGTCACCCATCTCTACGCACTGTCTGGGCAGACCATGAAAACTCATAATGAGCTTCTGGGGACGCCCATGCTCACGCCAGAAAGCGGCAATTTTGTCGCCTAAAGGTTTGATAAATAAAGGATCCGTATGAAAGCGCTTAATAAAGCGCATTGCTGGCTGGTTACGCATATGGCCAGCCACACGCATCGCCTCGTCCACAACTGTCGCCGTCGTACTTGAGGCAAATTGCGGATAGAGCGGCACGATCAGCATATGTTCGCAGCCTTTGTCACGCAACCGCAGCATGGCGCTCTCGATCGAGGGTTGCCCATAGCGCATACCGGTCTCGACCTCTACATCCAGACCTCGCGCCACAAAAGCGGCGCGTACACCCTCGACCTGACGCTGCGTATAGACCATCAGGGGAGACCCCCCCTCCATCCAGATACTGGCGTAACGCGGTGCGAGTTTGCGAGGACGTGCCATTAAGATTGGGCCATTGAGAATGGGCCACCACAGCAGTTTAGGTATTTCAATGACACGGGGGTCGGACAAAAATTCACGCAGATACTTTCGAATTGCTGCAGGCGTGGGCGCCTCTGGGGTACCGAGGTTGACCAGCACCACGCCCACCCGACCGGTCTGACGAGACTCTGGCCAGGGGATAAAGCGGGAATTCTGTGTCAAATTACGTTTGGGTTCAGGCCAGAAGCGCATGTAGTAGAACTTTGTCAAAAATTATTATTAAAAACAAACCGTGTCAGGAACGCTCTGTGTAGTGATGACTCAACGCATTGGACAACAATCGCGAAGTGATATCAACAATCGGTATAACACGCTCATATGCCATTCTTGTCGGGCCAATCACACCCAGCGTCCCTACGATGCGGCCGTCCACGCCATAAGGCGCGGTAATGACAGACAGATCCTCTGTAGGAACCAGTGACGAGTCACCGCCGATATAAATCTGAACGCCCTGCGCACGATTCGACACATCGAGCAACTGCAGCAAGTCGGTTTTTTTCTCGAAGAGAGAAAAAGTCTTACGCAAACGATCCATGTCCGAGGCGAGTTCGTTGACGTCGAGTAACTTGCGTTCGCCCGAGATCACCACATTTTCAAGCTCTTCAGCAACCTCGGCACCCGCATCAACGGCTGCCTGCATCAGTCGAGACATGTTTTCTTGCAGCTGAGCAAGGTCACGAGACAGGTTCAGCCGCACATCAGCGAAAGATTTGCCTGCAAAATTGTGATTAAAAAAGTTGGCCGCCTCAATCAGGGACGTGCTGGTGTAGTCGCGCGGTGTAAGCAAAATCCGGTTTTGCACGTCCCCATCGGGCGTCACAATAATCAGCAGAATACGTTTTTCGGATAACCGGATGAACTCAACCTGGCGAAACACTTGTGCACGTCGCGGAGACAACACCACCCCGGCGAATTGCGTCAGATTAGAAAGAAGCAAGGCAGCTGCATTGATCGCCCGACCGGGGTCAGATGCCGGCTGCAAGTCACGCATATCAGTCGTTGGCAGCAACTCGACAGTCTGAGCCGAGAGCATCGTATCCACAAACAGTCGGTAGCCACGCGGTGTCGGCACCCTGCCTGCTGAGGTATGCGGACTGTGAATGAGTCCCAGCTCCTCTAGGTCTGACATCACATTGCGGATCGTCGCCGGAGAAAGATCAAACATTTTTGAGAGCGTACGGGAGCCGACGGGCTGGCCGTCATCGATGTACCGCTCAATCAAAGCTTTTAATAGTGCACGTGCGCGTTCATCCATCATGTCGCTATTTTACAGTGACCGACCCTATAATCGGTTAGTTTTTCTCAAAGTGGACTTGCCATGCATTTTCCGGTTATCGCGCTTGTTGGTCGCTATCAAGACTCGGGTCTGCACGCCCCGCTGCGTGCCATCGGCAAGCTGCTCGCACAAGAGGGATGCGAAGTTCTGCTTGAGGCCGAAACAGCTCAGCACACAGGCGTCACGGAGTACACAAGCGCCACATTCGAAGAAATCGGCGCACGCGCCAGTCTCGCGATCGTCATGGGCGGAGACGGCACCATGCTGGGTGCGGCCAGACATCTGGCCCCCTATGACGTACCTGTCGTAGGCATCAATCATGGCCGTCTGGGCTTTATTACCGACATTCCTGTCGAAGATGCACCGCAAGCACTCAAAGCGGTGCTCGCTGGTCAGTTTGAAACAGAAAAACGGATGCTCCTGACCGGTAGTGTCTGGCGGGGCGAGGCCGAAATGTTTTCTGCCACAGCGCTCAATGATGTGGTACTGAGCCGCTCAGGGCGTGGGGGCATGATCGAAGTTCGCGTTGAAATCGGCGATACCTACATGTATACCCTGCGTGCGGACGGTCTGATTGTGGCGACTCCCACCGGCTCCACGGCCTATGCGCTGTCTTCAGCCGGTCCGATTCTGCACCCCGAAGTGGACGCTATTGTGCTGGTTCCGGTCGCTCCTCAGACTTTGTCCAACAGACCGATCGTGATCCCCGCTGATAGTGTGCTGAACATGACGCTGACCACCATGGGGCGCAGCGAAGCGGCTTCAAGTGTGCACTTTGACATGCAAACCTGGTCCGACCTGAAGCCCGGCGACCGTATTGTCGTTAAGCGTGCTCCGCATACCATCCGGTTTCTGCACCCAACCGGCTACAGTTTCTTTTCTACACTGCGTCGCAAACTCGACTGGAACCGCATGCCCAGCTCCGGATCGGACGGGGAATAACGTATGCTGCGTGCGCTGCACATCCGTGATTTTGTCATCGTGGCCGAGGCCGATATCTCTTTTGAAAAAGGTTTTACCGTTTTTTCCGGTGAGACCGGCGCTGGCAAATCCATATTGATTGATGCGCTCGCACTGACTCTCGGGGGACGCGCTGACTCAAGCGTGCTTCGCACCGGTGCCACGCGCGCAGAGATCAGTGCGGTATTTGATACACCTGAAACGCTCACCACCTGGCTGACCGAACACGACCTGCATGCTGAAGACGAGCTGATTCTGCGCCGCGTCATTGACAGCCAGGGCAAAAGCCGCGCGTATGTTAATGGTTCGGCTGTCACAGCGACACAATTACGACAAATCGGTGAATACCTGATTGATATCCATGGTCAGCATGCCCATCAAAGCCTGTTGCGTCCGGAAAATCAGCGTGACCTGCTCGATGCGCATGGCAATCACCATGCGCTCAGGCAATCGGTCAATGCAGCATGGAAAGCCTGGCGCAGTGTTGAACGTCAGATTACCCTTTCTGAGCAAGACGCAAGCGCGCTCGCTGCCGAGCGCGACAAACTGGACTGGCAACTCGCCGAGCTCGATCGCCTGGCGATTCAGGCAGGTGAATGGGACGAAATTTCCGCTGAACACACTCGACTGGCAAACGGCCAATCCCTGCTCGATGGCGCCGCACTTACGCTGGCCACACTCGATGATGATGAGGCCTCGATCCATCGCGGACTATCGACTGCGGTGCATCGAATCAGTCAATTGCTCAAGCACGACCCCAGTTTGCAGACCGTGCACGATGCGCTTGACTCAGCGTGCATTGCAGTCAATGAAGCTATCTCTGATCTGAACGCCTATCTGTCACATGCAGAACTAGACCCCGAGCGACTCGCAATCGCTGAAGACCGTATGCGTGTGATTTTTGACATGGCGCGAAAATTCAAAATCGAACCCGACCAGCTGTTTGATTTTCATGAAAAATTACGTAATCAGCGCGAAGCGCTGCAAGCTTGCGCAGACATTGAGACTTTAAAAATCCAGGCTAAAGCGCTGCAAGCCACCTATCTCAGCGCGGCGCAATTACTGAGCCAGGCTCGCCAATCCGCAGCAATTGAACTATCTGGCCTGGTCAGTCAGGCCATGCAGACGCTTGCGATGCAAGGCGGCGTTTTCCAGGCTAGTGTCACAGAGTCCGCTCCCACTGCGCACGGTCAAGATCTGATTGAGTTTTTGGTGGCAGGTCATGCTGGCACACCAGTTCGTCCGCTGGCCAAAGTCGCCTCAGGCGGCGAGCTCGCCAGAATCTCTCTGGCTCTGTCCGTGATCGCTAGTCGCGCAGCGCGCGTACCCACATTGATTTTTGATGAAGTCGACAGCGGGATTGGCGGAGCAGTCGCTGAAGTAGTTGGGAATCTGCTCAGAGAACTCGGTGAACGCCATCAAGTGCTTTGTGTCACGCATCTGCCTCAGGTTGCTGCACGTGGTCAGCAACATTTCCAGGTCAGTAAAAAAATGCACGCTCAGACAACCGCGTCATACATTACCGAACTTGATGAGCAAGGCCGTATCGAAGAAATCGCCCGGATGCTGGGTGGCGTAAAAATTACTTCCACAACGATGCAGCACGCTCAGGAAATGCTGCAGGACTAGGGTTTGCAATCGCCAACCTACTCAGTCTGATGAATAACCGCCGATTAACCGCCGCGCGCGCTGCAGGCCGCGCAAACACCATAGAGCACCATCGCGTGGCTTTCAAGCGAAAAACCATTCGCTTTGGCAACCTGGTGCTGGCGTTTTTCAATTTCAGCGTCTGAAAACTCGGCAACCTTGCCGCAATGCGTGCAAATCAGATGATCATGGTGATCGCCGTCATTGAGCTCAAAAATTGCTTTGCCGCCATCAAACTGACTGCGCGAAAGGATACCCGCCTGTTCAAACTGGGTCAGAACGCGGTAGACAGTTGCCAGCCCGATATCCACACTCTCACCAATCAGAACCCGATAAACATCCTCGGCGCTCAGATGACGCTGACCGGACTTATGAAAAATATCCAGAATCTTGAGTCGGGGGAATGTGGCTTTGAGGCCGACATTTTTAAGATCGCTCTGGTCATTTTCGGTTTGCAAGGAAGTCTCCAGGCGCAGTCGCCATAATCGATCAAAATTGGTCTAAAAAGCTCGATAAACGGATTTTAGACTTAAAACCACCAACGTCAGTCCGTGTAAACCTTTATGATAACGTCTTTGGTAATTTATCCAACAGAGGTTCGCAGTGGCCATGTCCCGTCCTTTTGCTTCGCACCTACGCGCCACACTGGCTCTGGTAGCCGTCATGACTTTACTGACCGGATGTGAGTCGTCTCGCTGGGGCTTCCCCTACCGCAACAGCGTTCAGCAGGGAAACTGGGTCACCAAAGACCAGGTTGCACTGCTGCGCGAGGGGATGACACGCGAACAGGTCAGATTTGCGCTCGGCACACCGACGCTCACCAGCGTGCTGCATAGCAATCGCTGGGACTACCCGTATTATTTCCGCGCTGGCAACGGTAACGTCCAGGAGCGTGTCCTGACCGTATTCTTTGACAACAATCAGCTGGCACGCTGGAAAGGCGACGAGCAGCCAGAGCTGCAACCATTCCAGCTCGCCAAAGAAGAAGTCGGTATTTCCAAGCGTGAAGACGCCCAGATTCAACTGGATGCGACGCGCGCTGCGAACGATGCGGGCATGCCTGAAGCGATCCTCATGGCCCCAGGCCTGACCGTTGGCCAGACGATCCAGGATAACTCTGTCTCTGATCCTGCTGCGATACCTGGAGCGCCGGATGATGCGCCCATGCCACTGAACTAATCTCATCCATACAAACGCGAAAAAGAGTTTTTGACATGATGCGAATTGCAATTGCCGGTGCGAGTGGCCGTATGGGACGTATGCTGATCGAAGCCGTCACACAATCCAGCGACCTCAAACTCACGGTAGCACTTGATCAAAGCGGCAGCCCGATGCTGGGTCAGGACGCGAGCGCATTTCTGGGCACCCTTAGTGGCGTGCTGATCACAGACCAGCTCTCGGCACTCAGCCAGGCAGACTGCCTGATTGACTTTACGCGCCCCGAAGGCTCTCTGCTCCATCTGCAAGCCTGCGTGGAGCATCGCGTCAAAATGGTCATCGGCACAACAGGGTTTGATGATGCAGGCAAGGCCGCGATCACCAAAGCGTCCGAGTCCATTGCTGTTGTCTTCGCACCGAACATGAGTGTGGGCGTCAATGCCACGCTCAAATTGCTCGATATGGCGGCCCGTATTTTGAATTCTGGCTACGATGTTGAGGTGTTCGAAGCACACCATAAACACAAGGTGGACGCGCCTTCTGGCACAGCTCTGAAAATGGGCGAAGTCATTGCCGACGCCTGGGGCAAACCCCTCGACGAGATTGCAACGTGGACCCGACATGGCCATACAGGTCCTCGCGAAACCGGCACAATCGGTTTTTCAGTCGTGCGCGGAGGAGATATCGTGGGCGATCACACGGTTTATTTCTGCGGTACAGGTGAGCGAATCGAAATCACGCATAAATCAAGCAGTCGTGCGGGTTACGCGGAAGGCAGCCTGCGCGCAGCGCGCTTTCTGGCAGCAAAACAAACCGGTCTGTTTGATATGCAAACGGTGCTCGGCCTCTAAGCAATTTTTTTTAACGCTTTACTAGCCTACGCAGGCACCTGAACCGGCTCGATTTCGAGTTCTACGCCGAATTTTTCCTCAACACTTTGCCGGATGCTTTGGGCGAGCGCGAGCAGCTCCACGGCGGTCGCTTGTCCATAATTGACCAGAACGAGCGCCTGACGGGTATGAACACCTACCTGACCGATCCTGCGGCCTTTCCAGCCGCACTGCTCGATCAACCAGCCCGCAGCTAGCTTGACGCTTTGATCCGCCTGAGGGTAGGCGACGATCCCAGCAAAGTGCTGTTTCAACGTCTCGAACTGTGATGCAGGGATGACGGGATTTTTAAAGAAACTGCCAGCATTACCCAAGACAGCCGGATCGGGGAGTTTGGTGCGCCGGATCTCACAGACCGCATCAAATATCTGACGCGCGTTGACTTCCTCCATGGCAGTCCCTGCCAATCCAGGATGACGCACCAGATCGGGATATCCGAGTACCGCTCGCCAGGGGCGGGGCAAACAAAACCTCACGCTCACAATTAACCAGTGTCCCAGACCCGCGCGTTTAAACATGCTGTCGCGATAGTTGAATCCACAATCCTCACGTTTGAAAGTGACCATCCGCCCTTCGGGAATATGCCAGGCAGTCACTGACTCAATTCTCGAGTCCAGCTCCACACCATACGCGCCGATGTTTTGCACAGGCGCTGCACCGACAGAGCCCGGAATGAGTGCAAGATTTTCAAGTCCATCCCAACCTTGCGTCATGGCAGACGCGACAAAATCATGCCAGTTCTCACCAGCCGCCACATCGATCACCCAGGCATCGGGCCGCGCCAAGGCGAGTGTTATTCCTTTGAGCTGGACGCGCACGACCAGTCTGGAAATCCGGGCGGGTAGTACAACATTGCTGCCCCCGCCGAGCACCACCACCTGCATGCCACCACGGACATACTCAGTCACCTTAGGCAACTGACTTAAATCATATAAATCCATCAACTGCTCGGCCTGACATACAAGTCCGAGCGTATTCAAAGTGGTCAGATCAACAGCGTGGGCGATGGAGGACAGAGGCATTGAAAAGGTAAAACGTATAAAAGAATCTGGTTTGACAAAGGCGCAATTTTTTTGCTATATTCTTGGTCTTCGCTAATAGTACTTGATCTGAATAGCGCGGCAGACATGAGTTAAATTCATGTAAGTTTTCTGCAGGTAGTTGTGACGAAAGGCAGTCTTCACAACGGGTTGTTTGAATCTGACGCAGTTAGAAATTTCGTGTATAATCTGCGACTTCTCAAGCGGGAGTAGCTCAGTTGGTAGAGCGCAACCTTGCCAAGGTTGATGTCGCGGGTTCGAATCCCGTCTCCCGCTTATTTCTCGTTCACCGTGAGGCGCCATACCGATGAAAATCCTGGAGTTCCTGCACGAGCAGGCGGTGGCCTGCGAGCTGAAAGCCCAGTCCAAGGATGGCATCATCCGCGAATTGGTGGAGTTGCTGGTGCGTGCCGGCGCGGTCAAGGATAAGGACGTTGATACCATTATCGACATCCTGAAGAATCGTGAGGCGCTGGGCTCCACCGGCATCGGACAGGGGGTAGCTATCCCGCATGGCAAGACCAATGCGGTGGCCCAGCTCGTCGGGGCCTTTGGCGTCTCGCGCGCCGGCGTGGATTTCGCTTCGCTGGACGGCACGCCGGCCCACCTGTTTTTCCTGCTGATTGCGCCGGAGGACTCCGCCGGGCCGCACCTCAAAGCCCTGGCCCGCATCTCCCGACTCCTCAAAGAACGTCATCTGCGCGATCACCTCAAGCAGGCGCGTGACGAGAAAGTCATCCTCAAGATGTTTGCCGACGAAGATCAGAAGCGCCATTGAAGGTGAGTGATTTGGGGGCGGCATGGGTCTGTTGAAATGGTTGTATCCTGGCATGCGCGTCAAGCGTTGGATCTTTCTCTGCGTGGTCGGGCTGCTCTTAGTGGCCAGCGGCTCGGTGATGGCGGGGTTGGGGCTGACGAAAACGCCCGTGCATCGCGGCTGGTTGTTGTCGGGCGCGTGCATCCTGGCGCTGGGGATTGGGTTCATGATCTCCGGCATGCGGCGGATGGTGCGCTCGCTCATCGGGGTCTTTTTGCCCACGCAGCGGGAAGATCAGCTGGTGGATTTGCTCTATCGCCAGCGGCAGCTCGAAAAAGGGCCGAAGGTGGTGGTCATCGGCGGCGGCACGGGATTGTCAACGCTGCTCACGGGGCTCAAGCAATACACCTCGAACTTGACCGCTATTGTGACCGTCGCGGATGACGGGGGCTCTTCCGGTCGGCTGCGCACGGCGTTTGATATGCCGCCACCCGGCGACATCCGCAACTGCCTGGTCGCGTTGGCAGATGCCGAACCGTTGATGCGCGAGCTCTTTCAGTACCGGTTTGACGAGGGCTCGGAGCTGCACGGTCACAACTTTGGCAATTTGTTTATCGCGGCGATGATGCGGGTCACCGGCGATTTTGAAACAGCCATTCGCGAATCGAGCCGCGTGCTGGCTATTCGCGGTCGGGTGACGCCATCGACCGTGCAGCCGGTGCAACTGCACGCTCGTCTGGCCGATGGCCGGCAGGTGGTGGGGGAAACCAACATCTCGAAAGCCGGCGCACGCATTGCGCAGTTGTGGCTGGAGCCGGCCGGCTGCATGCCCTCTGGCGATGCGCTGACAGCCCTTGCCGAGGCGGACGCGATTGTGCTGGGCCCAGGCAGTCTCTACACCAGCATTCTGCCCAATTTGCTCGTGGACGGCATTCGCGAGGGGGTCCAGGCATCCCGCGGAATTAAAATTTACATTTGCAACGTGATGACGCAGCACAGCGAAACCGACGGCTACACTGCTGCCGACCATCTGCAGGCGCTGATCAGCCACACGGCCGAGCGTTTGGTGGATTACTGCATCGTGAACACCGCACCCGTGCCACAGGCGTTGCTGGCCCGCTACCGTGAGGAGCAGGCCGTGCCGGTGGTCGTGGACACCGACGCATTGGAGCGACTGGGTTGCCGGGTGATCGGCCAGTCGGTCATTAGCACGCAAAACTATGTTCGGCATGATTCCAATCGCTTGGCCAAACTCATTGCAGAATTAGCATCGTCGGCCAAGAATCGCAGTGGTCGCCCGCAGCCGGCAGTCGTCGCCGGGGCCTGATAGTATTCGAGAGAGCTACCGCATGTCACCACACATCACGTTATTGATGGCGTTGCATTGTCACCAGCCCGTAGGTAACTTCGGGTGGGTGATTCGCGAGGCGTTTGAGCGCGCCTACCGGCCGTTTCTGGAGTGCGTGGAGCGGCATCCGTCGGTCAAGGTCTCACTGCACTACACCGGCTGCCTCATCGACTGGCTGGAACGGGAAGAACCCCAGTTCCTCGGACGCGTGGCGCAACTGGTGGCTGCGGGTCAGGTCGAGATGATCGGCGGCGGTTACTACGAACCGATTTTGCCGCTCATCCCCGAGCGCGACCGCCAGGCGCAATTGCAGCAGCTCTCCGAGAAAATCACTGCGCTGTGCGGCCAGCGACCCTGCGGGGCGTGGCTGGCCGAGCGCGTGTGGGAGCCGCAGGTGGCTGGCACGCTGGCGAGCGCAGGTTTTGATTACACGATTGTGGACGACACGCACATCCGCGCGGCTCTGGGCTGGTCGCCGCAGCTCAAGGCACAGGAAGACATTTTCGGTTTCTACCTCACAGAGGATGAGGGGCGATATCTGCGACTGTTTCCCTCCTCCAAGCGGCTGCGGTACTGGATGCCGTTCCATCCCGTGCAAGAGACGATCCAGTTTCTGCGCGGCTGTCCTTCGGGCTCGATCGTCACGTTTGCTGATGATGGTGAGAAATTTGGGCTCTGGCCTGGCACACATCGCTGGGTCTATGAGGAAGGGTGGCTGGAACAATTCTTCACGGCGCTGGAAGCCGAGAGCAGCTGGCTGCACACGTCGCTCTTTCGCGAGTGCGCCACGACCCAGCCACCGGCCGGCCGCGTGTATTTGCCATGCACCAGCTATGAAGAAATGACCGAGTGGTCCGGCGGACATTTCCGCAATTTTCTGGTGAAGTATCCGGAATCCAACTGGATGCACAAGCGCATGCTGGAGGTCAGCCGCCGCGTGCAGGCACTGGAGGACCGGCCGCCGCGTGCCGCGACGCGCGTGCAGCACGTGGCAGCGGCTCGCGACGCACTGCATCACGCGCAGTGCAATTGCGCCTACTGGCACGGGGTCTTTGGCGGGCTTTACCTGCAGCACCTGCGGCACGGTATCTACCAACACCTGATTGCTGCTGAGCAGCATCTGGAAGCCGCGGAGACCGCCCACACGGGTGGGTTGGTGACGTCGCTGGATATTGATGGCGACGGGTTGCTGGAGACGAAGCTCACCACACCCGCGCTGCAGCTGGTGGTGGCGCCGTGCCGCGGCGCAGCGGTGGTGGAGTGTGATGTCCGGAGCGTTGGGATCAATCTGGGAAACACCTTGATGCGTCAACCGGAGAGCTACCACGCCGCGTTGGTGAAAGCCAAGACGCAGCACGCAACGGTCGGCGGCGAGCAGCCCAAGAGCATCCACGATTTGCTGGGCGCCAAGGAATCGGGGTTGGAATCGTTTCTCCTCTATGATCGGCATCCGCGCTGGTCCGCGCTGGATCATCTGCTGGCCGAGCGGCCGTCGGTAGAGCAGGTCACGCGCAGCGAGACGACAGAGCTCATTGATCCACTGGGTCTATACCGCTGCCAGCCGGAGCCTGCCCGTCGTGGTGTGACAGCGGCCGCGC
>JAUSCY010000061.1 GCA_030650995.1 Sheuella sp. | reverse complement strand
GGCTCAAGATCAACATATTCCGGAGTCACTCGTGCTAACAAACAGCCTTCCTTCTTAGGCACTGCAGGCTCGGAACCGCACTCCAACATTTTTCCCGAGTACCATGCCTGCGCGGGTGGAATTCCCGCGCGTATCGCCACTGCAGCCCAGGGTGCAGGATCGGTACTGCGTCCTGCCAATATTACCTGCGCACCGTCATCAAGCGCTTTAATGTAGGGCTCAGGCCCCATTAACCCAACAATACGAATCGCCGCATCGATTTGAGCGTCGTTCAAGTCTGGCTGTTTGGAGGCAGCACGAACCCGCCCTTCACGCACACGACGTTTAATAAAGGCAGGATCCTGTTCAGAGTGAATCAATGCCAGCTTGAAATTCAATTTTTCTTCAATTGCAATTTCTTTAACCATCTCTGACATCATTTGAAGATGCGGCTCACCACCTGCGCCTCCTGAGGTGCTCACAATGACCGGTATGCCAGCTTGCACGCCCGCACACAGCATCAATTTCAAATCACGCTTCATGGCCATCCGAGAGCAAAAGGCCTTGCCATCTCCCAAATAAAATGGCCCAGGATCCGTGCTGCCTCCATCAGCCCCGATCACGTGAGGCTTGAGCGCAAGCCCGGCCTCAAGTGAGGACTCGGGAAATCCATAGCCCAGAATAGGCGTCACTGACAACATCCGTACTTCAATCATCACAGCTCCTACTCGGGTTTAAGATTAGACTTTTCGGCCAATACTTTTAGAATCAAAAAATATGCTTTTTGATGCGCATTAAATTCATCGACGGTGCTTGCAACAGGGACAGCACCTTTTTCAGCCAAAATCGCTTTCATATCCGGGGTTTGAACGACTTCTTTGATCGCACGCTGCATCGTGTCCAAGGCAGTGCGAGGTGTGCCGGCTGGCGCATACAACCCATAGGAAACATAAAAGTCATAATCTTTGAAACCCTGCTCTTTCAGTGTTGGCACATTCGGTAAAGCGGGCGTTCGTTCTTCTCCCGTCACTCCAATTGCCTTCATGCGGCCAGACTGCAAATATGGTGTTGCGGCAAGAATGCTAGTTGGCGACATAGACACCACACCCGCAGCCACATCGATCATCATTGGTCCGCTACCCTTGTATGGCACATGCACAGCGTCCAGCTTCTCGCTGTCAACAAGTTTCTGATTGACTAAAAGTGAATATTTTTCAGAGTTTGCAATTGAGAATTTTTTTGGATTTGAACGAACCTGACTGACAAACTCTTTCATATTTTTAGCGGGAAACTCTGAGGAGGTTACAAACACGTATGGGGAGCGTGCAACCATCGTCACGCCGATCAAGTCCTTGAACGTGTCATAAGGCAAAGACTTATGTAAAAGTGGATTCAGGAGATGGCTATCCACCGCAATTAAATATGTGTAGCCATCAGGCTTTGCTGAAGCGACTGCAGCAGTGCCAATAATGCCGTCCGCACCAGGTCGATTTTCGACAATCACGCTCTGCCCTAAACGTTTGGACAAACGATCAGCGAGATGGCGCGAAAGTATGTCTGATCCTCCACCCGCACCGTATGGAACAATGATCTTGATTGCCCTGTTAGGAAAATCCTGAGCGAATGACTGAGAAGAAATCAAAGAGCTAACAAGCCCAATCAACATCAGAAGATTCAATAGATATTTTTTAATTAACCGTGTGTACATGTTGTATGTCTCCTTAGGTCTTACTTTTAATTTTTATGATTGATTTGATTCAGCATTTATTACTCATTTGATGAATGTGTTGTGTGCTCTATATACGCATTCATCGCACTAACAGCCAACTCTTTATCCCTTGCACGTATCGAGGCGAGAATTTCCCAGCGAATAAAGTCCAGTTCTGGCACATACACGCGCTTGGGGTCGTTATTTTCAACCTTTGCCATGACCGTATGCTGTAAAAGCGTATTCAGCGATTGAGCGATTAAACTCATCACTTCGTTATGTGCAGACCGACTAATCAAATCAAAAAATTCAATCGCGGCAACCATGCGTCCTTCCATGTCATCGACGGCAACCAATTCATCCATAAGCTTTAAGTTATTTTCAATTGCGATGAAATCAGCCTCTTCGCCGTTTTCACATGCGAGCTTGAGCAACATGCCATAGATAAGCAAGCGTGACTCAGCCAGCTTCTCATGCGTCACAGTTCCCTTTTGCGCCATCGCTCTTAATGAGCGCGTGAGCATCATGTAGGCACCTTTATAGAAAACAAGTGAATCAATCTCACGGAGCAATTCATACTTCACAACTTGCCCGATAAAAATGATGTGATCACCCGCGTCATGTTGTGCACTAACCTCGCAGTGAAACCGCGTGACACATTCGTCAATCAAAGGAAGCTCAGAATATCCCGTGCTCCAGGAGATATTCTCAAATTTTTTTAAAATACTGCTCGTCGCAAAGCGTTGCGACAAATGATCCTGATCCTCTGCGAGCACATTGATGGCAAACGTCTTAGACGAACGAAATATGTCGATCGATTTGCTTGCTTTGCGTAAGCTCCACAACACGAGCGGAGGATCCAGTGAAACTGAGCTAAACGAATTACAAGTCAGCCCTGCAGGCTCACCCTCTCCATCACGTGTGGTCATGATGGCCACCCCAGTAGGAAAGCTACCCAAGGCACGCCGATATTCATTCTGATCAAAAACTGCGGAATCAATTGGCTTTACATAGTGCTGTTCAAGGGTCGCTGTCGAATTGTTCATCGTGTTTCCGAGTTTGTTCTCGCCGTGGGGCTTAAGCACATAAGTATTTATCCTCGGTACGATTCTCACAATTCGCCATTTGTGATAAATTTATAGGCTCAACCTATAAATCATGAGACTTTGACATTGCCCCCTGCTCACTCACCCTCAGAATCCACCATTCTGTCGTTTCGAATAGAACTGGTAGATATTGAAACGTTCATCGCGATAGTCGAGCTGGAAAGTTTTAGTCATGCCGCATTACGTATGCACGTATCACAACCTACTGTGACTGCACGGCTACAGCGCCTGGAAGACCGCCTGGGCACGAAACTTCTCACCCGGACCACACGAAAACTTGCACCAACTAAAGAGGGACTACGGTTATATCAAGAGGCAGTTAGTGCATTGCACGGTCTGCATCAACTAGTTAAAGAATTTGATTCCACTACGAATCGTGGGGGTCATCGCATCATGATTGGTGCCACGCCCATGATCGCTGCAACGATGATGCCAAGTATCTTTCATGGATACAAAAAACGTTACCCAGATGTACAGATCCAGTTGTTTGATTTGCAATATCAAGAAATCATCGAAAAGATTCTGTCTGGCGAGGCAGATTTAGGTGTGGTGGCCTTCGATGGAGACTCAACCAAACTTCGGTTTCAACATTTGGCAGAAGAAGAATTGCTGCTAGTCGTGCCTGTGGATCACCCTCTGGCCGAATTCAAAGAGGTTGTACTTAAAAAAGTACTCAAATATCCACTTCTTATACTAGACAGATATAAAACGTTGATTAGTTTGATTAAAGAGGAAGGCAATAAACGCAATCTTCCAATCAAATCTCTCAGCGAGGCAACGCAGTTAACGACCTTACTCGCCATGCTTGATGCAGGTAATGGCATCACGTTACTTCCGAGTTCTATGGCGCAAACAAATGCGAAACTCAAACGCCCAACTCTACGCGTAACAGATGTATCGCTTACCAGACAATATGGTGTTGTTGTGGCAAAAAAGAATCAACCATCTAGCGCGACGCAAAGCTTCATCGATTTTCTACATCAAGAGTATGCCAAGACACTAGCAGCAAAATCTAGTGCCAATCATAAGCAGTAAGGGATTATGTACAACTTATTCCTTTGAAAATTTATCAATACGTAGTGAGCCTGCTGCTAACCCACGCTGTCCCCCCAAAAAACACATCTTACAAAGTTCATTTTCTTGAAAAGCCTAGCCTAGTTGCTGACCCGTTTCATCCAGACGCATTTTAATTTCAGCACTCAGTTGCTCAACGTGAGGAGAACGAAGGATCGTCATGTGCGTGCCGCCGATTACATGAACGTTCACTTTTCCGGAAGTTGCAGTTTCCCATTCAAGTGAATGATTGTGGCGATTCATATTGTGATCATCCGTTCTATATAAATCAACGGTACTTTGATATGTCCCTGTTGGTCGATATTTCGAAAGAGCAACCGTGTTAGCTCGGTAAAACTGCATTAATTCTTGCATACCAGGCTGATCGGCGAACTGTTGTTGAGCCTCTGGTGAGAGCACTTTACCAATCACCGCATGATCGATCAGATTACTGAGGAAAGAACGCTTTTTATTATCTGCTGACTTCGATCTGAGATAAATATAATCTCGCAAATAGGAAAGTAAATTTTTAAAAGTAGAAAATCCAAAAAACCTTAAGAAATCAAGCAGACTGGTCTGCGAGGAGGTGTGAGATGGATAGTCAATTGCAGCAAAGAAACCCACTTTATCACCCTGCGCTTCAAGCTGGCGGGCGACTTCAAAAGCCACTACAGCACCAAAGGACCACCCACCGATCAGATAAGGACCGCTAGGCTGTACAGCTTTGATATCGTTGAT
Source organism: Sheuella sp. (assembly GCA_030650995.1). Taxonomy (GTDB): domain Bacteria; phylum Pseudomonadota; class Gammaproteobacteria; order Burkholderiales; family Burkholderiaceae_B; genus Zwartia. Next base: position 32,930 of record JAUSCY010000061.1, on the reverse strand, counting down.
GTATAGCCGCGCTTGCTCCTCTACAGTTTCCCATTCAAAACTTCCTGATTCCGGAATACGCAGTGACAATCCGTATATCGGTCGATCTTTTCCAAGCGATTGCGCCAGCTGTAAATATGGGAATAGCGTACCCATAATCGGTGGCGACAGAAACAAAGGAGGCTGGGAGCCACCGTGACTTAGGGGTATCAACGTAGCAGGTAACGCTGTCACTGCAGGCAGCAACACCGTGGCATCATTGGGCTGAATGAGCAAAGCAAGCTGACGTAAGGTCGGAGCAGTGAATATATCTGATGGATTTAATGTCACATTAAATTGCTGACGAATTTTGCCAAGTACACTAATCGCCAAAAGTGAATCACCACGCAAATCAAAGAAGTTATCGTCCAGGCTGCTCACCTCCTGACCCAATACTGACTGCCAAATCTCAGCCAACTTCTTTTGCGTCGAGTTTTCCCAGGCAATAGACGTATTAACGTACACAGTCTCGTCGACAATCGCTGCCGATAGCTTTGCACTTATACGATCACTGCCCGAATCCTCACCTCGTTTGTAGCTTGCGAGCTTGCCGGCTTGTCGAGTGACTGCTACTTGCGATTCTCTTGACTGCAAAGCAAAGGTAAGGACTCGCAAACCTTCTTCATCAGTTAAATCATCCGCATCTGATACGGATTGGTGGTCAGCTTGCTTATTTGATTGCAGCTTACCTGTAGTCAAAGTATGTTTGACCGCCAACGCGGGTTCAGGCGCCAAAATGATTTTGCCAATATGTCTGGACTCCTGCATATACTGAAAAGCCGATACGGCATCTGAGAGTGCATAGACCTTATTTGGAAGCGGCTTTAACACGCCTTGCGTGATATCGAGAAGGAGTTGCTCCATCACGCGCGCATAGGTCCGATGTTCTGGAGAATATTCGATCGCGATAAAACCTATCGCTTTATCAAATACACTGAGCGGTAAATGGTTCGCCGCGTGAATATCCCGTTTTCCCAACTCCAGAAAAAGACCACCAGGCGCTACAAGATTAAGAGAAGCCTGGAGATACTCGCCGGGAAGTGCGTTGAGTACTAAATCGACTCCCTGACCTGCCGTTGCTTGCTGAACATACTCGACAAAATCAAGGCTGCGCGAATTCATGACATGCTCAATACCCATCTCACGCAAATACTCACGTTTAATTTCTGAGCCTGCTGTAGCGAAAATTTCTGCACCTGCACTTTGCGCAATTTGCACAGCGGCCAAGCCCACTCCACCCGTAGCAGAGTGAATCAATACGCGTTGACCGGGTTGGATATTACCTATAGTTTTCAAAGCATAGTATGCCGTGGCAAAGGCCGTCGGCAGTGTCGCCGCCTCGGCAAAACTTAACCTGTCAGGCTTTACAAAAACCTGCTTGCTATCAACGACCAATGACTCTGAAAGTGCTCCAGCTCCAGAAGCTATGACGTTATCACCAACCGTCCATTGCAACGCTGCCCGTTGTCCCAGTCGCGTTATACGACCAGCGCATTCTGTACCAAACAACAACGAATTAGCCGGAACGTTCATGTCAGTAAGCATCATCCCTGATGCAATCAGAACATCCTTAAAGTTCAGACCCGCTGCAAACACTGCGATTTCAATTTCATCTGGCTTAAGTTCAACACTCTCTTTGCGCACTAAGCTCAGCGTATCCAGATATCCTGGTTTGCCTATTCGCAATACGTGACTGAATTTTGGAGGCCTTAATAAATATCCTTCAATATGCAGTAGCTCTTCACCGTGATCGTCAGCAAGAATAATATCGAGCAGTGGATCCTTACCTTGAGCTTTAATGGTCGCAAGACTATAAAAACTGGCTGGCAATGGGCCTCTGATGCTCAGGCGTCGTATTGCAAAGGGTAAATACGTCCCAGCGAGCGCGAATCCACTTGCGACGTCTAACAATGCAGGGTGCAGAGGATGGCTATTGAGGTCAGTACAAAACTCCTCACTTAGCGAAATATGTGCCATCGACTGAGTACGCTCAGAATTAAAGCTGACAGCACCCAGACAATTCCAGCGCGGCCCAAGTGTAGGTGGTCGCGCTACAGCGTCTGAATCATTTAAATCTTTAATCACGCAAGCGCTTTGCCATAAGGCTAAATCATGACGCTTAAACGAATCAATGGACATTCCGTGTATCGTGCCAATCGCATTACACGATGTTTGATGCCCTACTCCTATTTCAAATTCAAAATCATGAATTTTGCGTGTAGGTTTCAAACTTACGAAAGCCATACTTTGGGTCGTCTCGGATACCCAGCTTGGCGCGATGAATTGCAAGTTCTCCATTTGCAGTGGATAGGTTAAACCCTGATCCAGTGCCGCAAGCATGACCTGTTCTACGAGTGCAGTACCCGGAAGCAATGGCACTCCATCTATACGATGCTCATTGAGCTCCCACTGTGCCGACGGATCAAGCGGTATTTGTTTAACAAAACCATTTTTCTCCTCACGTATGGCCTGCGCCATGCGGGCAACGAATCCTGACTCGCGCCATCTATTCCAGTTAATCGAGAGCACTTGTCTATTGCCTGCGCGATGCGCACGCGCATAGGCATCTACAACAGCGTTTGCCGCTGCGTAATCAAACTGACCAGGGGCCGGATCAAAAGCAGAAAGGGAGGACGATAAGACCAGGAAATCAAGCTTTGTATTTTTGAAAACGTGATCGAGTACGCGTGTGCCAATGACTTTGGGCTGAAATACTCTTTTTGCCTGATTACGTGTTTTATTTGCCAGCAGACTGTCTTCAAGCACCATGCCACAATTAATCACTCCGTTTACTTCGCCAAAACAACCTTGAATCTCAAGGTGTGCAGCGTACATTGCCTCCTGATCAGCCACATCAACCGCAATAACCTGCACTTGTCCACCGAGCGATTTCAGTTCATCAAGTTGCGTTTGGAAAGTCATCTGCTCCACATCAGCTCTGGCAGGTCGACGTGCAATCATTAACGAAGCATCGTGACTTGAAAAATTCTCTGGCACATTGCAAAAGCTTTCAAAGCCAGTTTTGCTTAATACTGAGCGCCATTTGTCGGGTGACATCAACGGTGTAGTGCTGCGCAAATTACTATCTGTGAATGCCCACCAGCCTGGCGTCAAACCCCAGACCATATCCACCCAGTCCTCTTGGCGAACTGTCTCAAGCAAAATTAAACCACCACCCGGTTTAAGCAGCGGATAAAGGTTACTTAACGTATGCTCGATATCTGGCGTTGCGTGCACCACATTCATCGCCAGTATCCAGTCAAACTGCTCCTGTTTAAAACCTTGCGGGACTGGATCGCGCGTGATGTCAAGGACTTCGCAGACAAGCCGCTGCTCGCCACGCTCTTTGGCTAATCTTCGGCGATTGTCAACAAAGCTTTTACCAATATCAGTAAACCAATATTCAACATCACCCAACTCTGGGAGAACCGCATCTGCAACAATCCCATGACCACTGCCAATCTCCAGAATGCGAAGAGGTTGACCGGGAGATTGTTCGGTTATTTTTTTAGACCAGTTCGCTAACAATCTAACCTGCGTACCCATGCAGGAGTGTTCATCGGTCTGAGCGACTGCGTCCCCCATCATCTTGGCAGTACCATCAGGGTATAGCACTGAAACGCCAGAAATCTGACCACTCAACCCCTGAGGATAGTGCGCAGCGCAGTGCTGCATAAATTCAACCATCCCTTTAAATCCAGGATGATCGCGTAGAATTTTCCGACTCAGGGTGGCTGAAGATTCTGACTTGGAACAAATAAGCAGTCCACCGTCTACTTCTTGAGCAATACTGTTGCGTATCAATAACTGTGTCATAAAAATCAAAAACTTAACAAACTCATTTTTGATTTTTAATTTATTCGCTAACCCATCTATCGTTAAACGCTCACCGATTTCTAACGAAATCTCAGCGTTGACAAAGTACTCACATGCCAGGGCTACCGAGAAATCAGTGAGTATTTTCGGTAAATCGCCGCGCGCTGTAATCGGAATAATTCCACTATCTTGATCTAATTTACTGAATCTTCCCTGCAGCCAATCAGCAGACACAACACTATTTTCTTTTTTAACTTTGCCGGCATGTCGACTGCTGAGTACCAGTTTTGCTTGATAATGCTTTGCCAGATAGCGAGCCATCGCCATACCGACTCCACCCGTACCACCGAGCAACCAGTACACGCCCTCTTTTTTAAGAGGTAAAGAGTTCGCCCTGAAACTCGTTAAAAGCGGCTCCCAACTCATTGTGAATCGTTGTGTGCCTCTCAAGGCAATTACAGGTTCAATCCCCTCGTCAAACAATTCAGACAAAATTTCTGCAGGTGTTGTTTGTATAGAAATATCTATGCACCGGCTATTCAGCCAAAGTACTTCTGTAGGGATTTCCTTTGCCGCACCCAGGATTGCTGCTTGAAACGGATCAACGAAGTCGTCTGGCAATGCATCTGCCGAGTTCTGTGTGATGACAAAGAGCGTAGCGGACTTATTTTGGTTCTGGCTTGCTAATGCTTTGGCAACATCCAGAAAATTATAAAAAGATGCTTCAAGTGTTGCATCTTCCATCATGGTGGCAGTGTTTTTCAACGGCCAGGCATAAATGATCGTATCCCATTGCCTTGTCGTAGTCAGTGATAGTTGATTCAAATCATGAACACAGACTACCTCAGCCCCTTTCTCTGCTAAAGCCTCTTTCAAGCTATTGCCAAGCGTATTTTGTGGATCAAAGAAAAGGACTTGTTGTAATTTACGCTGCGAAGACTTCACCTCGACTGGCATCCAGCGCGATGCATAAAGGGAACTCAAGAGTTCGTCTTTTAATTTTGGTACGTTACTGACTGCAGGAAGAATCGCTGCAGTCGGACTTTCTGCTTCAACCCAATACCGCTTACTCTCAAAGGGATAAGTCGGCAGAGAAATTCGTTTTAAGCGCTGATTAGTCCGAGGAATTAATTGCCAGTCAATCGAAACGCCCGCCTGCCATAGTTGCCCTAAGCAGCTCAAAACATCAGATGTGCTGTTGCCAGAAAATGTTGGGATCAATTGCAATACTTGATCAAACTTATTTCTGCGCACCAATCCTGCCAGCACGGGTGCGGGACCTATTTCTAACCAGCATAAATCAGATTCAGTCGCTAGCGTCTGCAGGCTCTCTCTAAAGCGCACAGGCTCACGGGTATGACGTGCCCAATATTGGGGATCAGATGCATTTTTAGTCGATAACCATTCGCCAGTGACGTTACAGACCAGAGGTGTTTTTCCCTGCGAATGAGGTAAACCATCGATTACACGGGCCAGGGCATCCAGACATGGCTCAGTCATCACCGAGTGAAAAGCTCGATTAACCGTAGCGCGTCGATGCGCCACACCATCTTTGTTCAATTCAATTTCGAGGCGCGAAATTTCCTGCTCGGGCCCAGCGATTACACAAGTGTCAGGACCATTGTCAGCAGCCAGATCAAGTGAAAAAGCAGAAATCTTGAGTAATGCATCCGTTGCGCTCATTTGAACAGCAAGCATCACACCATCAGACATAGACTCCATCAACTCGCCACGCTTAGCGACGAGCATCAACGCATCATTTAAAGAAAAAATACCTGCTGCAGTTGCGGCGCAGTACTGACCAAGGCTATGACCAAGCAATGCTTTGGGCTCAACACCGTAGTTTTTGAGCACACTGAGCAAAGCATATTCAATTGTAAATAGCGCGGGTTGGGCGAATCGTGTTTTCGAAAGCGCCTGTTCTGACACAGCTTCGTTACCTGGCAAGGGATAAAGCAGTTCCACAAGCGAAAGTCCGAGATAGGTCTGCAGAGTCTTGGAGCATGTGTCAACAACTTCGCGAAAGCCTGGATCACTGTCATAAAGCGCCCTTCCCACATTCATCAGTGGTGTACCTTGCCCAGTAAAAAGAAAGGCGACGCCCTTTGAACTGGCAGGAACTGCTTTGATCGGCGTGCGAAGCTGGGCAATCGCGTGCGCTGCGTCTTGAGCAACAATTGCGTAACGAAATTTAAACTCGGCACGACCAATTTGCAGCGTATGCGCAGCATCTGCGAGAGAGATTGCCGGATTTTTTTCTAAAAAGCATGCAAAGTTTTCGCGCATCGTATCAAGTGCTTTTGCACTACGCGCAGAAAATATTAATAACTCTGGTCCCTGACTCTGGTTTCGCACAGGCTCAATGGATTCTTCAAGAACGACGTGCACATTACTGCCCCCGATACCAAAGGAGCTGACTCCAGCACGACGCGGTTGATCACCGTTGGACGGCCAATCCATGGTTTGAGTGGGAACGTAAAAGGGACTTTGATCAAGACGAAGCTTAGGATTAGGCTCCTGAAAATTGAGTGTGACTGGGATCTTTCGATGAGACAGTGCCAAAACCGTTTTGATGAATCCCGTTATACCGGCAGCCGCATCAAGATGCCCTACATTGGCTTTAACTGCACCCAAGGCGCAATAGCCCCTTTTATCGGTCGTCTCTCGAAAGGCCTGTGTCAGCGCAGCGACTTCAATAGGATCACCAACGGGCGTCCCGGTTCCATGAGCCTCTAAGTAACCGATATCTGCGGCTGAAACCTCTGCCACAGCAAGTGCCTCGGCAATTACAGCTGCCTGTCCATTCTGGCTGGGCGCAGTGAAACCAACTTTGTCTGTACCGTCATTATTGATTGCAGAGCCTCTGATCACTGCATAAATATTATCTCCATCTTCGATAGCATCGGATAACCGTTTAAGCAGTACAACTCCAATACCGCTTCCACCGTTGGTCCCTTTGGCATCCACATCAAATGGTCTGCAGTGACCATCAGGCGAAGCAATCGATCCTATCTGGTACCGGTAACCAGATATTTGCGGCAGACTTACACACACGCCTCCCGCCAGTGCCATATCGCATTCACCGCCAAGCAGACTTTGACATGCCACATGGACAGCAGTCAGCGAAGTTGAACAAGCTGTTTGTATTGCAAGGCTTGGTCCTGTCAGATTCAGTTTGTATGAAGTACGACTGGCTAAATAATCTTTTTCATTACCAATCATCACCTGCATATTACCGATGCCCGCATCTATCTTGCCACTCGGTAAAAGATTCAGTAGTAGATATGAACTTGAACTACACCCAGCAAATACACCGACATTCAGGGGCTCCTGCCTGCATGCATAGCCCGCATCTTCTAACGCTGCGTGAGCGTGTTCCAGAAACAGTCTGTGCTGCGGATCCATCCACTCTGCTTCGCGGCGGCTATAGCCAAAAAAATCAGCATCAAAAAGATCAACATCCTTCAGGACAGCGCGCGCCTTAACGTATTCAGGGTGATTAAACTCTTCTGGGCTCAGACCAGCAGCCAACAATTCATCATCACTAAAAAAAGTAATGCCTTCTTTGCCTTCGCACAGCGTCTCCCAAAATGCTTGTACATCGGCGGCTTTAGGAAACCTTCCGGCGAGACCAATAACGGCGATCGACATATTGTTCGACATATCTATATCTCAGCTCAAATAAAATTGTTAATACACATACTTAAGACAAACCTTTTCTGTGTTTGCTGCGAGCTTGCCTGAGTTCAGATCGGTTATCTGGCTGAACTCTTCGCTGACTGACTAGAGAACTCTTGGGAGCGTTGTTGCTTCCTGCCAGGTATCGGCTCAACTGACGAATAGTTGGGAATCTGAACAGATCAAGCAACTCTAGCTGCTCACTCACCTCATTCTTAATACGGGTTTCTAATGTCGCCAGTAAAAGTGAATGCGCACCCAGTTCGAAAAAATTATCGTTAAGCGGCATTTTTTTCAAACGTAAAGCTTGCCCGAAAATATCGCAAAGTTTTTGTTCGATTTCTTTCTGTGCTGGGGTAACCGAATCACCAACAGGCTCTTCAAGCAAAGAAGAAAGATCGGCGGGGATTTCTGATACGCAGCGAAATTCAAGGGTGCTGCTGTTATTGAATCGCACCCTTCGCTCAAGAGCAACCAAGTCTTTAGCTGCTTGATCAGGTTGGTCCGTTGTATAAAAAACAGTAATAGCTTTCGCTTGCCCGGCATTGGAGTGTTGCGGATCAAGCCCGACGATCAAGTCATGGTGATTGTTTAACAGACCTGCTACGAATATATGCCAACCTGCATCAGCATCGAGACTTAAATAACCTGCACGCATTGCTTGCTCTGGACGTTGGCCTCGACTCATACCGACATCTTGCCAGGGGGCCCAGTGCATACAATTTGTTCGTGTATGACCCATCTGATACTGAGCGTCGCAAAACGCTGACAAAAAGCTATTCGCGGCAGCATAGACTGAAAAACCAGCTCCTCCAAAGACACCCAGTACGGAAGAAGCTGCAACAAATCTGGCACCGGGGCGAGTACGCACAAGTTCAAACAGATGGTGCGTTCCGTCAACTTTCGCTTTGAATTGCGCATCCCAGGAATGGGCATTCAAGTTAACTATTCGATCGCTAGTTAAATTATTAATGTGTTCATTCCAATTCCCGGTACCTGCCAGATGCACCACGCCGCACAATGGCACTTGCCACAACTTTTCAAAGTCAAGGACAATACGCTGTAGAGCCTGTGCATCTGAAACATCGACCTGCGCATAAGCCAGATCAGGATTTTTGGACAGGAAATGCATTCCTTCTTCGTTGAGCTCAGAGCGCCCCAGCAACAGGAGTCGTAGTCCATATTTGCGTTGTAAACGCATGGCAAGCTCGCGACCGATTCCGCCAAGGCCACCACTTACGACGACAAAGCCATTCGTCTCGAATATTGTTTTGTGATGCTGTGAGTCTTTATTTAAAACTACTTTTTTCAACCGGGGTGTTAAACGACGATGATCACGATAGACCACCTCGCGTACGAACGCATTGTTTTCAATTTCCTCAACAAGTGTTTGCGCAAGTTCTACGTTATTTCCCTGACCAAGGTCAATGTGGCGACACATCAACCAGTCGGAGAACTCTTGAGAAGCACTTTTAATTATTCCCGAGACAACTGCATCATCAAAGCGTAATTGCTTTTCCCGGCCCGTTGATTGCGCTTGGCATGTAACCACCGTCAAATAACATTTCTTTGGAGAAGCTGACGCGAGTTTCTGTAATAATTTTCGAAGATGCTCCATCACTACGTAGGGACGTTGTGGCTCATGCGAGGTAATGGTTGACTCAAAAAGCGACAAATCAACCAGGTGAACTACGTCTGGCGGCACTTGCTCGTATGACTTAAGTATTTGCGCCCGATGTCCGTTCACTGACAAGATATCTGCCAAGGTATTAGCCAAATCGAACCGGTCACTTAACAAATGTATTGGTAAAAACTTCCCTTGAGTCTGTTGTAAAGGAGTTCGTTGCCACTCTCGACGGTAAAAACTGTCAGGTATGGTCGAGCTATTTTCGGTCTGGCTTCTTAGGATTTCGTCGAAGGCACCCTCTACGAATTGTTTTGACAAGACATTATGGCGAATTTTCCCTAATTCAGTACGTGCAAGCGCATCACTATCGAGCGGGATGAGATAGTCAGGAAAAATACCAAATTGCTGGACAATATGACCTCTTAAATTACGTAAAAGCTCAGGCGAAACTTTCGTGTCGACAGGCACAAAAAAGACTGCAATTTGCTCTTTGTTAGCGCCTGCCGGACGAACTGTGCATACAGCAACTCTTGCGCTGCGGACATACTCTAAGGCGCCAATTGATATCTCAAGCGCTTCACAAGACAAATTACGTCCATTGACAATAATTTCAGCTTTTGCACGTCCAGTAATAAAAAGCTGTCCATCAAGAATAAACCCAAGGTCCCCGGAATCAAACCAGCCATCAGGCTTAAAACGTTCTCTATTTTGTCCCTCTGCTTCAAAGTACCCCTTAAAAATACAGGCTCCATGCAAATGAACGTAACCGACTTCCTCTTCTTGAAGTAACTCGTTTTGCTCATTAACAACCCGGATTGAAACACCATCTATAGGTGCACCGCATCCAACAAGAGGATAGCGCTCACCCTGAATCTGATATCGCGTGATTCGCGTCCCGGGTATCGGATGATGATAAGAAATACCTGATGCTGTTTCAGTTAAACCGTAAGCAGGCTGGAGAACACCAATCGCAAGTTTTGAGCATCCAAGCAAGTCTTCGAACTTATCCATAATATCGGAGACAATTGGCTCTCCAGCACAAAGACATACTTTAAGTTTTCTTAAATCCCATTGACGTTGAGCGTAAAGTTCTTGCTCGAGCGTTTCAATAATCAGGGAATAAGCAAAATTAGGCGCCCACGTATCAGTGACCTGATAGTGTTCCAGCCAATCAAGCCAAAGCGTGGGTTGCGCGAGTATTCGGGAGGTATTGGCATAAATCAGATTTGCTGCGGCTGCGACACCTCTGAAATGCCAGTCTGAAATAGGAGCATGGTGATTCAGAGGCATCCAGTTCAACATGACCGTGCTGCGATCTATTTTCGTAAAATCACGCGCAGCATACGCTCGCACAATTAAGTTACGATGACTCAGAGGAATGCCCTTCGGATTGCCTGTAGAACCGGAGGAGTGCGCGAACAACGCGATATCGTCAGCTTGACTGGGGTGAGGATGCGCAGCCTCGGCAAGATGCTCAAAATCAACCAATTCAATATTCAGACACTTCGCAGATTGTTCATTCCAGTAACTCTCTGTATTGCTTGTTACAAGCACTGTAGGTTTTTCAAGCAATTTCCAGATTGCCAGCACAGGCTCTGCAGCCAGGGCCTGACTCAACGTAGCGATCGGCTGAATAACTGGCACGACACCAGAAAAAATTGCTCCCCATAAATACTGAATAATGTCTTGCTCAGCGTCCAGTTGGAAAATGAGTTTGCTGCCTGGTTGCACGCCCGACGCTTGCAGCAAAGTCTGAATTTTTCTAGCACGTGAGAGTAGTTCTAAGTAAGAGAGATGCGATTCGTCAGGTAAGAACAGGCAGCCGGATAGCGGCGCTTGCATAGCTGCCTGAACTAACAACTCAGGCAAAGACTGTGCAGGCAGCGATTCATAAGATATAGCGTCGCCAGCAATCAATGCTGGTATTTGAGACTTTTGTTTTGGAACGAGATTTTGTGCAGGCGACTCGGGTGAAACGGAAAGCTTACTTTCCTGAGAATAAAGATCTTCAGGTATGAGATAGTCAATTTCCGTAAGATGTGGCATAACGTGCACGCGTGCATCTTGAATGCTAGCTTGCGCACGGACTAACTCCTCAAGTGGAAAGTAGTCATCCATTATGTTCACAAGCGATCTACCTATCCGATCCATTTGTGTCCATCTAACTACCGGCTCCAAAGGCTGGACACACGCTTGCGCAAGCAAATCATTCCAACGCATCACCCATTTAATAATTGTGCTATTTTCAAAAAATTGAGGATATATAAATGTTGCGTTTATACCTTGTTGAGCAGTTTCCCAAACGTGACACTCAAGATCAAAACGCGTAGAACGCGTGCCGTGTTCGTACTCGGAAATACAGATTCCAGGTACTTGCGTTTCATCAAGTGCGTATTTTTGAAAGGCGAAGAAAATTTGAGTTAAAGGATTGATTCCGCTCATTCGCCGCGGGTTAAGGTCCTCAACAACTTGCTCGAAGGGAAACCCTTGATGCTCAAACACATCTAAACTGTAGTCATGCACTTGATGCACAAGATCATTAAAATTAGTAGTAGACGTCCACTCCGCTCTGAGGACAACTGTATTTGCAAAATACCCGATCAATGCCTCAAGCTCAGCACGGTCTCTGTTTGCAACAGGAGATGCGAGCAAAATATCACGCTGACCGGTCAGCTCTGCAAGCATCAGATAAAAACCAGCCAAACATACAGCAAAGGTCGAACTGCGACTCGACTGCGCCTGACGATGAACCAATTCAGTTAACTCTGCGGGTAACGTCCAAGAGTAGATAGCTGCATGACCGTTGGCAACGTCATGACGATCCTTGTCCAGAGGCAACGCGACTTCATAGTCAGCGTCTGCTAATTTAGAGCGCCAGAAACTGAGCTCAGCATGTTCTGCCTGTGCCTGACCCGCTTGTTCCCATTGAGCATAATCTGCATAGTGTATTTTTAATTCAGGCAGCAAACTATGACGCGCAGTAACTTGATTATCGTAGAGTTGCCAAAGTTCTTTATAAAGAATACCAACGGACCAACCATCCGACAGGATATGGTGCATACCTAGCAGCAGAACATACTCGTTTGACGAACAGGAAATTAATGTTGCGCGTAAAGACTGCCAATAACCTAAATCCCACGGCCTGAGCGCCTCATCAGATATGAACTGACGCAACGCATCTGGATCCCTGATTTCAAGCTCGCAAAGCGTTGGCTCACTAGAGACATGAATGATCTGAACTGCCTCAGAGTTTTGTATTTCAAAGGAAGTTCTGAGCGTCTCATGCCTGTCGACGAGTTGTCGCAGAGCTTGTTTCAACCTCGATATATCAAGTTGACCACTGACTCTGAGTGCTGTCTGAATATTATAAGAAGCATCATTGGGTGATTGCCGATAAGCCAACCACATGCGTTGTTGCGCCGAAGAAAGAGGCGCCTGATGAGCATACGTACGTTTTGGTATGGAAGAGTCACTAGGCAACGACTCTTCTTCACTCAATAGTGCTGCAAGTAATTGTCTTTGCTCATCGGTCAGATTTGAAAGATCGCTCATTTTCGTTGCCCTTGTTTCGCGAGCAAGAGGCTTCGTACCTGCTCAGGTGATAACTCAGCGACTCGCGCCAAGGCGCGAGCTAACTTATCGTCACCGCTTGTTTTTTGTTGCTCATTCGGAATTCCACCCAATGCAGACAGTATGAGTCGCGGACGATCATTTTGCGGTAGCTCAAAGAGAAATTTTTCAGCCGCAAGATCACCGATGTGACACAACCCAATACCCACTTCAATTGCCTGCAGGTCTAGCGTCTGTAGCATCAGGCCGGTCTCTATACTTGCAAAACGCTCACTATGTTCGCCATAAATAGGTTCAATCTGAGACATTGCGCTGACAAAAAATACGCAGAAAGCCGCCTCATCGAAAGTCGTACGATTCACGAAAGGATCGAAATCATCCCGATTAATCACTGCACGCGTAGTCTGCAACACTAATTTGTGTTGCACTGGATCGTGGTAGTAAAGCCCTTCTGCAAGATTGGCAACTCGACCTGCCTTGACGAAAACATAAGTTTGTACCGGATAAAGTCCGCCTGCCGATGCATAAAGGTATTTAGGCTTGCCCTCCAACTCTTTACGACACAATACTCCAAGCCATTTTCCAAAATCAGTGAGCTCAATTGGGCGTAAAGAAAATTGTCGCTGACTGATTCGGCTTGAGGTTCGAGCATCGACTGCGGGTATGCCCAGGGATACCGACGTCTGATCGGATGCAAAATCTCGAATCGCAGAATGCGTATCCTTAAATTTCTGACGCTCGACTGGGTCTGTAATAAGTTGAGTAATCGATTCGGAATCAGACGAAACAACACGCGCAATAGAAGTTTCAGCGCCGGTATTTTTTTCACAATACTGCAGTAACTCTTCGATGCTTTGCATTCTGTAGAGTTCTGCAACGCTAGGTCTGAGTGAAAGATCCGCTTGCAAACGATTAGCCAAGCGAATCACTGTGATCGAATCGGCGCCCAAATCCAAAAGATTGGCCTCAGGACTGACGGCAGGCAGCTTTAACAAGTCCCCTATCAGACTTAGCACCTTTGCACGCAGGGAGTTATGAACCACCTGGGTGACGGCACTACCAGTCACATTTTCGACAGGATCCGGCAGACTGGCGTAATCGACCTTTCCGTTACTCGAAAGCGGCAAACTCGCAATCACGGAGTAAGTCCGTGGCACCATGTAGTCTGGCAATTGTTTCAGTAAAAACTGTCGCAAACTCTCTGCTGTAGGCAGTGGTTGATTTTCATATGGCACAAAATAGGCGGCAAGTCTTCTGGCATTACGCTCAAGCCCTAAAGCCTTGACTGCACACTTACTCACCTGTGGGTGATGGCGCAGAACAGATTCGATTTCTGTCAATTCAATGCGATAACCCTGAACCTTAACTTGACTGTCATTTCGACCCTGAAACTCTATCCAGCCCTCAGGTCTGAAACGCCCCTGATCTCCCGTACGGTAAAGCCTTTTTCCGTCAATCACGGGGTAGCGTTGGGCTGACTGGTCAGGATCTTTCCAATAGCCGGAGGACAAGCCAACGCCACCAATATAGAGCTCACCCGTTACCCATTCAGGGCAACTCTGCATCCTTGAGTTCAGTACGTAATATGTTTGATTCGCAAGCGGGTAACCATACGGAATACTTGTCCATTCTGGTGCCACTTTGTTAACAGGATAATAAATAGACCAGATTGATGCCTCTGTTGCTCCGCCCATACTGATGATTGTCACTGTGGGCAGCAACTTTTGGATACGCTCGGGCAACCCCACCGGTATCCAGTCACCGCTCAACATGATCAAGCGCAAAGAAACTGGAAGATCGAGTGCGTTGCTCTCGACAAAATCAATCAGTAACTCCATCAGGGCAGGAACTGAATTCCAGATCGTCACCTGATGCTCAACTATCAGCTTGTGCCAATGATCAGGCTCGCGCAAGCCTTGTGGATCGGGCATAACGATGCTGCCGCCAATACCTAACAGCGCAAACATGTCGAAGACCGATAAGTCAAAGCCCATTGCAGAAAGTGCAAGTATGCGATCTGCATGACTCAGATTAAAACGCTGCACAAGATCAGCAATGGTATTCATCACCGCCTGATGCTGAATCATCACACCTTTAGGGCGACCCGTAGAACCAGAGGTAAAGATGACATATGCAAGATCGGCAAGACTCAATGGATCCGGTAAAGCCGAAGTATTTCGTTCAATATCTTCAAAACAGAGTGCTTTTAACGAGGCAGGCAGTTGCGTCGCATCCGCTCGCGTACTAATTACATAACGCATTCCAGCGCTCATCACTGCCAATCGCGATTCTGGCAAACTCGGATCCAGCGCTACGTATGCGCCTCCAGCTTTAAGAATACCCAGTGCCGCTGCGACTTGCTCCCATCCTTTGGCAAGATGCACACCGACACATTCACCAGGTGCGACTTGATTGCTGCGTAGCATATTAGCGATACTTAGCGCTTTATCAGCAAGATCTCCGTAGGAGACGACATGGCCATTTATTGTTAAAACAGCAGGCGTGTCCTTACTGCGCAGAGCTTGTTCAAAAAAATCAGATTCCAGGCGACTTATATTTAAATCTACATCTGTAGCGTTATAGGCATCACGTCTTGTCAGCTGTAAGACTGGTAACTTAGACTCAAGAGGCTGATTCCAGATCTCTGGTGAATCAGCCAGCCCGACCAGCATGTTCCGATAGGCCTCGAACATGTCATCGAGTAAGCCTTCAGGAAATAAAGCTTCGACGGCATTCCAGTTCAGTGATAACTGCCCATCTTCTTCAACAATACCGTGATCCAGCCACACCTGAGGCGTCTGACTAATTCCATATACGACCTCTCCATCAAAAATGACGGGAGAATGTGTTTCCTGTCGACTCTCTAGAGCAAGCGTACTGGTGAATACAACGGGCATAATTGCGCCAGAATGACGCCGACCACTTCGAACAAGCTCACGTAAAACCTCAACTCCGCTGAATCTGCGGTGATCTAAATCTCTGCCGAGTTGCTGTTGGATACGTTGCGCATTCTCAATAAATGAGCGGGATCCATTTGCTTCAATCTCCAGCAGTGTCAACGAAGTAAAGTCACCGACTACATCATTGATTTGCGGATGTACGGGCGGACGATTGAAAAGTGTCAAATTGATACTGAAGCGTTCGCTTTGACTCCATCGCGCCAATACTTCACTAAAACAAGTTAAACAAACAATAGATGGGGTCAGGCCCGCCGATGCGGCATTTTTCTTAAGTGCAGTCCACTGGGTGCGTGACAAAAGCGCATTACGTCTAGTAAAGCTTGGCTTTTCGAGCTCTTCAGGTTTAATTCTGAGTGGTAAGTCTGGCGCCGGTGGCAACTTATCCAGACGGTCCAGCCAATAACGCTTAGAAACATCGTATTCGGATGTTTCACGAACTGCCTGCTCGGCAACGACATAGTCTCTAAAGCTGAGTTCAAGTTCTGGCAACTTAAATTCAGGATTCTTATACAACTCGGCAAATTCACGGCCCAGAATCATGGAGCTCCAGGCATCCATGATAAGTGCGTCAAAACTCATATGAATGCGTATGCTCGAATCAGGCAATAGCGATACCCGAATATCAAACAAAGGCCATTGATCACTCGGAAGGATTTGGCTCGACATCCTTTCGCGCAAAGCGACAATCGAATTATCCGCATCAGACTTTGTCAGATCACGCAAATCTATCAGCTCTGGCTGATATTGAGCTACATCCGCAAGAATTTGTTGCTGTCCGTCCGCATTAACAATCATTCGCAGCATGTCATGGCGACGCACCAGCTGCATCCACACCCGACAAAAACGAGCATAGTCGAGGTCGCTGCGCTCAACTTCAAAATATCCGTGCGCGGCAACGTTCCCCAACTAAAAAGCACCGCTTCGACCTATCCAGTAAGCTTGCTGTTCATCTGTTAATGCGAAAGGCTCAAAACGCTGAGCCGCAGAGAGCTTAAGGACTGGCTCAACAATATCAGATGCAATTTTTTTACTGGACAAACTTTCCAGTGCTTGAGTGAGTTCTTTAAGTGTGGGTGCTTCAAAAAATATCGCAACCGGAACTTCAATACTCAGGCGCTTGCGCAGATAGGCCATAATCTGGATGCCGATCAGCGAATCGCCACCAAGTTTGAAAAAATTATCGTCTGGATCGATCTGTGTCAACCCGAGATATTTTTGCCAAGACTCTCGAACGATCGAGGCCAAATCATTTTTTGCAACAGGCAAAGCAATATCGGGCACAGCAACGCTAGTTTTGGCGACAGTGCTCTGAGCAAGGCTCTCTTTATTAAAACGAATTTGAGAAGGCGTATTCAGACGCAACAGTGTTGGAAAATCCTGAGGGGTCACCAAAATCTGCGCTAAACCTGAGGATAACGCACGGTCAAAAGCATGAGCCCCCTCCAGCGACGACATCCCTTCTCGCAACTGCGGATCCTCCATTGGAGCGTCTATGCCAGAAAACTCAACAACAGCACGATGTCTGACAGGATGATTAGAACGTGCGATGACTAACTTTCCGATATGCCTTGCGCTCGCCATGTCTGCAAAAGCTTGTGCAGTCTCGTCAACAGGGTATACGCGTAACGGCAGAGGATGAACTTCTTGATTTGCCAGCATCTCCATCACTTCATCGAATACTGCATCATATTCAATGAGATCGGGACCTAAATTTATAGAGTAATAAGTTACGCCACCAGCAAATACAGACATACCAACTTGCCTGTTTTCAGCAAAATCACGTTTTCCTAACTCGAGAAAACGTCCATGTGGTGCGAGCAACTCCAAACTCGCTAACATTAAGTCTGCACCAAGAGAGTTCAATACAACATCAACACCGCCACCATTTGCAAGGCGTACTTCCTGGGCAAATGCTGCCGATCTTGAATCAAATACATGGGCAATACCAAGGCTGCGTAAATAATTGCGTTTCTCTTCGCTGCCAGCTGTCGCGTAAATCGTTGCGCCAACATTTAAAGCCAGTTGAACTGCCGCCAGTCCGACCCCACCAGCAGCTGCGTGAATTAGTACCGATTCGCCTCTGCGCAGCCTGGCGCGATGATTGAGCGCAAAATGAGCCGTCATAAATGGTACCGCAACGCTGGCCGCGACTTCCCAGCTTAAGCTTGCGGGCTTGGATCGCACGCTTTGCTGAGACACCACGACCAGGTCATCGAAAGCGTGAGAGGTGATCGCAAGTACCGCATCGCCCACTTTAAAATGGCTGACGTTACGACCCACGCGAGTAATGGTACCCGCGCACTCTCGCCCAATACCGGTTTCTTGCTCAGGCAATCGCAAGGACATATCCAGAGCAGTCAACACGTCAAGAAAATTTAATCCGGTTGTGACAACACGAATTTCCACTTCGTCATCTTTCACTGACAACGGTGCAAGTGGAACGTAAGTTAAGGTATCGATTAAACCAGGCGTTTCACAAATCAGTCGACGTGATTCTGTATTCGCAGCTGAGCCATCAATCTTTCGCAGCGTGTAGTGACCAATTTCTATTGCCAGCGTACCGTCATCATTGAAAATCCTGATTGCGAACGATATCGTTGGTGCTTCAGATGCTGCATTGCGCTCCCAGACAATATGACTCCAGATAGTCCGGCTCAATGGAGCGTGAATCGTGACATTGTCATACGCCAGAGGTAGATAAAAAGCCTCGTCCCCCATCGCAAAGCTAGTTGCGATATCAAGCATTGCGGGATGCAGTGGATACGCATGCAGATCGTGCTCAAATCGTACAGGCAATTCGATCATGGCGAGCGCCTGATGCGTTTGCTGAGAACTCCAGCGTATCAGGCCTTGCCACCGCGGCCCAACCGCGACAGAACGATAAATCAATAATGACTTAAGCGATTGATTGTGATCCTCAGGGGTCGGGCTCGAAAAGTCAAAGCGCTGTTTAAGCGCTGACAGAACCTCTTCTGAGTCTGAAATACCATTTGTTTCGTTTGCATCAACAACACTAATATGAGCCCTTGCATGTTCAATCCACAAATCGTCGCGCAAACTCGCTACTTTGATTTGATAACCTTGTGTATCAGGCTCAAGCAACAGGCGTATGGATTGTGTCTGTTGCGGTAAGACGGTTAATGTCTCACTGAATACCAAACTATCAAATTTATACGTCGTTCTTCGCAATGCGTGCATGGCTTCATTTACGAGAGACAAATATCCCGTACCTGGCAGCGTAGCCATATCGTTGAGATAATGCTCGGCGATCACCCACTGTTGCGTGAGATCACCTTCAAAAACTATGTTGCCATTTTCAGCAGAAAGTCGACGACGAAGAATCGGACCGGCCAATGGCTGCCAATGCTGCAGGCGCGCAGCCGTTTCTAACTTCATACGCATGGCGAAACCTGCATCACGCCACACCCCCCAGTTAATCGACAAACTCACACCGGGCATCATCGTATGCGCAAGCGCGTCCTGAAATGATGTAGCTGCACAATAATCAGATTGAGCATACAGGCCCATCGGGGCTGCAAGCGATGAGCAATGTGCAAAGAAATCCAGTGCTTGATCTTCAAGCGCGGAGATCAAGTTCAAAGAGCCCTGGACTTTTGGCGCAAACACCCTGCGCGCACTCATCGGATCTTTAAGCTGCATGAGCTTGTCTTCTAAGACCATGGCGCAGTGAATGACGCCATTGAGCGATCCAAAACGCTCTTTGGTTTGAGCGACCAGACGCCGAACTTCTGCTGCATCACTTATATCTGCAGTCACTACGACAACCTCACCGCCTAACTGCTCAAGCTCTTGCAGTTTCTTAATACGGTACCGGCTAATTGTGGTGGGATCATTACTTGCCTCTGCTTGCCAATCTGGCAGCGAGGCATGATTCTCGTTTGGTGCAAGCTGTGCCAGCACAAGCGCGACATCACAAGATTCGCGTTCGGCTGATTTCGCTGGAAGCACTACGTGATGTGCAAAGCCTGCTTTGCCAATCGCTGTTTCCCATTGTTCTGCGTGCATCAGTGCTGAATGACGCAGCTCTTGATCCTCATATAGCCACCAGCCATCTGCCAGTCCCCAACATAGATCCACCCAGGGCCCGGTTGAAACAGTTTCAAGCAAACCAAGATAGCCTGACGGCGTCAAGAGCCGTCGCAAATGTTCGAGTGTGACAGAAATATTCGGTGTTGCATGCACCACATCCAACCCAACAATCACGTCATAACTATCCGCCTTGAGGCCCTGCCCAAGAGGATCGCGCGTGATGTCAAAAATACCTGTGGTGATACCGTTCAGATCAGGCTGCGCAGTGACAATTCTGTTAATAAAGTAAGGACTAATATCGGTAAAGTGATAGCTACAACCGAGCGCCAGCAACTCAGGGGCAATGACGCTAGTCAATAAACCCTGGCCACCACCGACTTCCAGAATACGTAGCGGTCGGACACGTGCCAGTTTAATTAAGTGATCTTTCAGAACATGGCTGTAGATGCGCTGTTGACTATATTCAACTGTATTTTTTTGTAACGCATCGAGTCGTGTCGTTTTTCCCTCTGGATAAAGAACCTGAATAGAAGGAATTTCCCCTGCCAAGGCTTTTGGATAATCCTGGGTACAGCGATCTATGAAATTAATCAGACCACTAAATGCAGGGAAACTTTCAGCAGTCTCTTGGACCGATACAGGTAATAGTGGTGGCATCTGCAGATGCGCATTGTCCAATTCAACACCTGGCGCAGTCTTTAAGACGCCAAGCATAAATTGAAACATCCGTTCAAATCTGGGGTGCAACTTAAGGCGTTCGCGTAGCTGTGCGATCGCAACGCGTTCCGATGGAGAGGTAACCGTCGAAAAATAACGCTGAATACAACGTTGCGCTAATGTGAGTAGCGCCTCTGGCAAACCTTGATACTGATTAAGCGTTGCAATAGTAAAGTCGCGAGAAAACGTCTCACAGGCACGTAGTAATTCAGGTAGCTGCTCTGGTAATTCGGTCAAGCTTTTTGCATGCAGCACGGACTGCCACATTTCTCGTGCCGGAAAATCTGAGCGATTAACGAGCACTAACTTGGCCCGCACTGTTCGCACGAGATGCTCTGCAAGAGCCAGTCCAACCCCGCCCAAGCCACCCGTGATCAGATATACGCCTTGCTCACGCAGTCTGGCATTCGGCACTTGCTCGGGCAGCGGTTTGGCGACAAAACGCTCGACCCAACGCTGTCCACTACGATAAGCGATCACACGCTCTTGACTGCTTTGTCGTAACTCATTGAGCAAAACATTCGGATCATTCAGCGCAACCTGATCCAGGTCGACCACACGACAATTCACACCCGGATATTCGAGCGGAATCACCTTGGACGGTCCAAACAAGCTTGCCTTATCAGGCTGCACAAAACTTCCATCCGGTGTGGCACAAAGCTGGTTTGCCAAAATGATCAATTCAATTTTCTGATCATGTAAGCATTTACCCATCGCTTGCGCGAGGCAGAGCAATTCGATATAGCGTCGAAGTGCCCGCTCTGCATCAGGTGATCCTGTTGTTACGGGCTCGAGATTGGTCGCATGGATGATTCGCTGAGGCTGCCATTTTTGGTGCTCAAGCGCCGCGAACAAATCCTCATACGACTGACGCTCGTCCAATGCGATTTCGAACTGTTGCGTATCCAGTTGCCTGTATTTCATCCCTGGCCGCACGATCACCAGACGACTGAATATATCTAAATATGATTTATCGAGTACTGCGTCAGGTCCCAGAATAATCAGTGTAGGGGTATCAGAATGCTTAACGCCAGGATTGAAATTCGTGGGTACTCTCTGCCATTCAGGTGTAAAAAACCAATCGCTAAGATTAGGATTTTTACGCGGCGGTTTAATCGTAACCACATTGCGACACGGTGAGTGACGATCATCAATCGCCAGTGTTTCCAGCGCTTGCTGGTTACGATCAACTGGTTGTGAATCTACCCAATATTGAATATGTTCAAAGGGATAAGTCGGCAGCGGCACACGTCCTCGTGGCTCCGTCTGATGAAGCGCTGACCAATTCGGCACAGCACCTGCGACCCACAACCGCCCCACGGCATTTAATAACTCAGCGTATGCATTGAGTTGTGGTTGCGGCCAGACAGAGGTCACATTGACTGGAGCAGACATCGCCGAAAATCGACTCAGCGCTTTGCCAGGGCCGACTTCGAGCAACAACAAATCAGGAGAGCTTTGTAGCGCAATGAGACCTTCATGAAACCTCACAGGTGCGCGCAACTGCTGTGCCCAATATGCGGGGCTGCAGGCCTGCTCTTCTGTAATCCACTCGCCTGTCACGTTCGAAATAAATGAAAGTTGTGGCGGCAATAAAACGACATTGTTAAAGCACGCAGCAAATGTTTGTGCTGCTGGCTCCATTGATGCGGAATGAAACGCATGGCTCACTCGCAGCGAATGGCAAACTACCTCTCGCGCAAGCAATCGCTGCTGCAATGCTTCTATTCTCTCTTTAGAGCCAGAAACAATCAACCAGTTTTGGGCGTTATAGACAGAAATCTCGAGACCCTCAGCAAGCAAGGGTAACAACTCTTGTTCAGATAACTCTACGCCCAGCATTGCGCCAGGCTCGCAGGATTGCATCAGTCGTGCACGCTCACATACGAGTCGAACGGCATCTTCAAAAGAAAAAACGCCAGCCAGACATCCTGCCACCCACTCTCCAATGCTATGCCCAAGCATCATGTCCGCCTTGAGTCCAAGAGACTCAAGATAACGCGACAAAGCATATTCGACGACAAACAATGCAGGCTGGGCGAAACGCGTTTGCGTTAGGGTTTGCGCTTCATCAGTTTCATTTTCAGGATATAGCAAAGTACGTAAATCAATACCCTCTAGGCACTTGGCTGCAATGCCAGCACCCAGGTCTATATAGTGCTTAAAAACCTCTTCATTTTCATATAATGCGCGTCCCATATTTACGCATTGCAATCCTTGGCCAGGAAATAAAAATGCGATCCGTTTACGTGCATCACCAGTCTGGCCAATATTTTTATAGGCCGCATTGATTTGATTCAGCTTTGCAATGGCCTCGACTTTGTCTGACGCAACAATAGAAAGTCTGTGTTGAAAAGCATGCCTGCCCATTTGCAAGGTGAACCCAACATCACCAAGATCCTGGGCTGTAGATTCCGATAAATGTGAAGCAAGTCGCGCCGCCATGCTCATCAACGCAGTCTCGCTTCGGGCAGAGAGAACGAGTAAATGGGCAGGTTTATTCGATGTACGTACTGAATGAGCAGGCGCCTCACCCACTATTGCATGTGCGTTTGTGCCACCAATACCAAAAGAGCTAACTCCGGCAATACGTTTGCCATGGCGCGGCTGCCATGAACGCAAACGATCATTGACATAAAACGGACTATTCGCAAAATCAATTTCCGGATTGGGGACGCTGAAATTCAAACTGGCAGGAATTTCCTGGTGCTTTAAAGCAAGCACCGTCTTGATTAACCCAGCAACCCCCGCAGCTGCATCGAGATGACCAAGATTAGTTTTGAGAGAGCCAATCGCACAGTAGCCCTTTTCCTCTGTACCGCGCGAAAAGGACTGTGTGAGCGCCTTAATTTCTATTGGATCACCAAGCGGTGTCCCCGTTCCGTGTGCCTCAATGTAGCTGACCTCACTCGGCAAAATTGCGGCGAGTTCTTGTGCCATAGTGATGACTTCCGCCTGTCCCCCTACACTGGGTGCTGTGTATCCAATTTTATCTGCGCCATCGTTATTCACAGCACTACCCAGAATGACGGCATGAATTGTGTCACCATCAGCGATTGCATCGTCATAACGCTTGAGGATCACAACACCGGCGCCATCAGAGGCTACCGTGCCAGCTCCCTGTGCATCAAATGCACGGCAATGACCATCAGGTGAAACGACAGCACCCTTCTCGTGAAAATTGCCACTTTTATGTGGCAACGACAAATGAATACCTCCTGCTACAGCGAGATCGCACTGGTAACTTAATAAAGCCGAGCATGCTTCATGAATGGCAACGAGTGAAGTTGAGCACGCAGTCTGAATATTCAGACTCGGCCCTCTTAAATTAAGGCGATACGCCACACGCGTAGCAAAGAAGTCTCGATAGTTACCAAAAAAAATTGAAGGGTCCTTGGCCGCCTCGGCAAGATCCTTTTTGGACTGAAGCAGGTGATACAGGTAGCTAGCATCTCCACAACCAGCATATAAACCAATCGTTACCGAAGCAACCAGCGGGTCGTAACCAGAATGTTCCAGCGCCTCCCAGGCGCATTCCAAAAAAACGCGATGCTGAGGATCCATATAGCTCGCTTCACGCGGACTATAACCAAAGAAAGTGGCATCGAACCCCGCGATATCCTCGATAATCCCCTTTGCGGGAACATAGTTAGGGTCGTGCGCAACCTCACTTGGCACTCCGCAGGCTATCATTTCCTCTGGAGTAAATCTTTCTATCGATTCAATTCCTTGCTGCAGATTGAGCCAGAATTGCTTGAGGGTGCTGGCGCCGGGAAAACGACCGGACATACCGATAATGGCGATTGCTGTTGAGGATGTCATTTTCGTTGCGAAGTGTTGGAAGCCGCTCGGGCTTGAATATTCTGACGTTGCCGACGTGCACGCTCAGCGGCAGCATCATTGCTTCTTAAATTACTCACGTTTGAAGTAGGCGTGACGTTAAGTGCATCAGCCAGTGCACGGATGGTCGGATACTGAAACATCATCAATACAGGTACGTCACGGCTAAGCTGATCACGCAAACGATTACATACTTGCACCATAAGCATTGAATGCCCACCGAGATCAAAGAAATTATCAGTTACGCCAGGCTGTTCGATACCAAGAATATCGCTCCAGACAGATGCAATTATTTTTTCCAACTCGTTTTCTGGGACCATCACCTTCTCGCGTTGCACCGCGGTTAAATTTTCCGGCAAAGCCATCGCACGTTTATCAATTTTTCCGTTAGGTGTAAGTGGCAAGCTTGGCAGCATAATGAAATGTGCAGGCAACATATATTCTGGCAACTGATCCTGACAAAGTCCGCGAAGCTTGGGACCTAAGGCTCGCGCTAATTTCCCACGAAGCGGATGATTGATGTTTGCTCCCTCAGAGACTTGTGACGGAACACCAACGGGAACACGTGCGCCCGCTGTTAGCTTCGTCAATACAACATCATAGGCACCGCTAGGATTGCCATCAGACCAACCGACATCGACAACGTAGCCAAGTTTTTCACCGAGCTCCCACCACACCTTAGGATCAGTCCCTGAGAGCACCTGTTTATCAAGCTGTCGCTTTAACCCGTCCAGATACCCTTCTTGTCTTGCCGCGGTCTCGAGCTGATCGACTAGTGACAGATCAAAACTCACCCGGGAATTAGACACAGCACGCAAACCTATTTGCTTCAGAGACTCTGTTGCAAGTAGTTGTTCTACTTCTAATGGACTCTTCGTCTCCAGCCAGTGGATTTCAGAATCTGAACAGTGTGAGCCAACTTCAATCACGGCTGTGTAGCGATACTTACTTAACTCATTGTCGTAACTAGGGCGCTGCAACCGGAACCGGACCTGCGCTATCCGAGGCAAATCGAGGGCGTTGAAAAAGCCCGGGGCGATGACTAACTCATCCTCTTCCAGCATCGCACGATCAACTTGTGTACGCCATTCACGCAATCGCATTTTTGGATTGCTGCGTGCAAAAGTAACTGCGGTATGAAAGGCACGTAATAACGGCAAGCTGCGCAGATCACCCATGACAAGTCGACCACCGTTTGCGATCAGTGGCAGACAACCCGCAATCACATCGTGCAAGTATTGCGAATCAGGAAAATATTGAATGACTGAATTGATAATAATGGTATCGAACTGTTTTGGCTTGAACCCGGCAAAATCAAGTGCCTCGCGCCTGAACAATTCAACTGGCGCATCCGCATCAAGAAAGCGACGCACATGCGCGAGGGCCTGGGCAGAAAAATCCGTACCTACATAACTTTCACATTCACTGGCCAGACGAAACAACACCATGCCCGTACCGCAACCGATTTCCAATATCCGTTTGGGCTGATATCGCTGCACAGTTTGTACAAAGTCATCGAGCCACTCTCGCATCTCTTGCGCCGCAATAGGCTCACCAGTAAAGCTACTCTTCCAGCCAGAAATATTAAAAGTGGGATCGTCGCCTGCTTCGAGTGATTGATACAGCGACTCATCAAATAGCTTTTCCCAATCCTCGACTTGCTCTTCACCCAACTGAGAGCGCGTTTGGTTCTCATTGGGTGAACATGGGACAACGTATGCTGCAATTTGCTTGTACTCGGCCTGCCCATGAACCAGAACAACAGCATCCTGGACTTCTGGATGACTGCGAAGTACATGTTCGATTTCACCGGTTTCAACGCGAAATCCACGAATTTTTAGCTGACCATCCAGCCTGCCCACAAACTCAACCTCACCACCAGGCGCACGGCGGACCAAGTCACCAGTTCTGTAGAGCCTGTCACCAGGAGTATTTGTAAAAGGGTTAGGAATAAATCTGGCTAGCGTAAGCTCGGGCGAATCAAGATAATCGCGCGCCAATCCATCGCCTCCCGTCAATAGCTCACCTGGCATTCCATCCGGAACCGGCTGCAATGAAGAATCAACGATATAGATGGTCGTGTTAGATACAGGCAGCCCGATCGGGATTGTGCTTGCCGTCGCTGGCTCACGCTGCATGACGTGGCAACATGTAAATGTAGTGTTCTCTGTAGGTCCATACCCATTCACAATGGTCAGGCCTGGCAAATTTCTCAATGCTTTCTGGACATGCTTGACGCTAAGTACATCACCACCGGCGATTAAATACCTCAAGCCACGCAGGGCTTCTATTTCAGTATCAATCAGTACATTGAACAAACCGGCGGTAAGCCATGCGCAGGTGACTTGATGGCGTTGAATGGCAGCACCAATCTCTGCAAACGAGGCTTTGCCTGATGGCAAAATCGCCAGACTCGCACCATTGAGTAAGGCCCCCCAGATCTCAAGTGTCGACGCATCGAATGCCAGTGGTGCCGCTTGTAGCCATACTTCGTCTGGACCGAAAGGATGGAAATTAGTATTTTTAACCAGCCGCACTACCGCGCGATGAGGAATCCGAACACCTTTAGGCTGACCAGTCGATCCGGAAGTAAAGAGAATATAGGCCAGACTATCCGCGCTTGGGCGCGCAGGAGGTGCAAAGTCCACTGGCACAGATGGATCTTCCATCATGCTATTGAAACTTTCCTGGTCAATCGTCATGCTGGGTTTGAGACTTTCGGTAATGCTGGAGAGCCTGCTGGCAGGCTCATGCAAATCCACCGGAGCATAGCAAGCGCCGGCCTTCAGAATTGCCAGCATGCTGATCACACTGTCAAAAGACGGCTCCAGACGCACCAAAATCGGTGACTCAGGCAGTACACCTCGTTGCAATAGCTGACTGGCCAGGTGATCACTGCGACGATCCAGTTCAGCATAACTTAGACTGTGCATGCCCATGATCAGTGCTGTTTTTTCAGGATTTATCAGGGCTTGTTGTGAAAACAGATCTACGATTGATTGTTCTCGTGGATACTCAGTTGATGGTGCGTTATGTGACAACGCCCGAATACGATCTGTCTCACTGAGGATATTCAATTTAGAAATCTGTGACTCAGGCTTTTCACAAATCGATCCAAGCAAGGTCACGAAACAGCGGCAGAGACTTGCCATTGTGCGTTCATTAAATAACGCCGTGTCGTAGACCAAAATGCCATGTAAACCGCTCTGCCCTGAGCTATCTTGCTCGTTTTCCCAGAGATGCATCTCCAGGTCAAAGCGAGTCGTAGCAACCAGATATTCGAGAGGCTCAATCACCATCTCTGATAATTGCTGATGACTGATCGGTGCATTTTGCAATGCGAAAATGACTTGTATTAGTGGATTGACAGTTGGGTCACGTTCCGGATCAAGCTCTTCGACCAACCGTTCGAAAGGTAAATCCTGATGCGCATAGTTGGCTAACGTTGTCTCGCGCATCCGAAGAAGGTGACTGACAAACGTATCATCGCCATCCATACGACAACGCATAACCAGAGTATTAACAAAAAAACCAATCAGATTTTCTGTATCTAGATGGTTACGGTGTGCGATTGGGCTACCAACAGCAAAATCATCCTGACGACTATAGCGCTGCAAAAGTACTGCAAAAGCAGTCAACAACGTCATATATAAGGTCGCCCCAAACTGACGCGAAATTTTCCTCAGCGACTGTGCGACCTCTTTATCAATACTGAATCGCTGCGCAGCGCCTTTAAAAGATGGCGTAGTAGGACGCGGTAGATCCGTAGGCAATCTTAAAGGACTCAAATCGTAGAGTTCGTTTTTCCAGTAACCGAGATGCTCACTCAGATCAGTGTTCTGCGATCTGTCCCACGCGGCATAATCTGCATATTGGGCAAACAAAATGGGTAATTCTGCCGGTAAACCCTGGATGAGTCCGTCGTATATTTTTCCCAGATCACGTCGCAAAACACTTAGAGACCAGCCGTCAGCAATGATGTGGTGCAAACTAATCCCTAGTACCCACTGACTATCGCTGAGTTGATACAAACAAGCTCGAATCAACGGTGCCTGATCGGTATCAAAAGGCTTAAGTGCCTCTGTCAAGCGTCGCTCTTCGAGTTCTTCTTGAATTCTGACCGGTGAAATATGCCGCAAATCAATCTGTGACAGCTTGAGCCGCACGTCTGACACGACCTCTTGAAAGGGTTTGCCATTTTTATTAATAAATCGGGTGCGTAAACTTTCATGACGCTGCAATAACGCCGCTAGAGCTTGCTCGAGAACATCTACAACCAATCGACCCTTTATTCCTAATGCGTAGCTTATGTTGTAGGCCGGTGAACCTGGGTTCATCTGATCTAGAAACCACAGCCTTTCCTGTGCGGAGGAAAGCAGCACAGGCAATTCTCGACTGATGACTGGTATTTTTTCGATAACGCTTAACACGCTGTGGCCCAAAGCGGACCGCAACCATTCTGCATAACGCGCAACACTCGGGTATTCAAAAAGTGCACGCAACTCTGCTTTGAACTTGAAATGTTCGGATACGCGGGCAGCAATTCTTGTAGCAAGAAGCGAATGGCCACCGATATCGAAAAAATTATCATCTACCGATATCTCACTACAACCAATAACCGAGGTCCAGATATTGATTAAATCTGCTTCGATTTCATCTCGTGGTGCAGTAATCGCGCGCTGTGTCGGCTTTTCTAAAGCAGCGAGTGCATTCCGATCAATTTTGCCGTTTCTGTTAAGCGGCAGGCTATCCATGCAAACGATTGTGCCTGGCAGCATGTAATGCGGTAGATTTTCCTCAAGCGCCCGTCGAATACTGCTCTCATCAACAGTGGTCGCAACATACGCCACAATTTTCTGACCTGCTTGTGTTTTTTCCAGTTGCACTAAAGCAGCCGATACACCCGGAATACTTAAAAGATGAAATTCGATTTCACCCAGCTCAATCCGGAACCCGCGCAACTTGATTTGATTATCAATACGCCCAATAAATTCCAGATCGCCGTCGTGATTGAAACGTACCTTATCGCCTGTGCGATAAAGTCTAGCGCCAGGTACAAAAGGATGTGGGACAAAGCTTGACGCATCCAGCTCGGGGCGTCTCAAATATCCATCAGCCAGACCATCGCCGCAGAGAAATAGCTGACCCGCGGAGCCGGGGGGAACCAGCGCCAGGTCTTTGGCCAGCACAAAGGCACTCGTACCAAGTACAGGCTTTCCAATTGGGAGCAGCGCAGTATTGGATGCAATATTCTCTACAACATAAAAAGTAGAAAAAGTTGTGTTTTCTGTCGGACCATACACGTGCAATAACTGGCGCACCGGATGCTGCTGCAAGAAATTGCGTACTACGCCAACATCAGCCTGCTCGCCACCAAACAACAGGCAGCGAAGACCACCAAGAGATGAGGGCGCCTCACTCGCGAGCAAGTTAAACAGCGCGGTCGTGACAAACATAATGGATGCCTGGCCCTTGACCAGACTATCGCCAAGCTGAACAGGGTTCAGACTGCTATCGCGATCGATTCCAAGCACGCAGGCGCCATTAACAAGCGCACCCCACACTTCGAAAGTAAACGCATCAAAAGCACTATTCGCTAACTGTGCGATCCGGTCTGAGGCTGTGATCTGCACATAATTTGTATCAAGTACCAATCGGCATATCGCTCGATGCGGAACAAGTACGCCCTTAGGCTCACCTGTGGAACCTGACGTATACATCACGTAGGCGAGATCGCTTGCTTGTATCCGCGGCCATGCCGCAGGCAAAGTCACCGGTTCAGAAAGCTTGCCACAGGCAGGCAGTTTCAGTATTGGTAGCGTTACATTTAAATCATTACTCAGCTCCTGATCACTAATGATCAAGACAGCCTCACTGTCATCCAGTATAAATTGCAGCCGTTGCGCCGGCATTTTTACGTCTAGCGGAAGATAAGCGGCCCCAGCTTTAAGCACAGCCAGCATCGCCACGACCATTGCCATACCTGTTGGTATATGGAGCCCAACGATGCTGCCTGACCTGACGTTTCGGGCAATTAACGTAGCTGCCAGATTATCGCTCAGCTCATCGAGTGTCGAGTAGTCGAGCGTAATTTGATCGTAGCAAAGCGCTGCGTTCTGTGAAAATTTCCTGGCAGCGTGACGCCATGCGTCCACTACATTATTTTTCGCCGCAAGGGAATTCGGCTGGCCAGACCAATCATGCAAAATAACGTCGCGCTCTGTCGGACTCAGCGCATCGCATTCATGAAGGGGACAATCCAGGCCTTGCATAAGCTGTTGCAATATTGTTTTAAATCGCTCCAGAAAATTAACCGCAGTCTGTCGTGCGTAGAGATCAGTGCGGAACTCAAGCCGGCCGCTCAGCCCGGAGGGCATATCAGACACCCATAGATGCATATCGAAATCCAGCATACCGCGATCGATTTCGAACGGAGTCAGATCAAGACCGGGAAGTTGAATCGTATGACCAGGCATCCATGGTGTATCGCCCACTGCAAATGCGATACGCGCGATTGGGTTGCGGGACTCGACTCTTTCGGGTTGAAGCTCTTCAACTAGTTGTTCAAAAGGCAATGCCTGATGCTCATACGCCTCAAGACAGGTCTGACGAACCGCATCGACCAAATCCCCAAAGCGCAGCGCTTGGTCAGGTCGAACACGTAAAGCGATAATATTCAAAAAGAAACCGATCAGATTCCGCAGCTCGCTTTTTGGACGATTGTTAATCGCTGTCGCAACCGTGAGATCCCCCTCTCCTGAAACGCGCCACATACATAGCGAGAATGCAGCAAGGAGTGTCATGAACGGCGTAGCACCTCGCTTACGACCAAACTGTTTGAGCAGCTCTGACTCATGCGCACTCAACAATGAGAGGCTGCAATCAGAAGCGTGATAAAGATTCTGACTATTACCTTGATAATCTGTCGGCAAGGTCACAATCTGCGTATCAGCTAATTGATCGCGCCAGTAATTAAGCGCTTTCGCCTGCGGCGGTTGCTGTGCTTCCCATTCGGCAAAATCGACATACCTTAGCGCAATATCCGGGACGCTTTGACCCGCGTAACCCGCTGTCAACTCTTTATCAAAAATTTGCAGGCTTACACCATCAGCCACTATATGTGGCATGTTGATGAAAAGAATATGATCGTTTAAACCGAGTTGATACAAACTGGCACGAAGGAAAACAGGCTTCTGCAGGTCAAAGCTCTCTGAGGCTTGCATCTGAATCCGGTGTCGCACCAGAGTTAAGGCCTCTGGATCGTGGCGCAGGTCTTCCTTTTGCAAAACAAAAGGCGAACACTCGACAATATCCTGGAAGGACTGTCCGTCAGCACCATCGCTAAATCGTGTACGAAAAACAGCATGACGGTTAATAATTCCCTGCAGGGAGCCCTCTAAAGCATCGACTGACAGAGGACCTTGCAATCGTACTGCGCCTGCTAAATTATTAGGAGCGCCGTTAAATTGTTCCTGAAACCAAAGTCTCTGCTGCGCTGCGGACAATGAGAATTTGTTGTTTTTTTCAGAACGCTTAATTTCCTGGCTAGCCAGTGATATTTTAAAATAATCAATCAACTCAGTCTTTCGAGCGATGATTTCACTGCGGACGTGAGGAGTTAAGGCGGCTTGGGTCGTGCGAAAACTTAAATCCTGGCCATTACTGTGTAACGACAACTCAACACCCGAATCTTTCAGGCTTTCCAGCCATTGCGCAATATTCACAAGACGCCCTCTTCCACCCACTGTGCGCTAGGTTCCAGCAGCAAATCTATGCGTTGAGCCAAACTATTAATTGTGCGAGATTCGAAAAGCTGAACTAAGGAAACATCCACTGCGAATTTTTCGCGAATACGGTATTGCAGTTGTACCGCAAGCAGAGAGTGCCCGCCCATCATAAAAAAATCATCATTTACGCCTGCGTTTGAAACACCAAGCGTTTCTTCCCATATCGCAGCTAATAATTTTTCTGTAGACGTTTTTGGCGACTCCCAATTTTGACTTTGAACAAAGTCGGGGCTCGGCAACTCCTGATAATTAACCTTGCCACTGGTCTTTGTAGGCAAACTGTCCAGCAAAATCAAATGACTAGGCACCATATACTCTGGCAATCTAGTTTTCAAATAGTCGAGCAAAGCACCAGTGATTTGTTGCTGACGACGCGTCAGCAACGGATCGTTAAAAAGCGGTCGATTGTTTTCATTACAAGCGAGTGCTGGTGCGTAATCCGGATCAAAACTCCAGTGCGCATCAAAACAACCTGGGTTTTCAGACCAACTGATATGGCAGTCTGCACCCAATTGCTCAGCGAGTTTCCAGCAGTCTTCAGGATCTAAACCTGTTTCACTTTTGGGTGCTAACGCATCAGACGCCCGCACCTGAGGGGTCAACTCGTTTTTCAAACGAACTAAAGCGACCAGATCTGGTTGCAACCTGGCATTTGGAATATTTTTCAATTGCACAGCACTTGTACGATCAGCTTTTAAACTGGCCTCCACTTCTGCGAGTGCAGCGATCCCCGTGTAATTCAGTTTTACCAGCGAAACATCCGTGACATTCGTCATACCAACGCTGAGTACAACGTCGTATCGGAATTTGTTCAGTTCGTTGTGATGTTTGCCACGTTTGAGGTCTAAACGCACGTTGCTAACGAGA
>JAUSCY010000057.1 GCA_030650995.1 Sheuella sp. | reverse complement strand
ACAGCCATAAAAAAACAACCAAGCGAAATCACAGGCAATACGAGATGCGTCGCGACATCGGCAACGTGTGCCCAACCGGTGTAATGCGCACCCACTGACTCCATGCCAAATGCTGGCAGCCACCCAAGGGTCACCGAAAAGAAAATAATCATCAGCAGCGACAACCAGAACAATGGCGTTGCATAAAGCAGCAAAGCGCCTGTCATGATCGCGCTATCAAGCCACTTGTGACGGTTGGTATAACGGCTGCGCGAAGCCAGTACGCCCAGCGCCACACCAATCACAATTGAAAATACAAAAGCACATCCCATCAGCAGCAGCGTTGCCGGCAGTCGCTCAAGAATCAGATCCAGCACTGGCAATTTGTTGCGATAGGAATAACCCAGATCAAAATGCAGAATACCTTTGAGGTAAAGCCACAGTTGCTGATAAAGAGGCTGATCGAAACCGAACTGCTGGCGCAGTTGTTCCACATACGCCGGGTCAGAGGACGCCGCCTCTCCCGCCATGATGCTGGCAGGATCACCGGGCGCCAGGCGAATGAGGAAAAAATTAAATACAACTACACCCAGGATCACACCGAATGCTTTCCAGAGTCTTGCGGCAAGAAAAGATAAAAACTTCAAAATAAGCACATCCTGATCGTGTGGTCTTAAAAAACACGAGCACCTGTGAAAGGCGCTCGTGTGATTAACTGACTACTTATTTTTCGATCCAGACGTTATCAAAACTTTCGTTCAGACCAATTGCAGTCGTGACGAGATTTTTGATATTTTTACGATAGAAAGTCGGATATTCGATTTCAAAGAGAAAGCCGTTAGCAACCTCGTTGACCAGAATATTCTGGACTTCTGAATACAGTTTCTGACGCTCTTCCTTGGTGATTGCGGAAGCACCCTTGTTGAGCAACTCATCCACTTTAGGATTGTTGTAGCCCTGATTGTTGACGAAAGGTGAGCCCTTGACGGCATTGGTCGACAGGTAATGGCGCGCCACACCCAGCGCTGGATCACCATACTGGTAGGTAAAGTTAAACGTCAGATCAAAATCAAAGTCTCCGGTACGCTTGGCCCAGCCACCCGCATCGGCCGCTTCAATTTCGACTTTGAATCCAATCTGCTCGAGACTTTGTTTGGTGTACTCAGCCAGACGGTCCCAGGCTGAACCATAAGGGAAGCTCAAGATCTTGATGGGACGTGCACCGACATTGACACCTGACTCCTTAATCAACTCACGCGCTTTTTTGAGGCTGAAGTCGTACTGTGTAACCTTTGGCTCAAAGAACAAGGTGGTCGAAGCCAGGGGGCTGATCGCGATTTTTCCCAAACCAAAGAAAATATTATCGACAATGAATTTGCGATTCATTGCATGCATGACCGCCTGGCGTACTTTGACGTTATCAAAGGGTGCGCTACGCTGATTCATGAACATGAATGACAGCGGCGCATACATTTCCCAGCCCTTGGTGGTCATCTCAACGTTTGGCAGCGCTTTCAGACGCTTGACCTCAACGTTATCCACATCGCCACCGCGCAATACCTGCACGTCACCCTTTTCAAAGGCGACGGCACGGGAGGCTGCGTCAGGCACGACACGGAATATGATTTCATCAAGATAGGGCAGGCCTGGTTTCCAGTATTCGTTGTTACGCACCAGCGTGACATAGGAACCTTTTTTCCATTCTTTGAATTTGAATGGACCGGTACCGATCGGTGTCTGATTAGCAGGGTTGGTCGCGTAATCAGTGCCTTCGTAAATGTGCTTAGGCACCATCGGCATGTTGTCGACGACGAAAATACTCAGGAACGGTGCAAATGGTTCTTTGAGCTTGATGACCACATTATTTGCGTCTGTCGCAGTAATGGAGTCGATGTATTTGTTGATGACCAGACGACCGCGGGGGTGCATCTTGCGCAAAAACTGATCGATGCTGAAGACGACGTCTGCGGAACTGAACGGCTTGCCATCGTGCCATTTGACGCCTTGCTGCAGCTCAAAGCTGTAGGTCAGGCCATCGGCCGAGACTTTCCAGGATTTTGCCAGGGAAGGCAGTGGCTGCAGTTTTTCGTCATAAGTCAGCAAGCCCTGATAAATCTTGCCAGCCACATACTGGGTTGGCCCTTGCTGATTCAATCCAAGCATCAGGATCGGTGGCTCTGGTTGAACAATCGCGTTGAGCGTACCGCCCCGTGTTTGCGCACCTGAAATGTTGCCGAGTGCCAGAAGTGTGGTCAATGCCAGGGCAGAACCCACGCGTAGTAATGTTTTATTTACGTGATGATGCATGGAAGTCCTCATGATGACTGAGCAGTCAGATTGCGACCGAATGATCGAGCACAGTAAATATCGCATTGTTGTCATCTAATGTCCACAACTCTGACATATATGACTTACTAACTGGCTTAAAGAACACGTTCCTTGCGTTTTAATTGCGTTTTTGAACGTGTTTTATGCGGTCGAGCCGCTACGCAGTCTCATCAGTAGAATAAAGATGACCACTGTCGGGATCAGTAAAAATCCATAACTCAGTCCATAGCTATGGACAGATCCGGCAACCAGCCCAAAAAAAGGCGGGCCAAGCACGACGCCGAGAAAGGTAATACAAAGCGTACCTCCTGTTGCAACGCTCGCCTGTCCCTTTGGTGCCTGGCGCGCAATCTCCGCCAGATAAACGCCATTCCAGCCGATCGCCGAAGCACCAAAAACGATCAGTACCGCAAACAAAAGCCAGGGCGAGGTATCTGCACGTAAAAAAGCAGTACCCACAGTGCCCACAGCCAGTAATACAGTGATAACAATCAGCATCATGACCGCCCCCAGCCAGCGGTCTGCGACATAGCCCCAGACAATCCGCCCACCAACACCCGCAGCCTGCGTCACCGTCAACGCAACGCCCGCAGCAACCAGTGACCAACCAAGATCCTCGAACAGAAACGTCACCAGATAGGCCATCAGGGACATCTGGCAGATGGCAAACAAAAAGGACATGTAGGACAGCGCCTTAAGACTGCGATGACCAAAAATCAGCTTTAACGGCAGCACGACACTAGTCACAAGCGAGGGTTTGACCGAAGGATCACGATCATCATCCAGACCTGCACGCAGAGACTGGACAGACCAGGCGCACACACCACACGCGATACCCGCCGCAATAAAGGTCCATTTCCAGCCGATCAGCAGATCAAGCGATGGGACCAGCGCCCCGGCAATCATGCCGCCCAGGGGAACACCAGTCTGCTTGATTGAAAAGACCAGTGACAACTGGCTGGGCGGTGTCGTTTTAATCAGGAGATGAGAGCTTGCGGGAGTAATCGGTCCGTAACCCGCACCGATAAACAAGGCACCCAGTGCGATCACCGCAGGATGGGGGACTGCGCACAGACACAGTCCGATCCCCGAACAAGCAAGCCCAGCCTGACTCAGACGGATGGCTCCCCAGCGCTTGACCGCAGCGCCACCCAGCAGGCTAGCCACCATCGCAGCGAAATACACCAGTGCGACATACGCACCAAGGTATGTCGTGGAGATATCAAGATCCTTTGCAACAACAGGTGCGACGACTGGTAAAGTCAGCAAGGCCATAGCAACTAGTGCCTGGACCGTAAGTGTGGCAACTAATACAACCCAGGGTCTGGCAGGCGTCACTATAGCGTTCCGTAAGAATGCAACCCGGACAAGAACATATTCACACCCAGAAAGGCGAAGCCTGTCACAAGTAAGCCAACCAGCGCCCAGTAAGCCGCCATCGTGCCGCGCAAACCTTTCATCAGGCGCAGATGGAGCCAGGCTGCGTAATTGAGCCAGACGATCAGTGCCCAGGTTTCTTTTGGATCCCATTGCCAATAGGCGCCCCAGGCATCCGCAGCCCATAAGGCTCCGAGTATGGTGGCAACAGTAAAGAACGCGAAACCAATCGCAATCGCCCGATACATAATGTCATCAAGCACTTCGAGTGATGGCAGACGTGCGGCGATCGGGCCGCGGAACAACAGAATAGTTCCAACGATCAGCGCACCAATGCCAAAGTACAGCATCCATGTTGCAGAAAGTCCCTGACTGCGAAATATCATGGGCTCACCTGCCAGCAGCACGCCGAGCACAAATAATGGTGCGAGCTTGAGCCAGGATTTGGTTTGTCCGTGCTGTTTAACCAGGTAGGCAAAACCCACCATCGCAGCAAGCGAGAAGGTGCCATAACCAATGAAATTAGCGGGTACGTGGATTTTCATCCACCAGCTTTTAAGTGCAGGGACTAAGGGCTGGATCTGATACGCGTCACGGGTGAATGAATACCAGAGCAGAAAAATAACCGCAGACGTGATCACCAGCATCACAAAGCCACCGAGCGCACGTGTTGCGTACCGTCGCTCGTAATACAGATAAAACAGTGCGGTAATCAGTGAAAAAAGTACAAAGACCTCATAAAGATTACTGACGGGGATGTGGCCAATATCAGCCCCCATCAGATGGCCTTCGCGCCAGCGCACCAGTAATCCTTGTGTACCTGCAAACACCGCACACCAGGACAGAACCGTACCTAACCAGGCGGCTGTGGCACTGACGATCCCTATCCAGTAAGCAACAGTCGCGATCAGGAATAAGGCAGACATCCACAAAATAGCGGACTGTGATGAAAGCAGATATTTAAGGAGAAATACCTGCTCAGCTCGCGCGATATCACCCTGATATAACCAGATAGCCAGGCCAGCACTGATCGCACAGGCCAGCATCAGATTGCGCAAGGGCCGCCATAACCAGCCCAGCCAGGTTAAGGTCGGTACGCCCAAGCACAGGATTGCTTTCTCGTAATAATCCATCGAAAGACTGAAGTGCATCAGTGCGTATACAGCACCTCCTGCAAGCAACAGAAAAAACAATGCATCGGTCCAGTTCGGACGTCCGCGCATAACGCGGGCATCACCTGACTCGGACAAATCGTCCCAGTCATTCACGGAAACGGAGACTGATTCGGTCATGGTAAATCTCAATAAATCAGGTTGATCGCTCGGCAGGATTCAAACGGGATAACGCCTGCTTGAACCGGTCAAATTCACGGTTGAAATCCAGTGTACGCTTTTGGGAGGTCATCGCAGCCAATACACGCGTGCCCATTGTGCCCTCTGCTGGTCTTAACCAGACCCAGATACGGCGATCCCGGACGTAGAACATCGTAAATATTCCGATTACCAGGAACAGACAACCAATATATACGATCATCTTGCCAGGCGTGCGGCTGACCTGGAACACGCTGGCCTGAACGTGTTCGAAAGACTTCAGGGTGAACAGCATCGGTGCGGGATAAAAACTGACATCAGACAGTGCGGCGACCGCCAACCGTGACCAGGTAATATTTCTCTCCTGGTCTGCCTGCGTATTGCCCAGAGCGGGCAGTCCTGCGCGCTCACGTGCGACGAGGCGTAACTCACTCATCGAAGAACCCAGCAAACGGATCACAATGTCAGCAGCACGCTGCTGTTCGGCAAGCGGAACATTAGTTTCGAGAAATTTTGAAATAGCCTGCAAACCACCTGTTGCAAAGGTGTCCAGAGCACGTCCGGCAGAATTCTCCAGCGCCTGCTGATCGGTCACGCTGCCAGCATAAGATTTCGCGAAACGACTCACCGCGTCTTTACGCGCTGCAGGATCCGCAAGCGCTGCCCGCACATCCATAAATTCAGAGATCGATGACTGGCTGTCCGCCGGTATACGCAAATAGCGGAATGCGCTACTGCCTGGTTCCTGCACACCGATGAGAAATACAGGAAAGCCATCCATCTCGACGGGCAACATATAGTTATTAAAAAGCGTGGATTGCCCGCTTTGATCAATCAGACGATATTCAACACTGGGTCCAATGTTATGCAGATTTTTGTTTTTCTTGGCCGCGGCACTCCCAGTCACGGAGGCAACATGCTCACCAAATTCTTTGGGTGCAGAAGGATCTCCCGCAGTGAGGTCTTCGACGTTGATCGTACGTAACTTTGTAACCTCAAGCCTGACGCTTTTACCTGTATCACCCAGGGCGACATCATTCGTCTGTCCAACCTGGCCCGCCACAGCAAAACTCAAGGGCCTGGTGCCTGTTAACGGGTAACCCGTTAACTCGACCTTGCTGCCACCATCATCAAAGCTTGACTGATAGACGGTCACGCCTTTGAAATGCAATGGTTCATTGACCTCGATAGTCGCTTCGAATTTCTTGCCATTATCCGGATCGGTGACTTCGACCAGACTGGCAAAACGACTCGGCATTCCGGTTGAGTAATACTCGACAAAAAACTTTTTCAACCCAATGGTAAAGGGCAGGGGTTGCACCAGTGCCGCATCATCGATGCTGACAATAGCTGAGTTGCGTTCACCACCCTCTGGTACTAATACGTTTGCGCGAAAACTTGGATTGCTAATCGAAAGACGGCCCGACTGAGGAACGTCCACAATCAGCATATTTTCGAGTATGGGCTTTTTACCAAACAGCCATACCTGCAGACGAACAGGCAACTCACTGTCAAGCAGGCCACCCACACAAATAATCACAATCGCTGCGTGTGCAAAGATGTATCCCAGACGGTTGCCACTCCCGCTCTTAGCGGCTAACAACTGTGCATCACCTTCAACCCTGATGCGTACGGCATAGCCTTGCTTTTTAAGCCAGGCTTGCACAGCCCCTGATGTGCTTTGCACATCACGCGTGGTGTCGAGTTCAACTTTATGGTGAAAAGAGCGCAGACTGGACGCGCGCACATTTTCACGGAAAGCCAGGGCGTCCTTCAACATCTTTGGCGCATTGCGAATCAGGCACAGGCTCGTGGAAGTGACGAGAAAAGCCATCGTCACAAGAAACCACCAACTGTTATAGATATGCCAGAGTGAGAACTTGTCAAACACTTCGAACCAGAATGGTCCGAACTGATCGATATAAGCACCCACAGACCGGTTTTGTGGCAACACGGTACCAATCAGACTGGCGAGACAAATAAACACCAGCAAACTGATGGCAAAACGCATGGAGCTCAACAGCTCCAGCAAACTCGTCGGTACGTTCTTCGCGGCAGCAGTCACACAACTCTTCAGAAAAAAAGGGGGTGTCTAAAAGACGCCCCCTTTGATCAATTCGCCCGGCAGAAAGCCTGCGGGGTTGAACTTGAATTAACGCAAACCGGCGGCGTAATCAGACACAGCTTTGATATCCGCATCATTCATGCGATCAGCAATCTGATACATCATCGGGTTATTCGCACGATGACCAGCGCGAAATAATTTAAGCTGCTCCTCGATATACGTTGGATACTGTCCAGCCAGTCGTGGGAACTGAGCAGGAATCCCCGCTCCATTAGGCGAGTGACAACCAGCACAGGCAGGAACATTGCGGTCAGGTATTCCTGCACGCCAGATTTTTTGACCACGTTCAACAGATTTTTCGTTTGTGGCAGTAGCGGGTGCTGTCAAGGCCTGCTGTGACAAGTAAAACGAAACGTTCTGCATGTCAGCTTCCGTCAGGGGAGCAGCCATCGCAGACATCACCGAAGCAGCACCATCCACACCCTTGCGGGTAGGTTCTTTTCCGCCCTCACCTGGGCGAAAATTCACCAGCTGCTTGTACAGATACTCATGCGACTGAGCAGCCAGATTTGGATTAGCAGGAATACTGCTGTTACCAGCTGCGCCGTGGCATGTCACACAGGCCAGCACGCCGCGCGCGGCATCACCCTGCTCATAGAGCTGGGCGCCCTTGGTAGCATCAGGCTTAACGGGACCAGCTGCGCCGGCAGCAAAACTGGGGGGTACGGCTGTGATGCCAAGCAACACACCGCTCGCAAGCACCACACGAGACAACACACGCTTCATTGAAGACCTCGACGATCGAATCTATAGCTATCTAAGCCGCTGATTATACAATAGGGACTTACAACATTTGTATTGGCTCCTTCGTGTCCATTTTGCACCGCGCTTCTTTCTTTACTTCTGCTGCTCGTCTGGATCAATTACCTGAGCCCGGCGCCCCGGAAGTTTGCTTTGTCGGACGCTCAAACTGCGGCAAATCCACAGCGATTAACGTGCTGGCAAACCAGAAAAGACTGGCCTTTTCCAGTAAAACGCCGGGTCGCACCCGCCTGATCAATATGTTCGGCATCCCCGACCCGCTTGATCCGGAAGGGCATTTGGGGTTTCTGGTCGATTTGCCTGGCTACGGCTATGCCTCGGTCGCACACAGGGCCCGCGAAGAGTGGGCGGATGTGCTGGGCGGCTACCTGCAAACCCGCGGCTCTCTGGCCGGGATCGTCCTGCTGATCGATATTCGCCGTGGAGTCACGGACCTGGATCGCCGACTTGCCAACTGGATCGCTCCAACCGGGCGTCCAGTGATGGCACTGCTCACTAAAGCCGACAAATTTCCTTATGGTCAGCGTATCAAGGCTATTTTTGCAGTAAAAAAAGAGCTTGCTGATATCGGTGCTTTAAATGCGGTTGCGTTCTCCGCAACCGCTCGCATCGGCCTCGAAGAAGCCTCTAAACAAATTGAAAACTGGATCTCTCCACAGGTCGTGCCATGACAACTCCCCACCTCGTTTTAGCTGATTACCCCTCCAGCCGTCCCCGTCGCCTGCGTCGTGATGATTTCTCACGCCGTCTAGTACGTGAGCACTCACTTACTGTGGACGACCTGATTTATCCGGTTTTTATCATTGAAGGCCAGGGCGTTATCCAGCCAATACCGTCTATGCCTGGCGTCAATCGCTATTCGCTGGACACTTTGCTGCCTGTCGCCGAGGAGTGCGTAGCACTTGGTATCCCGGTCATGGCTCTGTTTCCGGTGATTGATCCATCCCTCAAGGCGCTCGACGGTGCCGAGGCGCTGAATCCGGACGGTTTAGTACCCCGCGTGGTGCGCGAACTCAAAAAACGCTTCCCCGAGCTCGGCGTGCTCACCGATGTAGCATTAGACCCCTACACGAGCCACGGCCAGGACGGCGTGATTGATGAAAACGGTTATGTGATCAACGACATCACGCTGAGCATTCTGGCCAAGCAGGCGCTGGTGCAAGCCCAGGCGGGTGTCGATATCGTGGCGCCCAGCGACATGATGGATGGGCGTATTGGCGCGATCCGTCAGATTCTGGAGTCAAACGATCACATCCACACCCGCATCATGGCGTATTCAGCCAAGTATGC
>JAUSCY010000048.1 GCA_030650995.1 Sheuella sp. | reverse complement strand
AAAGACGACAGCTATCTTATTGACATCCTGGCCCTTACTCTTGAGTTCGTTGAGGAACACCATGTAAAGATTAGCAAAGTCACTCGCGACAGGCGTGGTACGGAAGGTCCACTTAAAGCCGCGCGTCGTAATGTTGGCGGCGACCGAGTCGCCTACAACAAAAGGCACGCCATAACGCTCAGCGGTCGCAGTGGACGTCACGGCAACAGCCGATTGATAACTACCCACAATACCCGCAACTTTTTCTTGCGTAA
Organism: Sheuella sp.; assembly: GCA_030650995.1. Taxonomy (GTDB): domain Bacteria; phylum Pseudomonadota; class Gammaproteobacteria; order Burkholderiales; family Burkholderiaceae_B; genus Zwartia. The sequence goes on along the minus strand of JAUSCY010000048.1, from coordinate 44,214 downwards.
TCAGGCGCAAGGTCTGGCTTTGACCCTCACTGGGGTTGCCCTGATGATCGGCAGGGATGACTTTAATCTTAGCTCCACCCAGATTGGGCAAACCCTTACCCGCACCTAGCGGTAACGCTTCAAAACCGGGATGTGGGTTATTGATGATCTCGGCCGCAACCTCAATCGCCGCCACAGCTAACTTGCCAGCATTGCCTGAGTTACCTGAAAGCGGGAATGTCGCGCCGATTTTCACGTCCGGCGCGGCCGCTGCCACCCCAGCCATGCCCAGGACAGCCGCATAAACCAACGAACTAAATAATTTTTTAGCCATGTTTGTCTCCAGTTGTTTTATATATTTTTATGTATTTTTATACATTTATCAGCCGAGTATAGCGGTGTGCAGACCTTGAACAAAGCTTTCTGATGCCCGTACTTTCCCTTGGGTATAATCGTAGGTTCACCCTAACTGAGGCTTTCCAAACATGTCACAACTTCTCGATTTGCTGAAAATCGCTCAAGAAGAGCAAAACGGCGATCTCTTCAAACTGCTCGACAGTACCTATAAGCGCTCTGACGTCAAACCGGTAGGTTGCCCTGATGCAATCATCTGGGAAGGCGGCAATCCAGCCGGCGGCGTCAAGCCCGTTGCGCACGCTTTTACCGACATGTTTGCACTGAACGGCACCCTGATGGCACTTGACGTGCTGGGTCTGCCTTTCCTCGGCGTCCCAATGATGGCTCAGTATCGTCATGACTCCAAGCTGAAATCTCTGGAATGGTTTGGCAAGCTCGACTACACCGCACTGAAATGGTCTACCGCTGGTGACTTCATGGTCAACGACGGTGGCCAAAAAGTTGTCGTTAACGGTAAATCCGCCAATGCCCCTCTGCGTACTGCAGCTGGCGTGTATTGCAACGTGCGCCCTTACGGTGGCATCACCAGCATCCGCTTCATGCCAGGGCTGCCTTATTCGCAGGACAAGAAAAAATTCTCAGTTGATCCTGCCACTGGCAATATCCATTCAGAGATGAACACCCCAGGCATACGTATGGCTTATGCCGCACGTTTGTTCCTGCAAATGGTCAACGAAACCGGCCAGATCGGTCGTGTTGCCACCAAGCCTACTCAGGCCCAGGAAGACGCAATCAACGCAGGTATCATGCGCTGGTTGTTGCAAGGCACCCAGTTCACGCTCAAGCGTAAGTACACGGTCGACGCCTACGAAGAGCAACGTGCAAACGTTGACGCAATCGTTGCCCTGCTGCCAAAAGACTTCAAGGCAGGCATGGAAAACTGGAAAGGCGACATCTACGAACACATCTCGGACACGAACTTCGGTTTGCTGTTGCATGACATGATCCGTCACCGTAAGTGCATTGTGTACGCAACCGATCTGGACGGCGATCGCCTGACAGATTTGATGGCGGATGCACCTGACGTGCTGCGCGACTGGGGCCAGATCGTGCTCGACGGCGCTGGCGTCAAAGAAGACATGAAAAAGCTCTGGACTAAAATGGGCTTTACCATGACCAATGGTAAAGACATGACCAGCGTAATGTATCGCCTGCACGGCGCACCAATTTATGAGCAGACGCTCGGTTCAGCCGATGCCATGTTGCTGCGTTTACTCGACGGCGATGAGACAGTTGGCGGCGAAAAGCAGCCTTACGATCCACGCATTCACTTTGTCCTGATCAATGAGGCTTACAAAGCCGCGAATCCAGACAACAAAGAACTGGCTGACTGGCTCGATGCACAACTTGCAATTTTCGACAAGATTTACGCCGGTGACTCACGTCCCCTGTACCTAGACGGTTACAAAAAGCTCAAAGAAGCAATCACTCCCTGGGGTGCTTAATTCTGAGCAAATCAACGCCCCAAACCCCTGGGGCTTGATTTTAAAAAGCTGCATGGCCCTGACTGGCATGCAGCTTTTTTTATTCTTTCAGACTCACTCAACTTTAGCGCCAGCGATCTCGATAATATTTTTATATTTAATGATTTCAGAAGCAATCAGTTTTTTAAGATCATCTGGTGAACCTGTTTCTGGATCAGCGCCGATTGCAATCAGTTTTTCTGTGACTTCTGGCAGCGCTACGATGCGCACTAACTCGCGGTTAAGCTTAGAAACAATATCGGCAGGCGTACCTGCTGGTGCAAGCATGCAAAACCATCCTTTGATGTCGTAACCCTTGATACCAGACTCGTCCAGTGTCGGGACATCTCTCAATACCGCATTGCGTTTCAGACCTGTCGTAGCAATTGGGCGTATGGTCCCAGCATTGATCTGTGCCTGCATAGCCGTAATATTGTCGAACATCACCGCGACACGACCTGCAACAAGATCTGTCAAGCCTGGCACATTACTTTTGTAGGGGATGTGGGTGAGCTTGGCGCCAGACATCGAGACAAACAATGCCGCAGCCAGATGACTCGTCGTGCCATTACCGGACGACGCATAGTCATATTTACCCGGTTCTGCCTGCGAAAGCTTCACCAGATCAGTGACTGTTTTAACCGGTGAGTCTTTCGGGACGGACATGACGAACAAATTCGTCGCGATCAGTGCTACGGGCTCGAAATCCTTGATCGGATCATAGGGCAGCTTGGCATACATGCCGGGGTTAATCCCATGAGTCGAGCTTGACCCTAACAAAATGGTGTAGCCATCAGCTGGCGCACGCGCGACCTCTGAGGTGCCCAGACTGCCACCCGCTCCTGGCCGATTCTCCACTACGACAGGTTGACCCAGACTTTCAGTCAGTTTTTGGGCCAGCAATCTGCCAATCACATCTGTTCCACCTCCCGCACCAAAGGGCACCACCATTCTGATGGGTCTGCTAGGCCAGGGAGTGGATTGTGCCATTGCTGCACTGCAAAAAATACCAAGAAATGTTGTGGCAAATAGTGTTGAAAAAAATTTGCGGGATAAAAAGCTTTTCATAAGTCTCCGTGGGTTCTATTTGTTTTTGTCAATGCTATCCTAATCCATTGTCGATAGCCCGATTTTTTTCTGTTGTATTTTGTCTGGATGTTTTCTGGCTATATTTATACTCAAATTTCAACAGTTTCCAATCCGAGTCACTCGTGCAAAAAGACCCTTCATATCCCCGCCCTGCTGCCACCATTATTCTGGCGCGCGACTCCGCGCACGGGATTGAAGTCTTCATGATGAAACGTGCGACAGCAGTCACTTTCGCAAAAGGAATGCATGTTTTTCCCGGTGGAGGTGTAGATGCGTCAGATCACCAAGCGGATATGCATGCGCTGTGCGTTGGAATTGATGATGCCAGCGCGAGCGTAGAATTGGGTCTGCAGAATGGCGGTCTGGCTTATTGGATTGCAGCGATACGGGAGTGCTTTGAGGAGGCAGGCCTGCTTATCGGCTATCGCAACAAACCGTCGCGACTGCCACTGGACGCAACAGATGCGCAAAAGCTTGCCGCCTTAAGAATTGAATTAGCTGAAAACAATCTCAGCTTCGCGCAGCTATTGTCACGTGAACAATTACTGGCTGCGACTGATCAATTAATTTATTACAGTCACTGGATCACGACACCTGGTCGACCCAGACGCTACGACACGAGATTTTTTATCGCGCCTGCCCCCGCTGAGCAAATAGCGATGCATGACAACTCAGAGACTGTCGCGCATCTGTGGGTACGTCCAGGTGAAGCACTTGAGCTTTTTAAACGCGGCGAACTCGATCTGATGTTCCCAACCATCAAAACACTCGAAAGCCTGATGCAATTTGGTCGTGTAGAAGATTTGCTGACGCATGCACGTACTAAACCACAAGTCCCTGCCACGACACCTCACGTCTCCACCGCACGCGATGGCTCTATCCGCATGCTGATCCAGAGTGATTACGCCTACGCTGAGGCACAAAAACTCGACCCTGAAAATAAAGGCACGACAAAATCCGATATTGATCCGGGTCATCCTGTTCAAATTGCGCCAAATGTCTGGCGATTAACTGCACCGAATCCGGGAGTCATGACCGGTCCAGGCACGAATACCTATCTGCTTGGAACCGCGCAGGATGGCGTCGCAGTGATTGATCCTGGTCCGGATTTAGAGGAGCATATCGAAGCGATCATCGACTGTGCACCCGGCCCCATCAAATGGATACTCACCACACATACGCATCGCGATCACTCCCCTGCGACGCAAAAACTCAAAACACGCACGCAGGCAACAGTGCTGGGGATACCGGCACCTCCCTATGCGAATCAGGATCAGGATTTCAAGCCAGATGTGATTCCTACACATCACGAAGTCTTCGCACTTGGAGAAATTAGATTACGTGCGATTCATACTCCTGGACATGCATCCAATCATCTTTGCTACCTGCTTGAATCAGAAAAAATGCTGTTCACTGGCGATCACTTAATGCAGGGCTCCACCGTCGTGATCAATCCACCGGATGGTGATATGCAGGCTTACCTGCAATCACTACAGATGCTAAAAAATGAGGAGATTGAATACCTTGCGCCTGGTCATGGCTTTTTGATTGGCAATCCTGAACAGGCGATTGACAGGCTCACTCTACACCGTCTGACCAGAGAAAACAAAATTATCGCGGCTCTTCAATTGAGTAATCAGCCGCAAACGATCGACACACTGGTCAAAGTCGCCTATCAGGACACGCCTGTTCAACGTCATGCGCTAGCAGCTCGCTCTTTGCTTGCACACTTGCATAAGCTCAAGCAAGAAATGCGTGTGATTGAAACAGATGAACGCTGGAGCTTTGTCACTGAATAAATAAATACAAAGAATTGCTTTTATATGGATCTATTTGTCTCATTATCACGCGTTGCCTTTAAGAAAGTATTGGTGTGCAGCAATCCCTTTGTCACTAATTAGTGTTACTGTGGTCTGGAGTGCATAATCACTCTCAGCTCGCCTCAACTGTCAGCTGCTTCCTCTTTCTGTGGCGCTCAGTATGACCGACAAAGCTCTGCCCCCCCCTCTTGCCCTGCCCCATGGCGTAGACACACGTCGTATCGTGTGGCCTTATGCGATGACGCTTGTCCTCTATCACCTGGTTGCCTTGCTCGCGCTGATGCCGTTTTTTTTCAGCTGGACAGGTGTGGCACTCATGTTTGTCGGACTCTATGTGTTTGGCACACTTGGGATCAATCTCTGTTTTCATCGCTTGCTGACACACCGCGGTTTAGTCTGCCCTAAATGGCTTGAGCGTTTTTTTGTCGTGCTCGGTGTGTGCTGCATGCAAGATACGCCTGCGCACTGGGTCGCCATTCACCGGCGTCATCATGAACACTCTGATGATGTCGAGGACCCACACAGCCCGCTGGTGAGCTTTCTCTGGGGGCATATGGGTTGGATGGTGATTGAGAACTGTGACGTCAGCAGACTAGAAATTTATTCCCGCTACGCAAAGGATATTTTGCGCGATCCATTCTATAAAAAACTCGAAGGTCCGCTCTACGCAATGATCGTAATCGGTTCCTGGGCGCTTTTTTTTCTTGCAGGTGCTGGTTTCTCTCTTCTGTCCGGAAATTCCCTATCGGATGCGCTGCAATTTGGCGCAAGCGTACTCATCTGGGGTGTATTTTTGCGCACGGTACTTGTCTGGCACATCACATGGTCGGTCAATTCACTTGCGCACTTATTCGGATATCGGAATTACCCGACGACCGACCGTAGCCGTAACAACTGGTTTGTCGCGCTTATTGCAATGGGCGAAGGCTGGCATAACAATCATCACGCACAACCGCGCTCAGCCAAGCATGGGCATCTCTGGTTTGAGCTGGACCTGACCTACGCCTCGGTCTGGCTGCTTGAAAAAATCGGCCTGGCCAAACAAGTCGTCCGCCCGGATCCAAAAAGATCATCCTGATTCCTCTGCACGCACAAAACGACCATCCAGCATTTCAGCCTGTGGTCTGATCCAGAAAGTCATATTGCGAAGCGCCTGATACACATAGGCGTCTTCCAGAGTGGCCTCAATCTTTGCCAGACAAATGATCCGGTAAAAACCACCCGTCTTGACATGCTGGACTTTTTCACCGGGTTCGAAGGCAGGTGTGATGCTCATGATGATTGTTTTCTTAAACCAATTTTGATGACAGTCGCGACTACGATGCATGCCCCCAGCACCTGGATCCAGGCAATTGACTGACCCAAAATCAGCCACGCGAGAATCAGAGCAAAGATTGGTTCGACGTTCATAATCGCGGAGTTACCTACTACGCCCAGACGGGGTAATACCGTAAACATGATGGTAAATCCCGTGCCGTACAAAACAGACAACGCAGCCAATCCCCACCAGCCAGCCGCCGCGTGAGGCCAGTGAAAATCGCCTGTCAGTTTTGTCCCGATCAGCGCAAGCATACCGATCATCCACATCGTTGCAGCCGTTCGCACGCGTCCGTCAAGATCGGCAGCTTTATGCTGAGTCAGCACCATCGCCAGACCGAACGTGGCTGCAGCGGTCAGTGCAAAGGCAACCCCCACACCGATTTCACTCCACTGTCCTTTCACGCCCAGACCCGAGGTCGCGCCAAACACATCCAGCGCAAGCGCGAGTCCGATTAACAATACGGGCATCGCACGTAATACCTGTGGCTCAGGATGATGGCCATACAACACGCGAGCCCATAAAGCGATCCACAATGGGTAAGTATTGAAAGCCAGCAATGCCAGAGAGACGGGTAGTCTGACGACTGAAGAATAAATACTCACGCTCTGGATCGCCATCAGAATACCGATCACAGGCAGTATCTGGATATGCTGGCGTGTCAGACGAACTGGAACTTGCTGAATCAAAATCAGCAGAGTCACGACAATAGCCGTGACGCCGCTGCGAACGGTCACAGCCGTAGCAACATCCAGACCATGATTAAACGCAACGCGGGCTGCAACGTGATTCGCGCCCATCACGAGGCCAACTAAAAGTAAAGTAGCAAAAGCGGTATGCGTTAATTCATTTTTCTTGATCATGCGAGGGTGAGATTCAACCTGTCAGTCCGACAGACATCCCACCACACACATACAACAACTGCCCAGTAATGAAACCTGCCCGCTTATCTATGAACATGGATACAGCATGAGCAACTTCTTCAGGTGTCCCAAATCGTCCCACAGGAATCGACTCGCGAATCTTAATTGTCTGCGGTGCATCAGGATGATTCGACGCTGTAAACAACTCTGTTTCAATCGGACCTGGAGCAATCGCATTGACTGTAATGCCCTGCGTAGCAGTCTCTAATGCCCAGGTCCGGGTCATACCAACCAAACCTGCTTTGGTACCACCATATCCAGTTCGACCAAATTTACCTAGCGCTGCGCGACTGCCGATATTGATCACGCGACCAAATTTATGCGTGCGCATCGCTGGCAATACCGACTGCAACAACAACAGTGGCGCAACCATGTTGAGCGCGACCATATCATCGATCTGCTCGAGCGTGATGTCTTCGATCTTGCCGACATGAATCATGCCAGCGTTATTCACCAGGTTCAGGATATCTTTTTTAGCCGCCCAATCCATCGCCGCCTCGCGTGTACGCGCAGCATTGCCGAGATCGACGGATTCAAAAATCTCACCTGGCAGAATTTCTTTCGGTGCAGTACGGCTGAAATTAATGACTTCGTAACCCTCAGCCAGCAAACGCTGCACGACAGCGCGGCCAATGCCGCGACTGCCCCCCGTCACTAATGCAGTTGCGCCATTCATTGTGCCTGGATTCCTCTGTCTTTGACGAGCTTGCCCCATTTCTGGCGCTCCGCCTTTTCAAAGGCACCCAGATCAGGGCCAAACAAATTACCAGGGACGGCTGCAAGCTTTACATACGCCTCAGCGACCTTCGGGGATTGAAGGCCTACGCGAGCAGCCTCGATCAGTTTGTCGACGATTGGCTGGGGAGTACCCTTGGCCACGTAAATTGCAAACCACGCGGTCACATCAAAACCCGTCACCCCCATTTCGGCAAAGGTCGGCAAATCGGGAGCAAGCGGGCTACGCTGGGCCGAGGTCACTGCGATCCCACGCACGCGTGAGCCATCTTTGATCTGGTTAATCGAACCCGATAGATTGTCAAACAACAAGTCGATCTGACCACCAATCAATGCAGGCATAGAGGCTGAAACGCCTTTGAAAGGCACATGCAATAACTCGATACCCGACATTGCTTCAAAATATGCACCCGTCAAATGGGGCGAAGAACCAATACCAGGCGTACCGAATGAGAGTTTTTTATCTTTCGACTCACGCGCGGCCTTGATCACATCACCGAGATTTTTCCAGGGTGATGTTGCGGAGACAACCAGAACGTTAGGTGTGGTCGAGACTAATGCAATCGGAATCAAATCACGCTCCGGATCAAACTGCATCTCTGGGTAGATGAACTGATTAATGGATTGCGTACCAATCGTGCCGAGTCCGATGGTATAGCCATCGGGTTTGCTGCGCGCGACGTAGGTCATTCCTAAGTTGCCACCTGCGCCGGGTTTGTTTTCAACCACAACAGGCTGTTTGAGCGTTTCCTCCATCGCCTGGGCAATCGAGCGGCCAAATATATCTGCGGCACCCGCTGCGGGATATGGAACGACTACTGTGACAGGCCGTGTCGGGAACGCCTGCGCCAGCGCACTACTCACGGGTATTGCCGAAAAAGTTAATGCCGCAGAGGCAATCAGCGTCTTCAATACAAATCGTCTTAGTTTCATATGTACTCCTGACGGCAATCAGCCGTTTGGTTTTTTATAATAAAGTACGTAAATAAGTACTATAGTGATATTCTGACTTAAACAATAGTACACCTCAACTGTTCGTAACCATATGAACAACTCACTGTTTGATGGATTTTTTTGATGATTACTCTGCCAACTTATTTCGCCGCGCGGATGGCGAATCTTGCGCGTACGCATGGTGACCACCCTGCTTTGATCGACCGTCATGTCACCACCACATTCAGTCAGCTGGATCAGCAGTCGCGTCAACTAGCAGGCAACTTGGCAGCACTAGGGATTTCCGCCGGTGACAGGGTCGCGATCTGGCTGCCCAATTGTCTGGAATGGGTAGAGACATTCCTTGCTTGCGCGCATTTAGGCGCTACCGTACTGGCCGTCAATACGCGCTTTCGCAGCAAAGAAGTCGCCGATATTATTGGTCGCGGTCGAGCTGACTGGCTAGTCATGTGGCCAGACTTCAAAGGAATTGCCTTCGCTGATATCCTCGCCGATGTTGATCAGGAGGTCATGCAGCGATTACGCAGTGTGATCACGCTGGGTGACAGCCAAAGCCCCGCTACGCAGGCGATCGCTGCGCGCGGCCACACGGTTCATTCTTTTGACCTGCTCGCTCAAACACCCTGCGAAGTCCCGCCACCGCACGGCAACGCTGGGGTGCTCTGTTTTACGACTTCCGGCACAACTTCATTACCAAAATTTGTGCTGCATGACCATCTGAGCCTGCTGACACACGGCGATGCCATGAAAGAAGCCTATGGCTATGACGCGACCAGCCGCATTTTTGCCAGTGCACCTTTTTGTGGAGCTTTTGGTTTTTGCACGCTCCTGGGAGGGTTGGTGACCGGCAGTACCGTCGTGTGTGAACCCGTCACAGATACAGCCAGTACGCTGGAACAAATTCGACGGCATCAGGTTTCACACACTTACGCCAATAACGAATCGATTCTCAAATTACTCGAAACCGCCCACTCACCAAAAGACTTCGAGAGCTGTCAGTTATTTGGTTTTGCGAACTTTTCACCTGCAATTACTAATCTGCTCGAGCAGGCCGAACGCAATCATTTATCATTAACCGGATTATACGGATCCAGCGAGTTGCAAGCGCTGGTCGCTGCGCAACCGACGCATCCCAGTGAAGGTGATGTCAGCGTGCGATATATGGCTGGAGGCCGACTGATTCACCCCTCTGCGCGTGTCCGTGTTTCAGACCCTGAGACCGGCGAGATCCTTGCCAACGGTGAGTCTGGCGAAATCGAAATCAATTCACCCAGTCGTATGCAAGGCTATCTGGATAATCCCGAGGCGACTAACAAAGTCATTTCTGCTGATGGCTACTTTAAAACCGGAGATCTCGGCTATACCGTGAGTGACAGACAGTTCGTTTTCCAGGCGCGTATGGGCGACTCCATGCGACTGTCTGGCTTTCTGGTCAATCCAATCGAGATCGAACAGGCGGTCGAAACACTGCCTGGCGTGAAAGCCTGTCAGGTAGTCGGTGCAACTGTTGGAACGAAAATACTACCAGTTGCTTTCGTCATCATGAACGATGGCGCGCAAGCCGATCAGGCAGGCTGGACCGCAGAATGTAAGCGCCGCATGGCTGCTTTTAAAGTACCTGTCCGTTTTGAGGTACTCGCCGCGTTTCCTTCGATCGAAAGCGCCAACGCCATCAAAATTCAGAAACACAAGATGCGCGAGATGGCTGATCAGCTATTGAGAGAGCAAGCTTGAACCCTTCAGCTGGTTTGTTGTATTCGCGCAGTCCACAGCCACTCTATTTACAAGTGGCTACCATTTTTCGCCGTAACATCCAACGCGGGATCTGGCCGCCGAGCCAACAAGTTCCCCCGCTCGAATCACTCGTTGAAACACTGGGCGTATCCCGCGCAACAGTCAGACAAGCTTTTGGACTGCTCGAGCGCGAGGGGCTGATCCATCGTTCCCGCGGCTCAGGCACCTATGTCAATGACGAACTGCCTGAAACCTTCAAGCTCACTTTGCCAAAAACCTGGGTTGAGACCGTAGCATTATCCAGCGCACTGGGGACCACAACGATTATGGAAGCCAATGCCGATATGCAGCTTCCGGCTTCACTCGGCATGGATTGCCCATATAGCAAAGAAGGCAGTTTTCAATACCTCAGACGTATTCATACCACTTCATCCGGTCCATTTTGCTATACGGAAGTGTTCCTGGATCGCGAAATTTACCGTCTGCATCCCGGGCGCTATCGCCACTCTACTGTCGCCCCCGTACTTGATGAACTCCACGGCAAAGAATTAACCCATGCAGGTCAACTGCTCACGATTATCGAGGCCGGTGCAGACTCCGCCGAAGCACTGCATCTTCCCTTATCGGCCCCGGTAGCTGAAATCAGAAGATTCGCCTGCATCAAAGAGCGTGTGATTTATTTTGCCCGGCTTGAAATTCCTACACGCTATGTACAAATGAAATTTGATTTGCTGAACACATAAATGCTGAACATATAAATACTAAATATATAAATTTACTGAACATATAAACTGACTGAATCCTAAAGGATCATTACTATGTTTAACGCCGACTCAATGCTATTGCCATTTTTTGATGATTCGCACCGTCAGCTGCACGAAGATCTGCACTGCTGGTCACGTGCCAATCTGCATACCCGCATTCACGAAGGCAGCGTGGACAAACGCTGCCAAGAGCTCGTCAAACTTTTGGGCGATGCTGGATGGTTGCGCTACTGTGTGCCTGCAGAATACGGTGGCGCACTGCCGGGACTGGACTCGCGAAGTCTGTGCCTGCTGCGCCAGACCTTGGGTTATTACGATGGACTGGCGGACTTTGCCTTGGTGTTACAGGGCCTGGGGAGCGGTCCGATTTCCCTGTTTGGCTCAGATCATCTGAAACAGAAATACCTCCCTCATGTAGCTTCCGGAAAAATGCTGGCTGCCTTTGCCTTATCGGAACCTGATGCGGGTTCCGATGCTGCAGCCATGACCACACGCGCCACGCGTACAAAAGATGGCTATCGGATCAACGGCGTGAAAACCTGGATTTCCAACGCCGACATCGCGGATTTTTATACTGTGTTCGCGCGTACTGAGAACGATGAAGTAGATGGCGTGACTGCGTTTGTAGTCGATGCAAATACACCTGGATTAAAAGTGACAGAACGATTCAATCTGTGCGCACCCCATCCGATTGGTACGCTCACTTTTACAGACTGTGAGATTCCGGTTTCGCAGCGGCTGACAGAACCTGGCAAGGGTTTCAAAGTCGCCATGCAAAACCTCGATGTATTCCGTGCCTCAGTGGGTGCTGCAGCGCTGGGCTTTGCCGAAGCTGCGCTCGATATGGGGATCGACCGCTCCACCTCCCGCCAGATGTTTGGCGTAACGCTGGCTGACCTGCAGATTACACAAGCTGCGATCGGAGACATGTGTACTGAAATCGATGCCGCGACCTTGCTGGTCTACCGTGCAGCATGGGAACGCGATATCTTGCAAAAACGCACGACTCGGTCAGCTGCCATGGCAAAAATGTTTGCGACAGAATCCGCACAACGTATCATTGATCGTTGCGTACAAATCCACGGCGGTTTGGGTGTAAAACAAGGACACCCGATGGAAATGTTGTATCGTGAAATCAGAGCATTACGAATTTATGAGGGTGCGACAGAAATTCAGCAAGTTGTGATCGCACGCGAAACCATGAAAAACAAAACAGGAACACCCTAAATGAACGGTTCAGAAGCAATGGTTCACACCCTGCTGGCAGGCGATGTGGATGTGTGTTTTGCCAATCCAGGTACCTCGGAAATGCATTTTGTCTCAGCGCTAGATCGCGCGACAAAGATGCGCTGCGTGCTGGGTTTATTCGAGGGCGTTGTGACGGGCGCTGCAGATGGCTACTACCGTATGGCTGAAAAGCCTGCGGCAACGCTGCTCCACCTCGGACCTGGCCTCGGAAATGGGCTGGCTAACCTGCACAACGCCAAACGCGCTAATTCAGGCATTGTCAATATTGTTGGTCAGCATGCTCTGGATCACATTCATAACAATGCACCGCTGAACTCTGACGTCGAAGCGGTCGCACGCCCAATGTCAAACTGGGTCAAAACCACGATGTCAGCCACTGCGGCGCCGCTCGATACTGCAGAAGCTATTTCGCAGGCCCGCAGTACGCCTGGTCGCATCGCAACACTCGTACTCCCCGCGAACTGCGCATGGGAATACTCGGAACCAGGTCACTATTCAACAGCACCGGCTCAGACTACTGCTGCACCGTTGATGGAGTCCGTCCTGGCGATGGCAAAGCTTTTGTCCAATCGCAGCGTAGCCGCGCACACAACACTCCTGCTAGGCGGTCCAGCACTACGCGCCAAGTCTGCGCTTCTTGCGGGCAAGATCGCGGCACACACAGGCTGCAAACTCGCTGCTGAACCGCGCAACCCCCGCATGGAGCGTGGCCGTGGCCGCGTCAATATTGACGCGCTCCCCTTCCCGGTGCTCGGTGCGGTAGAGATGTTGAAGGACACAAAAAATCTGGTCCTGATTGGAAGCGCCAATCCGGTGGCATTTTTTGCTTACCCAGACAAGCCACGCATGATCAAACAACCCGATTGTGCAGTGCATCAGTTAGCGACACTCACCCACGATATCGAGGCCACCTTGCAAGCGTTAGTTGATGCGCTCGGTGCGCAGAACACGGCGCCAGCGCAACTGTCGAATGGTCCGATCATGACAGACTTGCCGACAGGGACGGCGACCGCTGACAACCTGGGAATGGTGATTGCTGCCTGCATACCTGAAAATGGCATCATGATCGACGAGGCGGTCACCTCAGGCCGTCAGTTTGGCAAATTCCTGCCGCTTGCCGCACCGCACGATGCCATCGATATCACAGGTGGCTCCATTGGCTTTGGCTTACCTGCCGCGGTTGGCGCTGCGATTGCCTGTCCTGATCGTAAAGTACTGGCTGTCATTGGTGACGGTAGTGCGATGTATACGATTCAATCATTATGGACGATGGCCCGCGAACAGCTTGACGTCACCGTGGTGATCTGTGCGAATCGCACCTATAAGATTCTGCGCGGCGAGCTGGCCAACATGGGGGGTCCAGCTCCAGGCGTGAACGCTGCGCGCATGCTGGATCTGGATGGCCCGCATCTGGATTTTGTCTCGATTGCAAAAGGCCACGGCATACCTGGTACACAGGTGATTACGCTTGAGGGCTTGACCAGAGAGTTAAAGATAGCGGCAAAAGAAAAAGGTCCGCGTCTGATCGAACTGATCATGTAATCAAACGGTACAGCAATTAAACACAACAAATAATTTCAAAATCTAAATCTCAATCAGCTCAATCCCGCTTCCTCCCTGGCTTGAGACTGATTGAATCAAGGAGCATAAAAATGAAATGCTATTGCGTCGTTGATTTTAAATCCGCACTTAAACTCATGGAACACCCAACCCCTATCCCAAAAGGGAAAGAGGTACTGGTAGAAGTCCGCGCTGCTGGCGTATGCCATAGCGACATCCATTTCTGGGAAGGGGGTTACGACCTGGGCAACGGCCGCACACTATCGCTTAAAGACCGTGGCATCAAACTACCCATGACGATGGGTCATGAGACAGCAGGAACGGCTGTAGCTATGGGCCCAGAAGCCAGCGGCGTCACAATTGGTAAAAATTATCTGGTGTACCCCTGGATCGGTTGCGGCAAATGTCCGGCCTGCGTGGAAGACCATTTAGATAATCACTGTGCGGCACCTCAGTACCTCGGCGTACACCGTGATGGTGGCTATGCGGATCACATCCTCGTACCAGATGCCAAGTACCTGCTGGATATTGGTGACCTGGATCCAGCTGAGATCGCTCCTTACGCCTGCTCTGGCATCACGACCTATAGCGCGCTCAATAAAGTTGGCGCCAAGACCTTCCAGAAGCATCCTGTCGTGATCATGGGTGCGGGTGGCCTGGGACTGATGTGCCTGGCTTTGGTCAAGGCGCAAGGCGGTACTGGCGCCATCGTCGTCGACATTGATCCGGTCAAGCGGCAAGCGGCACTCGATGCTGGCGCGATGGCAGCTATTGATGGCGCAGCACCTGATGCAGCACAACAAATCATCCAGGCAAATGGCGGCAAACTCGTTCAGGCGGTGATTGATCTGGTGGGTGCGCCATCAACAAGTGGCCTGGCTTTCGACGTGTTGATCAAAGGCGGCAAACTGGTGATCGTAGGTCTGTTTGGAGGTGCAGCACCCTGGCCGATTGCTTTCATCCCGATGAAAGCCTTGCAAATCCTTGGCAGCTATACAGGTTCGCTACAAGAAATGCGAGACCTCATGGAACTGGTCAAAGCCGGCAAGATCACCCCTATACCAGTGCACAAGCATCCGCTCGCGGATGCAGACAAAGTTCTCACCTCACTGCGTGAGGGTAAAGTAACTGGCCGTGCAGTATTAACAGCCTAGTCACGACGGTTATTAATTAAGTCGCCCGCAGATTCATTGAGGATTTTTTCTTAACAGAAACGAATCAATTAATGCTTTCTCGGGCGGTATAGCCAGCCGCGACGGATCAGCCACTTCTCTATCTCCACTGCAAAAAACACCACACTGGAGAGTGCCAGACAAATGGCAAGCTCGTGCATGGTTAATGGATCAGTTTTGAAAATCACGTTGCATACCGGCACATAAATAGTAGCTAATTGCAAAACGAAAGTGACTACGACAGCAAGCAACAACGGTTTATTCGAAAAGATTCCCATGCTAAATAGCGACTCTTTTTCCGAGCGGATAGCCATGACATGGCCTAACTGCGAAAGTGTAATGACTGCGAAAGCCATGGTCTGCCAATGCTCTGAACCAGTATGCTGTGCCCAGGCTTGAGCGGACAAAGTCAGGGCGGCCATCAGTAAACCCACCCAGATAATGTGCTGCCACATTCCATTGGCCAACAAACTCTCACCTACCGGTCGCGGTGGACGCCGCATACCCCCCCGCTCCGCAGGCTCTGCGGTGAGGGCTAACGCAGGCAGACCATCAGTAATGAGGTTAATCCATAATATTTGCGTGGGTAATAAAGGGATGGGCAGCCCTAAAAATGGAGCCATAAAAATAGTTAACACCTCAGCAGAATTAGTCGCTAAAGCGTAACGAACAAATTTACGGGTGTTGTCATACAAACGGCGACCGTAGCGTATCGCGTGCACAATCGTAGAAAAATTATCATCGAGCAAAACCATACGGGACGCTTCGCGCGCAACATCTGTACCGCTTTTACCCATGGCGATGCCAATATCAGCGGCCTTTAGCGCCGGGGCGTCATTGACCCCATCGCCAGTCATCGCGACGATTTCGCTTCTGCTTTGTAAAGCACGGACAATTCTGATTTTCTGTGAGGGATCCACTCTGGCATAGACACGCAGCGAAGTGACCAGCGCCTCGAACGCGTGCTGGTCTAATTGCGCAAGTTCAGCACCCGTCATGACCCGATCATCACTATTGACCAATATGCCTAATTGATACGCAATCGCGCGAGCCGTCGCAGCGTGGTCGCCGGTGATCATCGCGGGCGTGATACCCGCCGACTTGCACAGCGCAACTGCTTCCTTCACCTCGTGGCGTGGCGGGTCGATCAATCCGACAAATCCGAGAAAAACCAGTGTATTTTCCAACTCCTCTGGTAACTCACTCTCAGGCAAACTATCCCAATTGCGATAAGCAAATGCCAACACACGCAATCCATTTGCTGCCATATTTTCAGCCTGGCGCAACAGTGCATCCCGATCAATCGCTTGCAAGCCGTTAGCGTTAAGTACTGCTGAACATTGCGGAATTAAGGCTTCGGGCGATCCCTTGGTGTATGCGATAACATTTTCACCTGAGCGATGAAACGTCGACATACGCTTTCTTTCAGAGTCGAAAGGCAGTTCTTTCAGTCTGGGCGTGTCTGCCTCAAGAGCAGCCTTGTTGAGGCCAGCCTGCTGGGCGATTTGTAAAAAAGCCGCCTCCGTCGGCTCGCCCTGTATGATTCCTTGATGATCCAGATGGGCGTCATTACTGATTGCCAACGCCTTGAACAACATTACCCAGGGACTGTCACCAGATGACAAATTAATCGTGCCAATTTCTGTGCGTTGCTCACCATCTGCGTAAAGCATCGTCACGTGCATTTTATTTTGCGTGAGTGTGCCTGTCTTATCAGAACAAATAAAAGTGACAGAGCCCAGTGTTTCAACCGCGGGGAGACTTTGAATCAATGCGTGTTGCTTGACCATTTTGTGTGCACCCAGTGCAAGCGAAATAGTCACGACCGCAGGTAAAGTTTCAGGAATGGCAGCGACAGCTAAGCTGACTGCAGTCAAAAACATCAGCACCAACGGCTCGCCACGCAAGAGTCCAATACCAAAAACTAGCGCACAAATTGTTACACCAGCGATTGAAATCCATTTGCCAAAATTTGCTAATCGTTTTTGAAGTGGTGTTTTGATGTCATCATTCTCGCTCAGCATGGATGCAATTTTGCCCAGCTCACTTTGCATTCCCGTCGCAACAACCAATCCCCGTGCGCGTCCATTGGTCACTAAGGTGCCACGATATGCGAGACAAATCTTCTCACCTAGCGGCACATCAGCCTGCGTTTGCTGATTGATCTGTTTCTCTACAGCGACCGATTCACCTGTTAATGCAGATTCATCAACTCTCAGCTGCACGACCTCGATCAAACGGAGATCTGCAGGGACGACGTTTCCAGCTTCTAGCAGTACGACATCACCGGGCACCAACTCCGATGCTTCGATAGTCTCTATTTTTCCATCTCGCAGCACACGTGCACTCGATTCAGACATTCGTTTCAAAGCAGCCAACGCACGCTCAGCTCTGAACTCCTGGACAAAGCCAATCACTGCATTCAAAACCAAAATTGCAATGATGAAAAGCGTATCGCCTATCTCTCCAACAAAACCTGAAATGATTGCAGCGCCAATCAACAGGAGAATCATGAACTCCTTGAACTGATCCAGCAACATTTTCCAAGGTGATCGTCGATGCGTTTCGCGCAAAACATTCGATCCGAACTCCTCCCTGCGTCTCAAGACGCCTGAAGAATCTAGACCTGTCGCCTGATCAGTATTTAATTCTTTGGCAACTTCATCGATGGAAAGCGTGTGCCAATGACGGACCTGGGTGTCCATAAGGGTTGCTCCCTGCGCTTAGATCAGCACTTAAGCTTATTATCCCTTATTCGTTCGAAGCAAAGTCAATAAATCCGCGCTCAACGTGCGTGGAAATCAGTTTGACCCGAATTAACTGGCCAACAGTGTGATCAATCGGGCTTTCCAGTAAACGCCCCTCGACTGGCGGCTCAAAAATCCTGATCCACGTACCTTTTTCATTCGCACCTGTCACGATCCCATTGAAATACTGACCGATCCACGGACGTAACCAAAGCGCCGCCTCTGATTTACGCAGCTGACGCTCGACTTTTTTAGACGCGTCTTCTTGCATGGTGCAGTGCGCCGCCAAATCCTGCAGTTCTTTGACTGAGTAAGGTGGTGGCTCGTGCGCAAGGATTGATTTAATCAAGCGCATCGTAATGAGATCAGGGTAACGGCGGTTAGGTGCAGTCGAATGCATATAGTCACTAACCGCCAGGCCAAAATGTCCGACAGGATGATTAGAGGGTTTCTCAACAATATATTCTCCCGAACCCATCAGCTTGACGATCAGCAGGGATAAGTCTGGAAAGCGCACAGGATCTTCTTTATGCTTCAGCGCAAGAAAAGCCTCTAACGCAAGCGCATCTGGCTCCTGGGGTAGCTGATAACCATTTTCATGTGCAACCTTGACAATTCGCAGCCAGCGCTCAGGCGAGCGCACCACGCGGCGCAATGAGTAAATCCCGGCAGCAGCCAGGAATCGCGACGTGCATCCATTAGTGGCAATCATGAACTCTTCGATTAACTGTCTGGCTCGATTATGGGGCTGCTGTGTAATCTCAACGATCTCATCACCGACGAAGTTTGCTCTGGGCTGAAAAATATCAAATTCCAGGGAGCCACGTTCATGACGCAATACTTTTAATTTCTGCGCCAGTGCATCCTGAACCTTTAATTGCGACTCAATATCTTTCACACGTAAGGCTGCGGTAGGCAATTGAGCCTGACCTTCGAGCCAATCGGACGTCGCATCGTACGCAAGCTGAACGTGATTACGAACGAGCGCACGATAAATAGCCGAGGACTTCAAATGACCGGCAGATGAAAAATGCATCTCGCACACCATCGCCAACCTGTCCTCGTCTGGGTTTAACGAGGTGAGATCGGTCGATAGTTTCAATGGCAACATCGGAAATATTCTGGCCGAGGTATAAACCGATCGGGTATTAATCAGGGCATGCTCATCGATCGGCGTGTCTTTTTTAACCAGCGCATCCACATCCGCGATTGCGACTAACAGACAGTAATCATCGCCATGCGTTTTGCGTGTGACAGTGAGTTGATCCAAATCCCTGGAATCATCATTATCGAGCGAACACCAGGGCAAATCCCTCAAATCCTTTATCTCTGCACCGCTTTCGATAGGCGCTTCTTTAATTTGTATCAGCTGTTCATCCACGGCAGCAGGAAACTCTGGTTCCAACCCCCGAACAATCATGACCCCCACGGCAATTCGAGAAAGTAATTGTTTTTGATTTTTACTCGTTTCTGTAGCGTATTTAACTGTGCGCGAATGGTTCATCTGATTCACCTTAGCGTTAAAGATCCAAACTTGATCAGACCTTTTTAAAACAAACAGCCATCTTTTAAACGAATAGCCACGGCTTCATCTTGGCATATTTTTAAAATAAAAGGAGGTACTCTGATTCGAATATTTTGAGTCAATCAGCGCGTCAAAGTTTGTATATTTTTTTATGACGATTTAGGTGCCTGATATCTCTGCAAAGACATCAACACTTGTCTGGTTGCCAGGGGCTTTCCGGCCAGATGCTCAGAAAGCCTTCCACGCAGTTTCACACGCAACTCCGGTTCGCGCTGCACATCATCAAAGTCAGGCTCTTCGGTATCCAGCCCGTAACCCGTCTCCTGCAGCAAAATCCATTCAAATCTGCGTAAAGCACCGGCTGCAGATTCGCCAGCAGCCAGACGCTGCATAGCAATCACATACGCATCAAATAAAGCAGGATGTGAGTCTTCGTGCGGCAATAAACGAAACAGTAACTCATTCATATACCAGCAGGACATCATGGCCGAGCCAGGCAGTGCATGCACACCAGCACATTCTGCGCGGATTAACGTTTTGACTTCACCGGCCCCTGTCCAGGAGAGCAGCAACGGCTGAAATACGGATAACGCCGGTCTTAATAAGGAGTGCGGGCGCTTGGCGCCCTTGGCCACCATTGTGACCCAGCCATGATCTCTGGAAAAAATCTGGGCAATCAGTGAGGTTTCACGCCAGGCAGTTGTATGTAATACGTAGCCTGGCGTATCGAGTATGCGTAATACCCGTTTACTCATAACCCAGATCGCGCAGGCTCGCGGCTTTATCCGCCCAGCCCTTGCGCACCTTGATATAGACCTCAAGGTGAACGGGTTTGTCCAACAGCTTGGCCATATCCTGACGCGCCTCGGAAGCAATACGTTTCATATGCGTCCCCCCCACGCCCAGCAGCATTGGACGATGGCTTTCGCGCTCGACAATGACACAGGCTGCAATGCTCACGCCCTTATCGGTCTCGTCCCACTGCTCAATCACAACGGTACAACCATAGGGTAGCTCATCACCAACCAGACGAAATATCTTCTCGCGGATCAGCTCGGCTGCGATAAAACGCATCGGCCGATCAGTGAGTGTGTCGGCTTCGAAATATGCTTCATTTTCCGGCAATCTCTTAGCTACCTCATCAAGCAACTGGTCCAGCTGATGCTTTTTGTTGGCACTCACCGGCACAATTGCGCTGAAGTTGTATAACGCAGTGATCTTGGTGACAAATGGATACAGTTCATCGCGATTTTTGATCTGATCGATCTTGCTGATCACCAGAATAGTTTTTTCAGGATTGTGCAATAAGCTCAGCAGCTTGGCGTCGCCGGGCGACCACTTACCAGCTTCGACAACAAAAAGCACAACATCCACATCTGCTAGAGTCTGCGTCACGACACGATTCATCATGACGTTCATCGCGCCACCGTGTCTTGTTTGAAAGCCCGGCGTATCCACAAACACAAACTGCTCATGCTCACGCGTGAGAACGCCTTGAATACGGTGACGTGTGGTTTGGGCTTTACGTGAAACGATAGTGATTTTTGAACCAATCAATGCGTTGGTCAATGTAGACTTTCCCACATTGGGACGACCAACTACTGCGATATAACCACAGCGATGTGCTGTTTCTGTCATTTAAGCTCCTGGGCAACCGCAACCGGCAGCGTAAGTTGTGCCGTTTTACGCGCCCGGGTCGAACGCTTTTTAAGAGGTGCTGGGCTGGCCGCCTCAGCACCTTCGAGCGCCAGCTTAGCTGCCGACTGCTCTGCCGCACGACGGCTGGAACCGGGTGCGGTAACTTTTATATCCAGTGTCGGAATGCAGCACTCCACCTCAAACTGCTGGCTATGTGCCGCGCCGTGCGTTGCAACCACGTTATAGATTGGCAGCGCGAGCTTGCGACTCTGGAGGAACTCTTGCAATAAAGTTTTTGCATCCTTGCCCAGCGTCAGAGGATCAACGCTTTCAAGGATCGGGATGTACAAACGCTCAATCAGGGCCTGGGCCTCGATAAAACCACCATCCAGGTAGACCGCGGCAAGAATCGCCTCAAAGGTATCGGCAAGAATCGAAGGGCGACGAAATCCACCGCTTTTGAGCTCGCCCTCGCCCAAACGCAAAAAGCGCGAGAGATCGAGTTTTTGAGCAATGTCTGCAAGCGAAGATTGTTTAACCAGATTGGCGCGCACACGCGACAGATCACCCTCGTCGAGGGTGCCGTAATGATTGAACAGCAAAGCCGCAACGGCAACGTTGAGCACCGAGTCCCCCAGGAACTCAAGACGCTCGTTGTGGCGTGCGCCATGGCTGCGATGGGTCAGAGCCTGCTCCAGCAGGGCAGGCTTGGAAAACTTATAACCGAGAGCGGTCTCTAGTACGGCAAGTGACATTAATTGAGCACTATCAATGGAATGGACCAATGCGACCCAGGCTACCAAAATTCATCCAGATGAAAAAGGCACGTCCTACGATGTTCGCTTCTGGTACAAATCCCCAGTAACGACTATCCAGGCTATTGTCGCGGTTGTCACCCATCATAAAGTAAACACCCTCTGGAACGTGGCATCGGATGCCATTACGGAGGTACTCGCACTTTTCACGATATGGAAAGTTCGATATTGGTGCTAAATTCTGCGATCCTCGCTCATCTAGCAATATTTCATGGGAGACATCGCCTAATTGCTCTGTAAACTGTGCGGTATACGCCACACGGTCCGGCTCAAAATACTCGCCATCGCGCTTGCGTGGCACTTCTTTACCATTGATAAAGAGCTTTTTATCGAGATAAGCGACCTCGTCACCCGGTAAACCTACTACGCGCTTAATGTAATCAACCGACGGATCAACAGGGTAACGGAACACCATCACATCACCGCGCTTAGGCGAACCGATCGGCACAACCTTGGTATCGATCACTGGCAGGCGCAAACCGTAGGTAAATTTATTCACCAGAATCAAATCGCCAGACTGTAAAGTCGGCAACATCGAACCAGAGGGTATGCGAAACGGTTCAACAATAAAAGATCGCAAAACAAATACAAACAAGATGACCGGGAAAAAGCTCACGCCATACTCGACCCACCAGGGCATACGTCCGAGATCAGCACGGATCTGTTCTTCGCGCGCCCGAACCTCGAGCGCAGGCAAAGCAGACCAGCTCGGACGCGCCAGAGCCAGCGCATCCTCGACTCGCTGGCGTCGCTTGGCACGCAAAGAAAAACGATCAAGCGTCCAGACGATACCCGTCACGATCAGCAACACAAATAAAATTAATGCAAAATTCCAGCTCATCAGCTCAACCCGTTGGCGATTAAATTCGAATTAGCTATCGACCTGCAAGATTGCCAGAAAGGCTTCTTGAGGGATTTCAACACTACCAACCTGCTTCATGCGTTTTTTACCGGCTTTCTGCTTTTCGAGCAGCTTTTTCTTACGGCTGATATCGCCACCGTAGCACTTTGCCAGCACGTTTTTACGCAAGGCCTTGACGTTTTCACGCGCAATGATCTCTGCACCGATTGCTGCCTGAATCACTACGTCATACATCTGACGGGGAATCAGTTCACGCATTTTGGACACTACGTCACGCGCACGATAGCGGGCATTTGAGCGGTGACAAATGGTCGACAACGCATCGACCTTATCGGTGTTAATCAGCAGATCAACCTTTACGACATCCGCGGCACGATACTCCTTGAACTCGTAGTCCATTGAGGCATAACCGCGCGAGACAGATTTCAGCTTATCAAAAAAATCCAGTACGATTTCTGCGAGGGGAATTTCGTAATGCAGATGAACCTGCCGGCCATGGTAGGTCATATCAAGCTGCACGCCTCGCTTGGTCGTGCACAGTGTCATGACAGGTCCAACGTACTCCTGGGGCATGAATAACGTCACATTCACAATCGGTTCGCGCACTTCGATAAACTTACCAACCTCGGGCATACGCGAAGGGCTTTCAATATGAATAATTTCGTTATTGCGCAACACCACCTCATACACCACAGAAGGAGCTGTGGTGATGATGTCCATATCAAATTCGCGTTCGAGCCGCTCCTGTACGATTTCCATATGCAGCAAACCGAGAAATCCACAGCGGAAACCAAACCCCAGCGCTTGTGACACTTCAGGCTCAAACATCAGTGCAGAGTCATTGAGCTTGAGCTTTTCAAGCGAATCCCTCAGCTGGTCGTACTCACTGCTCTCAACCGGATAGAGCCCGGCGAACACCTGAGGCTTGACCTCTTTAAAACCAGGCAGTGACTTGCTCGCGGGCTTGGCGGTGAGTGTGATCGTATCGCCAACCTTGGCATCTTTCAGTTCTTTGATACCGGCAGTGACAAAACCAACCTCGCCTGCCGATAAATGCGGACGCGGAACGGATTTCGGTGTGAACACACCGGTTTGCTCACACAGATGCACAGCACCTGTTGCCATGAATGTAATTTTGTCCTTGGGCTTGAGTACGCCATTAATGATGCGCACCAGCATCACGACGCCGACGTAATTATCAAACCATGAATCAACAATCAGTGCCTGTAGGGGCGCAGCAGGGTCACCCTTGGGCGCCGGAATGCGGGCAACGACTGCCTCAAGAATTTCGTCGATACCCATGCCCGTTTTGGCACTTGCCAGAATCGCATCAGAGGCATCGATACCAATGACGTCTTCGACTTCAGCACGTGCACTCTCTGGATCAGCCTGCGGCAAATCCATTTTATTAAGGATAGGTACGACCTCAACACCCAGCTCGATCGCGGTGTAACAGTTAGCAACTGTCTGTGCCTCGACCCCCTGAGAAGCATCGACAACCAGTAACGCGCCTTCGCAGGCGGACAGGGAGCGGCTGACTTCGTAGGAGAAGTCGACGTGCCCGGGCGTATCGATCAGATTCAGGTTGTAAATATTCCCATCTGCGGCTTTATAGTGCAGCGCGGCAGTCTGGGCCTTGATCGTGATTCCACGCTCTCGTTCGATATCCATCGAATCCAGAACCTGAGCGGACATCTCACGTGCAGCGAGACCCCCGCAACGCTGAATCAGCCGGTCTGCGAGTGTAGATTTGCCATGATCGATATGGGCAATGATGGAGAAATTGCGAATGTGCTGCATAAAGCCTAAAAAGTGAGCCAACAAGCAAAAGGGGCGCCTTGCGCCCCTTTTGCGGCAAACCGCTATTCTAGCCGGTCTTGTCTTATTTTGTGGGCTTGACTGCGACCCACTGGGTTTGATCGCCACGGCGAACCATCAATCCTACTGGACGGGTTTTATCCAGACCGGCCACAATCTTGGTAAATTGTTCAGGACCTGTGATATCCGTATCATTAGCCGTCAAGATAATGTCACCCTCAGCAATACCAGCGCTGCTGGCGGGCGCCTCGACAGAAGTCACCTGAACTCCGCCCTTGATACGCAGTTTAGTCTGCACCTCAGCCTCTACAGGCACTACGCCCATCCCCAGAACCGTTGTAGCGGCCTCGGCGGGTTTAGCGGTTTCGGCTTTGGCGACAACCTTGGCATCCACCTTCATTTCACCGACGGTTACTTTAAGCTTGACTGGCTTACCTTTGCGCCAGACCTCTATAGGTGCTGAAGTACCTGGCTTGACCTCACCCACCAGACGGGGCAAATCAGAAAACTTGTTGATTGGCTTACCGTTAAAGCTGATGATGACGTCGCCTGGCAAAATACCGGCCTTGTCTGCAGGGGCGTCTTGCTCAACACCACTGACCAATGCACCCTCGGCTTTTGGCAACCCGATTGCCTGGGACACATCCTTACTCACTTCGCCGATCTGCACACCGATACGACCACGGACAACCTTGCCTGAAGCACGCAGCTGTTCAACAACAGACATCGCTTCGTTAATCGGGATCGCCAGCGAGATCCCCATCGAGCCACCACTGCGTGACACGATCTGGGCATTAATACCGACTACCTCGCCTTTCATATTCAGCAACGGACCACCCGAGTTACCTGGGTTGACCGCCACATCGGTCTGGATGAAGGGCAGATAATCACCCGTATCACGACCCAGCGCACTAACAATACCCGAGGTTACGGTCGAGTCCAGACCAAACGGAGAACCGATTGCCAAGACCCACTGGCCTTTTTTCAACTGTTTCGCGTCTCCAATCGGCAAGATCGACATGCCTTTGGCATCAACTTTGAGCAGCGCCACATCGGTGCGCTCGTCGCTGCCAATCAGCTTGGCTTTAAATTCACGGCCATCGGTCAAGGTCAGGAAAATTTCTGTCGCATCGGCCACAACGTGATGGTTAGTCAGTACATAGCCGTCTTCAGAAATGAAGAATCCGGAACCTACGCCACGAGGAACGGTACGCTCCTCAGGCTCAGCACGCTTGCCACGTGGGCCGGGCTGGGGTGCGCCCTTGCCACCAGGACCTGGGGGCTGAAAGTCAGGACCAAAAAAATGTCTGAACATTTCATACGGATCCTGACCACCTTGCGCCTGAGCGCGCGCACTGATTTTTGCAGTGGTACGAATATTGACCACGGCAGGTTCTGCTTTCTCTACGATGGTAGTGAAGTCGGGCAAGGCTACGCTTTGTGCGTGTACTTGCTGTGTTTGTACGCCCCCTGCGACCAGGACGACCCCCAACATGAGGGCGACCAGTGCGCGACGCGCACGATCAGCGGGCTGATACAGATAAGATTGATACAGATCTCGCATCATGAACTCCGTTTGTCTCGTCCCCGCTGCAGCTTATTATTTAGAGGCTGCAACAGGAACGTATTGAATGGACTGTGCAAACTTTTCAAGAGTGGAAGCCGGCACTTCACCCAGAACAGTCAGCCAGAAATTTGCAATTTTTACCCCATAGAGATTGACAGAGCCGACCTGCGCCGCGCCATGGGGTTTGTAGTCAGACCGCTCATTCAGATAAGGTTCAATAAATATTGAAATTGTTGCCAGGCCATCGGACAACACCATCTGATGAACGAGTTTGTTTTCAGCAAAAAGTTGCTGTATTTGCGAGGTAGCCAAATAGCCTGCGGGCGCCTCAATACGCCAGCCCAGCGCTTTCAGATCAACCGTTTTTTGAACTGGCTCTAATACTGCCCAGTCCGCGGTAGGCCAGGACGCTTGCAGCATCGAATCCGGGATGGCCGAGCTGATACTAATCTGAGTAAAAGCAACCTGCTCAACCACACTACCTGCATCATTGAGCGTTTGCGCCTTGAGCAACAGCTTGGACTCAATGTCTACACACAATCGGTAGCCATAACGCATGGCATCACGCGGCACGATATCAATCAGCTGGCAAGTTCTGCCAGCCACGCGCATGGGTTGCGCCAGTGGACGCACGCTGTAATTTGCATCAATAGATTGCGCACTGGCCAGCAACAATGCCGGAAATCGATCGCCGCGCTGTTTTTCCAGCAAGACCGTTTTTTGTTCTGGAATCAGACACTGCACGTCATCATTACGACGCAAATATTCACGGGGCGGACCATCAAGCAACTCGAGCTTTTCTATTTCGTTCTGGCCATCGAAAACATGAACAATACGCGAGGACTCAATCGCACCACCCTGCTGATAGGCGAATACACCTGCGTAATTCAGAGTGTGGGCTGCTTGCTGAATTTGCGATAACAGTTTTGAATTAGCCGACTGCTGTACTGGCGCTTCGCTCTGCAGGTTGGGCTGCTGCGCGGTCTGTGACTGTCCTTGCGCAACCGCACTGCTGACAGCTAATACCAGCATCAGCAACGATGAACCAACATGACGGGCCCTCATTATTGAGCAGCTCCGAAAGATACCTGCCTGACCGCTGCAGGACCTGAGACCTGACGATGCGCGTTAACGTAAGGTTGAACCGTTTTGGGATCCAGGCTGGAGGCCAGGACACTGGCAGGTGTCGATACTGCGACCTGCCCTACAGGAGTGACCATTTCGGGGACGAAAAATGGTCGCGCAACCCACACCACACTGGCTACTGCAGCTGCCATCGCAAAACCAGGCCAGCCATAACGACGCACCCACCCGGTATTCGGCTTGGGCGTCTGCGTGCGCGGCGCCAGAATGGTGGGCTCTGCTGCGATGGCCTGTGAAACACGACTGGAAAATTCTGTCACCGGGGGCAGCGCGAGCTCTGGGGTGCGCAAAGTATCGCCGATCAGGTGATACAACTCCCAGGTCTCTTTACCCTGCTCCGTCACCAGAATATCCGGCATAGTGGCTTGATCATCACCATCCATCCAGGCGGATATCGAGACCGACACCTCTTGAGCCGAGATAGTCTGATTCGCTTGATTTTGTTTTAACTCTTGCATAATTATCTGTCCTTACCAGCGCTTGTCACCGGTATTGCCCAAAATTGGACGTAACCGTGTAGCAATGGCCTCCCGGGCCCGAAAAATTCGAGAACGCACCGTACCTATGGGGCAGTTCATGCTTTGAGCAATGTCCTCATAGGTCATACCGTCTATTTCACGCATCACAATGGCGTTACGTAATTCTTCGGGTAAGTCCTCGATCGCCTTGTTCACCGTCTGTGCAATTTCACGACTGGCAAGCTCTGACTCAGGGGTACTGTGATCAGTTAGGTTCTCAGTTTCGTCAAAAGTTTCACCTTCTTCGTTTTCAAATGAAGAAGAAGTGCTTGGACGTCGTTTATTGGTAGCCAGCCAGTTGCGCGCGGTATTGATAGCAATACGGTAGAGCCAGGTATAAAAGGCGCTGTCTCCCCTGAACTGAGGCAAAGCACGATAAGCCTTGATAAAGGCCTCCTGCGCCACATCCTCTGTCTCTGCTGGGTCGCGGATCATCCGCGACAGTAAGCGCATGATTTTGCGTTGATATTTCAAAACAAGCAGGTCAAATGCCTTTTTATCGCCGTTTTGTACACGGAGGACTAACTCGGCATCTACGTCACGCTCAGTCACACAGTCTCCAGTTTTCGAACTGCCTGGGGTTGATCGAGCCGCCAGGCAACCATCACGCAAAGCTGACGGTAAACATCTGGGGTGATATTGCATTGCCAGACGGTCATTCTGACAGTTTCCTGTTCGTTATGGGGACAATTAACGATTTTCAAGCTCAGCGTGATCCCAAAAAAATGCCTCCAGCTCTGTAATAACGCCACGGACCGGGTGTTTTTCTCATCATGCGCGACGATCTGCCACGCATGGTGGGGATGTAAACGCAAAAATAGTGGATAAGTTCGGGACTGCACTGCATAGGTATACAGCGCAGGCATCAAGGGCAGGCAGGCCATACAAATCACCGCCCAGAGCGGAAAATCACTCCAGACCGCTGTCAGCGCCATGGCTGAACAAGCACAGGCAAGAACAAGGGTTTGCGTGACCACTGCCCGTACAGGACGGGACAGTGTCACACAAAGATACAAACTGTCTGTCAAGCTACGATCAAAGACGACGCACAGCCATGGAACCGTTCGTCCCACCAAAACCAAAGGAATTCGACAAGGCCACATCGATTTTGATTTCACGCGCAGTATTGGCGCAGTAATCAAGATCACACTCAGGGTCCTGGTTGAAAATATTGATCGTAGGTGGGGAGATCTGATGATGCACGGCCAGCGTAGTAAATACAGCCTCGATACCACCAGCCGCACCCAGCAAATGACCCGTCATTGATTTGGTCGAGTTGATCACGAGTTTTTTAGCGTGATCACCAAAAGCCAGTTTCAATGCTTCTGTTTCATTTTTATCGCCAAGCGGGGTCGAAGTACCGTGTGCATTCACATAATCGACTTCGTCTGCGTTAATGCCGCCATTGCGCAGAGCATTGACCACACCACGACGCGGACCATCCCGGTCAGGAGCCGTGATGTGATGTGCATCAGAGCTCATTCCGTAACCGGCAAACTCACCATAAATACGTGCGCCACGTTTTTTGGCGTGCTCGTATTCTTCAAGCACCAGAACACCAGCGCCCTCGCCCAGTACAAAACCATCGCGATCGCGATCCCAGGGGCGTGAAGCCGTCGTTGGATCATCGTTACGCTGGGAAAGCGCGCGCATTGCTGCAAACCCGCCAATACCCAACGGCGAAACCGTAGATTCGGCACCACCAGCGACCATGACGTCCGCATCACCATATTCAATCAGGCGGGCGGCATCACCAATCGAATGCAGACCTGTGGTGCAGGCTGAAACAACAGCATAGGAGGGCCCTTTGAGGCCCAGCATGATGGACAACTGACCTGAGATCAGATTAATCAGGGAAGCAGGTACAAAAAACGGGGAAATACGGCGGGGTCCGCGCTCAAGATACTCGGTCTGAGTTTCTTCAATGCGCTGCAAACCACCAATCCCTGAGCCGATGATGACGCCCACACGCTCTGCGTTGGCTTCGGTAATTTCGAGTCCCGAGTCTTTCCAAGCCTGCACACCGGCTGCAATGCCGTAATGGATAAATGTATCCATCGTGCGCGCTTCTTTCTGGGGAATCAACTGAGTGATGTCAAACCCTTTGACTTCACCTGCGATGTGCGCGTTAAACGCACTCGGGTCAAAACGTGTAATCCGTCCGATACCGGACCGACCGTTAACGATATTGTCCCAGGCTGAAGCGATATCGTTACCCACTGGGCATACGATCCCAAGGCCTGTAATGACGACACGTCGTTTCACGGATCACTCCTTATATGTGATAAAGGCGGCCAAGACATTGAATGTGTTGATACTCAGAGCTGAAAGCTCTGAAAAACCACACACTAATCGCCTCAACCGCCCGACAGCTCAGCAGATAACTCCGCTTGATGCCGCGAATTGATTATTACTTGGAACGCGAAGTGATGTAATCCACTGCCTGCTGAACGGTCGTGATTTTTTCAGCTTCTTCGTCAGGGATTTCAGTTTCGAACTCGTCTTCGAGTGCCATAACCAGCTCGACCATATCGAGCGAATCGGCACCGAGGTCATCAAGGAATGAAGAGGCGTTTTTGATCTCGGCTTCATTAACGCCAAGTTGTTCAGCGACTATCTTCTTGACGCGCTGTTCGATGCTTTCCATGCAAATCTCCAAAAGGAAAAAGTCCGGCGAATTATAGCTAACCGGGAGAAAAAAACCTATTACAAGTACATGCCGCCATTAACGTGCAAAGTTGTACCCGTAATGTAACTAGCATTCGGCGATGCCAAAAAGGCAACCGCGTGTGCAATATCGGAGGCAGAACCCAATCTTCCGAGAGGGATTTGCCCAAGTAATGCAGCTGTCTGGGACTCGCCCAACTCACTTGTCATGTCTGTTTCAATAAAACCTGGCGCAACACAGTTTACCGTGACGCCGCGACTGCCCAACTCACGGGCAAGCGCACGGGACATACCCGCCACACCAGCCTTGGCAGCAGCATAATTGGCTTGTCCAGGATTGCCGCTTGAGCCGACCACCGAAGTAATATTAATAATACGACCCCAGCGTGCCTTCATCATACTGCGCATCACAGCGCGCGAGAGGCGAAATACTGAGGTGAGATTGGTTTCGAGCACGGCATCCCAGTCCTCGTCTTTCATGCGCATCGCAAGCGTATCGCGGGTAATTCCGGCGTTATTGACCAGGATGTGCGGTCCACCTGCAGTTTCTTTGCCAAGCGCCTCAATCAGGGCGTCACAGGCTGGCGCATCGGTCACATTAAGTACTACTCCTCGCCCGCCATGTGGGGCCAGCATTTCGGTAATGCCCACTGCACCAGCCTCTGTGGTTGCAGTACCGATTACGATCGCACCATGGGCCGCCAGTTCACGCGCAATCGCACGACCGATACCGCGCGAAGCACCAGTGACCAAAGCAACTTTGTCTTTTAAGTCCATCGTCATTTCCTCAGGCTGCGCCAGCCAGCGTTTCAAGGGCAGCCTGCATGGATTCCGGATCTGTCACGGACATCGCCACCATGTCTGGCTCAATGCGCTTGACCATACCAGAAAGTACCTTACCCGGGCCACATTCAACAACATGGGTAATACCCTGCGCTTTCATCGCCTGAATGATTTCAACCCAGCGAACAGCATGCCAGGCCTGTCGTACCAGTGCGTCACGAATCGCAGCCGGATCCTGATTAACGATCACATCAACATTATTGATTACAGGAACATCAGGCGTATTAACTGTCACAGCTGCCAGCGCTTTGGAAAGCACATCTGCGGCAGGTTTGAGCAGGCTTGAATGAAACGGTGCGGATACTGGCAAGAGCATCGCACGCTTGGCGCCACGAGCCTTGGCAGCGACCATGGCGCGCTGAACTGCTTCAGCATGCCCGGCAATCACCACCTGGGATGGCGCATTGAAATTAACTGCTTCGACGATCTCGCCCTGAGCGGCCTCTGCGCACGCTGCACGAACCGAATCATCATCGAGTCCAAGTACCGCTGCCATCGCTCCTGTGCCTACCGGGACAGCTGCCTGCATGGCGTCAGCACGGATACGTACCAGACGCACCGCATCAGCGAGATCAAGCGAACCCGCAGCAGTCAACGCAGCATACTCGCCCAGGCTGTGGCCGGCCATCATGGAGGCGACGGGGCCACCCGCCGCACACCAGGCCTGGTACATCGCCACACCCGCGGTCAGCATGGCAGGCTGCGTATGCGTCGTCAGGCTTAATTGCTCGGCCGGACCTTGACTCATGAGCGCGCCCAAATCCTCGCCCAGTGCAGCTGA
Source organism: Sheuella sp. (assembly GCA_030650995.1). Taxonomy (GTDB): domain Bacteria; phylum Pseudomonadota; class Gammaproteobacteria; order Burkholderiales; family Burkholderiaceae_B; genus Zwartia. The sequence goes on along the minus strand of JAUSCY010000048.1, from coordinate 12,114 downwards.
CGCATCAGCAACCACTTTCATTGCTGCAGGATGTGACGCCCAGGCATCCATCATGCCAACAGACTGTGAACCCTGACCTGGAAACACGAACGCAAATTTCATATTTATCGTCATTAAACTAAAAATAAATCCGTTATGAATAACATCACATTCTGACCAGCACTGAACCCCAGGTGAAGCCACCTCCGACGCCTTGCAACAGCACCAGGTGTCCTGGCTGAATACGACCATCTCGACGCGCAACATCCAGCGCCAGCGGGATACTTGCGGCAGAGGTGTTTGCATGCTGATCAACGGTGATCACGACCTTTTCGATCGGCACTTCAAGCTTGCGTGCGAGGAAGTTCAGAATACGTAAATTAGCCTGATGCGGAATCATCCAGTCCACATCGCTCATCGTCAGTCCTGCATTTGCAGTCACTGAGCGAGCGGAGCGATCCAGCACCGTCACGGCCTGTTTGAATACAGCCTGACCATCCATACGAAGAAATGGATCACCCGTGACCTGCCCGTAAGCGACATTTCCTGCCGCGGCCAGGATATTCATCTGGCTGCCATCAGCGTGCAACTCGGCACCAATAATTCCGGGAGCATCGCTCGCCTGCAGGACAACAGCACCAGCACCATCGCCAAATAGCACACAGGTGCCGCGATCGTTCCAGTCAAGAATACTTGAAAAAACTTCTGCACCGATAACGATCGCGCACTTGGAGCGACCCGCGCGAATAAAGCTGTCAGCCGTTGTCAGCGCATAGACAAAACCGCTGCAGACCGCCTGTACATCAAATGCAGCGGCACCCTTGTTACCCAGAGCGGCCTGCACAATGCAAGCCGTACTTGGAAATACAAAGTCAGCCGTGGAGGTTGCCACAATGATCAGATCGACCTCGCTTGCATCCACCCCGGCATCAGCCAGGGCACGACGGGCGGCTTCAGTCGCCAGGGAGCTGGTTTTAACACCACGATCAGCGATGTAGCGCTGACGGATACCGGTACGGTCTGCGATCCACTCATCGGAAGTTTCGATCTGACGAGTAGCCATATCAGCGGCAAGCGCATCATTGGTGACCAGATTCGGTGGCAGATAGCTACCTGAACCAATAATGCGGGCAAAGGGCATGGATGCACTCATGCTGGGTCTCCGGAATACTCAGTTTCAATTACAGCGGAGGATTTCGTTAATTGAGCAATTGCAATGGTCGTACGTTCAAGCAATCCATTCACAACAGCATCACGCGCGCGCTGCAATGCAAAACCAAAGGCATATGCATCAGCTGAGCCATGACTTTTTATCACGATGCCACGCAACCCGAGCAATGCGGCGCCATTCAGGCGGCGATTATCCAGACGGTAGCGAAAACGCTTAAGCACTGGCATGGCAAGCAGACCCATGAATTTAGTCAGAGCGTTACGCTTGAACTCTTCGCTAATATAAAGTGCGATTAACCGGGCGAGGCCTTCTGCACTTTTAAGGGCAACATTTCCAACAAAACCATCACACACCACAACGTCCACGGTGCCTTTGAATATATCGTTACCTTCGACGTTGCCATAAAAATTCAAAGAACTTTTACGCAGCAGTTCGCCTGCCAGCTTGACGGTTTCGTTGCCTTTGATGATTTCCTCACCGATATTGAGCAGTCCCACAGAGGGTTGCTGCCCTGAAGAGCCCACCTGCGCCAGCGCAGTTCCCATGATGGCAAACTGCAACAAATGCTCAGGCGTGCAATCAACATTCGCGCCAAGATCGAGCATTGTTGTATTGCCGCCCTTCTTGTTGGGGAGTGCCGATGCAATCGCAGGGCGATCAATACCGGGAATCGTCTTCAGGATATATCTTGAAATCGCCATCCATGCGCCTGTATTACCTGCTGAGACACAGGCATCGGCCGAACCATCCTTGACGGCTTGCGCAGCAAGCCTCATCGAAGAGTCTTTTTTGCGGCGCAGGGCGACTTCGACCGGGTCATCCATCGTGACGACTTCTGAGGCCGGTACGATGCGATACCGATTCGAAGATACGGATGGAAACTTCTTGCTCGCAGCCAGGACAGCAGTACTCAGCTCGTCGGGCAAGCCAACAAGAAGTAATTCTGTGTCAGGGAAGCTTGTAGCGAACTCGAAAGCAGCAGGGACGGTGACAGCAATACCTGTGTCACCACCCATGCAATCGATCGCAATACGAATAACGGAATCCACGTGATTGTACGCAGTCACACGTTTAACGAGTGATGCCTGTCAACCGCGTATTATTCGTCGGCTTTGGTCTTGAGGACCTTGCGACCACGATAAAAGCCTGTTGGGCTGATATGGTGACGAATATGTTGCTCGCCTGTATTTGGCTCAATTGCCGTTGACGGATTCGTCAAAAAGTCGTGCGAACGGTGCATACCGCGCTTTGATGGTGATTTTTTGTTTTGCTGAACAGCCATGACAACTCCTGTGGATCGGCGAATTGTACGCCAACCATCTTAGTAATAACCAATTAATTCACTCAATTAAGCTTTGCTTGATTGGGCTCGACTTAACGCTTTGTTTTAAGCTGCTCCAGCACCGCAAACGGTGATGGACGCTCTTCCCCACTGTCATCCTCAGAGTCATCTGACCCCGTCTCAACCATATCCGTGCACTGTTCGTGACGCGGCACATAGGGCACTTCTAAAATCAATTCATCTTCTATCAAATCCAGCACTTCAAACTGGCGGGATCCTACTATTTTTTCGGGCTCATCCAGACTGTCTTCGTCAAAAGACTCTTCGCCAAGATCTGCCTCGCGTCTTACCAGATCAAAAGCAGTCTGTCTGTCAACAGAAAGCACCATCGGCCCCAGGCAACGCTGGCATTCAAGCAGTAATTTGGCTTGAACCCGCAACACCAGTTGAGGTCTGCCAGAGGCATTTAACTGCCCGATAAGTACATACCTGACTAACCCGGGATCCTTGGGTGCCTCATCCAGAGCGACAAGCTCAACAGAGGGCTGATCTGCCAGCCCATCAAGCAGACGCTGCAGACGATGAACACTGAAGACACCCGCCTGCGAACGACCGCGCCGTGCAAATTCGAACGCATCAATCTGACCTGGCAAGCCAGGGACACAATGCATTGCGGTTGAGTCCGTCATTTACCCACCTTACCTGACTCACTTTTCAGTACTACTTGCCAGCACACCGTGCCAACCCTCAACGGAAAACCAAATTGATTAGCCCGCCTGCCTTTTATAAAAGCAGCAAAGCAAGAGATAATAGCGTGTTTACCCTGTCATCGTCAATTTCACTCTCACCTCATGACTACGCCCCCCTGCCCTTTAATACTTGCCTCAAGTTCACCTTACAGGCGTGAGTTACTTGAAAGATTAAAAATTTCTTTCTCCGTGGTCTCACCCGAAATTGACGAAACACCACGTACAGGCGAATCGCCAGACCAACTCGCGCTCAGGCTCGCGATCGAAAAGGCGCAGACCGTTGCTGCCCGCGCCCCCAGATCGATTGTGATCGGAGCAGATCAGGCGGCCTGCCTGCACGGCTTGCCATTGGGTAAGCCAGGCACAGCTGAGGCTGCCCGGCTCCAGTTACAGCAAATGTCGGGACAAACTGTCGTCTTTCACAGCGCCATGGCGGTCATACACAACGGTCATATTCAAAGTATCGACGTGCCGACCACCTGTGTTTTCCGCACCCTTTCAAGCACGGCCATCGATCGCTACATTGCTATCGATCAGCCCTTCGATACCGCAGGAAGCGCCAAAGCAGAATGTCTGGGGATCGCGCTGATGCAAAGCATGCTGAGCACAGATCCAACCGCGATTATCGGGTTACCTTTGATTGAACTGACCAGAATGCTGAGTCTCTGCGGCCTGGACCCTCTTTTATATGCAAGCCTTAAGCACGTCAGGTAAATTCAGATGACTGATACACAAAAAATCGTAAAAAATACGTCCGCCAAGGGCACACTGCATCTCATTCCGGTTGGTTTGGGCGACTCGCCAATCAATGACTGGCTGCCGCAGCAGGTGCAATCAACCGCCGCCGGGCTGAAACTTTACATTGCCGAAAACGCTAAAACGGCACGGGCATTTTTAAAACTCACTGCGCTCAAGCACCCTTTGCAGGACATCACCATTCACGAGCTCGGGCCACGCATCGATGATGCGGCCTTAGAGGCCTGGATGGAACCACTGCGTCACGGTCAGGATATCGGACTGGTCTCTGAAGCAGGTTGCCCTGCCGTAGCAGACCCGGGCGCACGCGCCGTGACGATCGCACACAACTGGGGCGTCACCGTTAAACCGTGGGTCGGTCCATCCTCCATCCTGCTGGGACTGATGGCCAGCGGCCTGGAGGGCCAGCGCTTTACCTTTCATGGCTACGCGCCAATTGAGCCGGCCGAACGCGTTAAACAGTTAAAAAACTGGGAGGTGCTGTCCACCAGGCAAAAACAGACGCAGATGCTGATCGAAACGCCGTACCGCAATAACGCAATGTTTAGCGGACTGATTGAAAATCTGCGAGGCAATACACGCCTGTGTGTCGCACGCTCACTGACCACCAGCGATGAGTGGGTGCAGACACGCACGATTGCACAGTGGAAAGCGCAACCCACCCCAGTCCTTGATAAACATCCCACACTTTTCCTATTTCTTGCATCATGAACTCAATACGTTTTGTCCAGCGCCTGGCCGCGATCTTCGTCATTCTGATCCTTGCGGGCTGTGCCGGTCAGTCGCGCGAAGGCCGCTACACGATCAATGACTCAATGAAAGCTAAAGGTCAGAACAGTCGCATCGACATGATTGTGCTGCACTACACGGCTGGATCAAAAACAACGGCGCTCGCAGTCCTGACAAATAAAGATGTCAGTGCCCATTATGTAGTGACTGATGACAATCCTCCTCTTGTATATCGTCTGGTAGATGATTCAATGAGTGCGTGGCATGCAGGCGAAAGCAGCTGGTATGGACGCACTTACATTAATCCGCGCTCGATCGGCATTGAAATTGTCCACCCAGGCTGGGATCGCAATGTAAATGGAACAATGGGAGCGCCTTATCCGATTGCACAAATACATACCGTCACTGCACTTACGCGCGACCTTGCCAAACGTTACGACATCAAACCTGAAAATATCGTGGGTCACAGTGATGTAGCGCCTCTGCGCAAACAAGATCCAGGGCCGTCTTTTCCCTGGAAAGAACTCGCGCACGACGGTGTGGGTCGATGGTTTGATGAAAACGCTGCTGCTAAATACGAAGTAGAGTTTTCAAAAAAAGGGTTGCCCGATGCGAAGTGGTGGCAGGCGCAACTCAAACGTGTGGGTTACAACGTGCCTGAAACCGGAGTGATGGATGCGAATACGCGACATGTTATCGCAGCATTTCAGATCCACTATCGCCCGGAGTGGGTGACTGGAAAACCTGATTTGCAAACAGCCGCTCGACTGCAGGCACTTCCCACGACGGGAACGGGCTTGAGTCGGTAACAGATAAGGGACTGCGATCAGGGACGGCTGGACTTCCATCTGATGAGGCGCCACACCAACAATACAGCGAGTACGCAGGCATATATCGAGACGGTTGTGAAATCACTTTTGCCGGACTTGTGCCACCAGTAATGCAGGATCGACAATAACCCGATCAGATAGATTAGTCTGTGAACCTGCTGCCAGCGCCTTCCCAGGCGCCGCATCCAGCCCTTAGTGGAGGTGACTGCCAATAACGTCATCGTTAGAAAGGCAGCCATACCCACCATGATGAAGGGTCTTTTCCAGACATCGGCAAGCATGCTGTCTAATGCGAGACCTTGATCCCACCAGGACCACGCCAGCGCGTGCAGCACGGCATAAAAAAAAGTAAATAATCCGCACATGCGCCGCCAGCGCAACAACGCGGGCTGGGACAACCACTGACGCACGGGAGAGATCGATAACGTGACGAGCAGGCACACCAGCGTCCAGGTTCCGGCCGAGCGTGTCAAAAACTCCGTGGGATTTGCCGTCAGCCCGTTATTCAACCCAAGCCAGACCCAGCGGAGCAAAGGATACAAGCCTGCCACGAACAACAACGGCTTGGCCCGGTCAACGGCCTGAACAGAGAAGGCTTTCATGCAGCGATTCGCATGTGAGGAGCAAAGCCTTTAACTTCAAGTCGACAGATCAAAATCAAATCGTATGCTCAGAAGTTTTTACGCAAATCCATTCCCTGATAAAGCGATGCGACCTCGTTGCCATAGCCGTTAAACATCAGGGTCTTGCGTTTAGGGGTAAACAGACCATCTTCACCGATACGGCGCTCAGTCGCCTGACTCCATCGAGGGTGTGAGACCTCAGGATTCACGTTTGAGTAGAAACCATATTCGCTCGGAATAGATTTCATCCAGCTGCTAGCGGGTTGCTTTTCAACGAAGCGAATCGCGACAATTGATTTGGCGGATTTGAATCCATATTTCCATGGCACCACAAGCCTGACCGGCGCACCATTCTGATTTGGCAATACCTTGCCATACATGCCCATGGTTAATAAGGTCAGAGGATGCATCGCCTCATCCATGCGCAACCCTTCCACATATGGCCAGTCAATCGAACGTGAACTCAGGCCGGGCATATTTTTTTCTTGCACAGCTGAGATGAACTCGACATATTTCGCATTGCCAGTGGGCTGGACTTGCTTGAGCAAGGCAGACAGCGAATATCCCACCCAGGGAATCACCATCGACCAACCCTCTACACAGCGCATCCTGTAGACACGCTCTTCAAGTGGTGCGAGCTTTCGTAACGCATCGAGATCGAAGGTCTTAGGTGTGACTACCTCACCTTCAATGCGCACATTCCAGGGTGATGTCTGCAAGGTATGGGCGTAGCGCTCCGGGTCCGACTTATCCATGCCAAATTCATAAAAGTTATTGTATGAAGTTGCGTCCTTAAAGGGTGTCGCAGGCTCCATCAATACGTATTGTTTGGAGGGCTCGCCCGGCAGCGGCGCGAGAGCCTTCGGTGTGGCTGCCTGACCCAAAGCAGGCAGACTGGCCAGAGCGCCGCCCATCGCTGCGCTGGTCGCGGCGACACCTGCGGCCTTGATCCACTCACGTCTGCCTTTCCATACTGCTTCGGGAGTAATCTCCGATGAATCAGGGCGAGGATAACGATAATTTGACATGATGGGGCTCCAGTAAGGACTGCCAATCTTAATGAAATATGATCAGATTTAAATGCATAACCCTAGTCCTGACCGGGTTTGAAACGGCTAGGATTGCGTAACGCGATCCAGTAACCAGGTACGTAACCCAGTCACATCGTGAACAATGCCCTGATGGGCACAAGCACGCAATTCCTGCTCGGGGTGGGCACCATAGGTGACCCCGAGTCCATGGACGCCGGCATTTGCCGCCATGTTCAGATCGTGTGAGGTATCGCCCACCATCAGCAGATCGGTCGGATCAGGAACCAACAGCTCGTCGATCAGCTCAAGCAACATCCCAGGATGAGGTTTACCGAAGGTCTCGTCCGCACAGCGCGTTGCGGTAAAGTAATTGTGCAGCGATGTGGCTGTCAGCGCACGATTCAGGCCAATCCGGTTTTTACCTGTTGCGACAGCAAGGTTTGCCCCGGCAGCTTTCAGATCATCGAGCATATCCTCGACACCATCGAACAGTTTGAGCTGATGGTCACGCACTAAATAATGTGTACGAAACCGCTCAAGAAAATAGGGTTTCATCGATTCAGGCAAATCTGGTACGGCATGGCGCAAGGCGGGATCAAAGGGTAATCCAATCACCCAGCTAGCCTGCGCGTCATCGGGGACTGGCAACTCCAGATCACGACAGGCCCCTTGAATCGCCGTCACAATGCTGTGCGTCGAGTCCATCAGGGTACCGTCCCAGTCAAACACCACCGCAGAGTATTTTTTCATTTTTCTTCGAGCTGCTTGAGAATACGTGTGCACGCTTCTGGCAGCGGCGCCTCTAAAATCATGGTTTCTTTTGTCAATGGATGCGGCATTTCAAGCCGGTGTGCATGCAAAAACATTCTTGAAAACCCTAATTTACTGAAATAAGCATGCGTTTCGTCGCGACCATACTTATCATCACCAACAATCGGAAAGCCGCTTGATGCCAGGTGCACCCGGATCTGATGCGTACGGCCTGTTTTCAATTCAGCATCTACCAGGCTGTAACCTTTAAAACGCTTTTTAGACGAAACGATAGTGTGAGCTATTTGACCTTCGGGATCAACCTTTACGCGTCGCTCACCCGTCTGCGTTGTCCACTTGGTCAGTGCAAAGCGAATATGCTGACGATCGTTGACCCAGTCGCCCTCTACCAAAGCAAAGTAATGCTTACGCCCACCGCTCGTTCGGAACATCTCATGCAGACTAAGTAAAACATTGCGTTTTTTAGCAATCATCAATAGCCCGGACGTATCGCGATCGAGCCGATGGGCGAGTTCGAGAAACTTTGCTTCAGGGCGCGAGGCCCTGAGCGCCTCAATCACGCCAAAAGAAACGCCACTGCCTCCGTGGACAGCCACGCCTGCGGGCTTGTCAATCACGAGCAACCCCTCATCCTCGAAAATAATCGGGAATTCGAGGCCAGGGACAGGACGTTTTTGATTAGGTGCAGGCAGCCGCATCGGGGGCACGCGCACCATGTCCCCTGTACTGACGCGTGAGTCAGGATGCACCCGACCCTTGTTGATGCGGACTTCGCCGCCGCGTACTGCTTTATAAATATGGCTTTTAGGCACGCCTTTGCACAACCGCATCAGGAAATTATCCAGACGCTGGCCGTCGTGTTCTTCAGTCACCTCGACCATCCGAACCGCCGGTGCGGCTTCTGGGGGGGGATTCGAGGTGCTATTGCGAGGTGATTGAGAGTTCAAAACTGAGTAATCTTTGCGCATGGCTAAAAGCGGCATATAATCCGCGAAGCCTGAAAGGGTTTAGAAAGCCCTCTGGCGTCGAGATGCATTTGTTGTCGCGTCTCCGTCTGGATCGCGGACTTGTATTGTACCGCTAGCTTTCTTCCCCCTCTGGGTCACTGGTCGCCGGTTAGGCCGGGATGTTCCTAAAGTGTGTCGTTGCGACGTAATTACGTTACGCCCACACGCTTGGATGGTCCTCACTTTTCCGCACGCGATACTGAAGCATGAGCTTGAAACCGTTTTTTCCTGCACCAGGCGCCTGAGTATGATTCGCCTGATGTTCTCAGCACTTTTTTGTCATCCACAACTGTGATCCTGACTCTGTACTTCCTGCTGAATGAACCCCGCGCCGAATGGTGCGCCGTGCCGGTCTAAAGACCTTCACTGCGCGTGATTTGCGCGCAGATCCTCTTGCCTGCTTCAGTGTTTCGCAGCCAGCGTACCCTCGGCTGCGCGTCGATTTCGACGTGCCATTTAAATGGAGAAACATCCCATGAAGCGCATGCTATTTAATGCAACGCACCAAGAGGAACTACGCGTCGCCATCGTCGACGGTCAAAAACTGATCGATCTGGATATTGAAATTGCCGGCCGTGAACAACGCAAAGGCAATATTTACAAAGGCGTCATTACCCGCATTGAGCCCGGCCTCGAGGCCTGCTTTGTCAACTACGGCGAAGAGCGTCACGGCTTTCTGCCTTTTAAAGAAATCGCCCGCACCTACTTCAAAGAAGGTGTCGATGTTCGTACCGCTCGCATCCAGGATGCGCTGCGTGAAGGCCAGGAACTGATTATTCAGGTCGAGAAAGAAGAGCGTGGCAACAAGGGCGCTGCCCTGACCACCTTTATCTCACTCGCTGGTCGCTACCTGGTTCTGATGCCTAACAATCCTCGTGGCGGCGGTGTGTCGCGTCGCGTTGAGGGCGAAGAGCGTCAGGAACTACGTGAGACGATGGACCAGCTGCATATCCCCGCTGGCATGAGCATCATCGCGCGTACGGCCGGCATCGGCCGTAACGTCGAAGAGCTGTCCTGGGACATGTCCTATCTGATGCAACTCTGGACCGCGATTGACGGTGCAGCCAAGGACAACCCCGCACCGATCCTGATTTATCTGGAATCCAGTCTGGTGATCCGTGCGATCCGTGACTATTTTTCACCTGATATCGGTGAAATCCTGATCGATACAGACGACATTGCCGATCAGGCGATGGCGTTCATGAGTGTCGTGATGCCGGATAATGTTTCACGCGTGAAACGTTATCGTGATGATGTACCGCTGTTCTCCCGTTTCCAGATCGAACACCAGATTGAAACCGCCTACTCCCGCACTGTGGAACTGCCCTCTGGCGGCTCAGTGGTCATTGACCATACAGAAGCACTGGTCGCGGTCGACGTCAACTCCGCACGCGCTACACGCGGCGCGGACATCGAAGAAACAGCCTTGCGCACCAACCAGGAAGCCGCCGACGAAGTCGCCCGCCAACTGCGCCTGCGTGACCTGGGTGGTCTGATCGTGATCGATTTTATCGACATGGAAGACACTAAAAATCAACGTTCAGTCGAAAATCGTCTGCGTGATGCGCTGCACTTCGATCGTGCGCGTGTCCAGATGGGCAAAATATCGCGCTTCGGTCTGATGGAGCTTTCACGTCAGCGTCTGCGTCCTGCACTCAATGAAGGCTCACATATCACCTGCCCCCGTTGCAATGGAACAGGTGTGATTCGTGATGCCGAATCCAGTGCGTTGCAAGTCTTGCGTCTCTTGCAAGAAGAGGCCATGAAGGAAAACACTGCGGCCGTTCATGCGCAGGTACCTGTGGACGTTGCGACCTTCCTGCTCAATGAGAAACGTGCTGACATCACCAAGATTGAATCGCGTCTCAAAGTTAACCTGATTCTGATTCCTAATCGTCACCTTGAGACGCCACATCATCATATTGAGCGCCTGCGCCATGATGATCCTCGCCTCGAAGACGTCAAAACCAGCTTTGAACTCGTCGATGCCCCATCGACCGACATGAGCTGGGCGCCAAAAGAGCAAGAGATCAAGACCAAGCCTGAAGCACTTGTCAAAGGCATTACGCCTTCTCAACCTGCTCCGGTTTCGTCTACACCATCGCCTAAATCAGCAGATAACGGTCCGGCTAAACCCGGCCTGTTCAAGCGTCTGATTGGCTGGCTCACTGGCGGCTCTTCCGAAGAAACAAAAGAAGAACCAAAGAAAACCGAAACACGTGATCGCCCCCGTCATGGGCAAGGCAATCGCGGTAACGGTAATCGTAATCAGCGCGGCCGTCGTCCTGAAAACCGCAATGAAACAAAAATTGCTGCTGGCGATACCTCTGCAGAGCAGGATAACCGTCGACCACCACGCGCACCGCGTGATGAAGACCGCGCTCCAGCTCTTGCACTTCCTGAAGCTACAGGCGAGCAAGGTGATGACAACCGCAACGCTGGTCGCGGTCGTCGCGGACGTGGTCGTAATCGTCGTGACGAGTCGAGCGAAAATGTGCAATCAGACACCGCTCAAGTAGTGGATCAGGCAGCAACACCTGCCCAAGCCAATACCGAGCAGCGTCCTCCTCGCGCACCGCGTCCTCCAGCACCGCTGCAAAACGATGATCAGGCCAACCTGCAAGCCGGACTGGATGCAGAAGGCCTGGCAGAAGATGATCAGGATCAGGCCGATCCTGAGCGTAAGCGCCGCCGTCGTCGTAGCCGTCGTGGTCGTCGCGGTCAGGACGAAGGCTCGGCTGGTGAAAATCAGGAAGGTCAACAAGATAATCAGGGCTATGAGCACACTTCAAGTGCTGCACTGTCCGGAGCACCTGTTGCCTACGTTGAACCCGGCACAGCAAGCACGGTACCTGCCGCGGCACCTGCTTCGGCTCCCGCTTTTGTTGCACACGTGACACCGACTTACTCACCTGTTGCCGAAGTTGCTCCTGCTGCGGTTGCTCCTGCTGCGGTTGCTCCAGTTGCAGTTGCTCCAGTAGAGACTGCTGCACCTGTCACGGCTCCCGCGCCATCAGTTGTAACGCCTGAAGCTGCAGCGCCTGTTGTTGCTGCTCCGATCGTTGCAGCGCCTGTAGTTGCTGCTCCATCGGTTGCTGCACCAGCGGTTTCTGCACCTGCACCCGTTATCGCACCCACAGCGCCTGTTGTTGCAGCAGTTGTAGCACCTGCCGATACGGCGGCTCT
>JAUSCY010000036.1 GCA_030650995.1 Sheuella sp. | reverse complement strand
AGCTTTACGCCACGACGTGCATCGCGATCCCACATATCAAAAGGCGCATGCTTTGGAATAAACAGTAGTTGCGTGTATTCGCTACGTCCCTCAACACGGTTGTGCGTCCAGGCGAGCGGGTCATCAAAATCATGCGAGACGTGCTTATAGAACTCTTTGTACTGCTCGTCGGTGATTTCAGATTTATTACGTGTCCAGAGGGCATTGGCTTGATTAACAGCTTCCCACTCATCGGTTTTTTTCTGCTCAGAGGCGTCCTTGTCCCACTCCTCTTTACGCATTTCAACAGGCAAGGAAATGTGGTCAGAATAGCGGCGCAGAACCTCGCGTAGTTTGTAGCCGTTCAGAAATTCATCTTCATCAGCACGCAGATGGAGTGTGACCTCACTGCCGCGAGTGACTTTCTCCATGTTGGAAATTGTGAATTCACCCTCACCATTTGATTCCCAGACAATACCCTGCTCTGCGTGCAATCCTGCACGGCGGCTGCGTACGGTGACTTTGTCAGCGACGATAAATGAGGAATAAAAACCAACGCCAAACTGACCAATCAGCTGTGCGTCTTTCTGCTTATCGCCAGTGAGTTTAGAGAAAAACTCCCTCGTGCCAGAACGCGCGATGGTGCCTAAGTTGGCAATTGCTTCATCACGTGACAAGCCAACGCCATTATCTGAAATCGTGATGGTACGTGCTTCTTTGTCGTAATCGACACGCACACGCAGCTCACCCTCGCCTTCAAGCAAAGCGGGTTGATCGATAGCTTCGAATCGCAGCTTGTCGCAGGCGTCCGAGGCGTTAGACACCAGCTCACGCAAAAAGATTTCTTTGTTGCTGTAGAGCGAGTGAATCATCAAATGCATCAGCTGTTTGACCTCGGCCTGAAAGCCAAGGGTTTGTGATGCATCAGCAGAAGAAGTATTTTGGGTCATGGTATTCACTGAAAAAAGTTATCCACAGGGACGAAATGTCAGGGCGAATCGACACCCAACATCAAGTCAAGTGTTTTGTATTTGGGGTTCAAAACAAAATTTTCAAGACGTTCTATAATGTTGTTCTTCCTGATTGAGCAGTCTTGCTCATATCCCCCTTGCCCGGGTGGTGAAATTGGTAGACGCAGGGGACTCAAAATCCCCCGCCGCAAGGCGTGCCGGTTCGATTCCGGCCCCGGGCACCATCTTTAGATCCTTGATTTTCAAGGGTTAATTCAAAAATATACTGTGCCGCCGCTGAATCTTTGAGCAGATTTTTGGCGTGATACAGTCATGACGCAAAAGTTATTTTCTGCAGACAATTAAATATTGTTTAGCAGAGTCTTTTAACTGCAAAGCCGACTAATACGAACAGGTCAGTATCGATTTACTTAAGCCTTAACTTAAGTAGCCAGACCTTATTACTCAATCCAATTTTTCTTATAAAATACATTAAATAATGTGCTTTATTTTGCACTAATTTTGTGAATATAAAGAGACATCAATGGCGATAGCAAAAGTAATTCACGCGAGCCACACTGTGAGTGTGACCGACTTGCGTCGTGATCCGAGCGGAATTTTAGAAAGCGCGGGAGACATGCCCATAGCAGTCTTAAACCACAATCGACCAACTGCCTATCTGCTTTCTGCAAAAGCGTATGAAACGCTGTTAGAAAAGCTTGATGACGTTTCATTGATTAACCTTGTGAAATCCCGTCGAGGTGGAAAAACTGTGAAGGTAAAGCTTGAAGACTTATGAGCTAGAGTTTCATACCCTTGCACAAAAAGAATGGCGAAAACTTGACGCATCTATTCGTGAGCAATTCAAGAAACAACTCGAGAAAAGGCTCCTTCAACCACACGTGCCCTCCGCAAGACTGAGCGCTGAATTGTCAAACTGTTACAAAATAAAACTCAAAGCACCGGGCTACCGCTTAGTTTACGAAGTAATAGATCAAAAATTGGTCATTGTCGTTGTAGCCGTAGGACGAAGGGAAAATGCATCGGTCTACACTGCAGCACAAAAACGCGTGCCTTAATGATTGATGTCAATGTAAAAGGGAGACCAAACGCTTAAGAGAAAGTTTGCCCAGCCTGATGACATTGATGCAATGATCAAAGCTTTGAAACGCGCACGCAAGCTTGCACGAAAAGTGTCCTTTGAAACAGGTACGCCATTCATTCATGTCAAGAACGGTAAGATCATCAAAGAGATGATCACTAAGCCATAAGGCTCAGACTTTTTCATGTACCTGCAGTAACAAAGTAGCTAAAAAACAAGAACAAGAATAAGCGTTACCGGAACCTACAGAACGCGAAATTACTTTAACGAATACAAAAACATCGATACGCACATCGCGATCGCGCTTGCGCAGAGGGTAGCAATGCCACCACCGATCCAAAGCAGATATTTATTAGACGTTTTTAAACTTGCCACATCCGCCCGAAACTCAGCAAAGTCTTTTTTGCAGTCATCAATGACTACTTTTACACCTGCAATTTCTCTGGAAATTTTATTTTCCAGAGAGTTACTCAGGCACTGCAAATCGGACTTGGTTGGGTATTGCGAATGTTCTTCGTCGTAGACTTGCTGCAACACCTGGGCATGAACCTGAGCTTGTTGACGCGACACACCTGCCGCCTCAAGCTGAATCACATATGAGAGTGAATTGAAAGTTGCCATCATAATTATTGTTCACGCAATGTCAGCTTACTTCGCTTGCGCCCCTTCGGCTTTTTCAAGAGCCGCTGCAGGATCGCCTGACAAGTCTGCTTTCAGGAATGAAGGTGACTCGGGTAGTGCCATGGTGAGGTTATTAGCATCCATCACTTGCAACTTGAGATTTTTAGCGTGAATTCCTAATACATGTCCGCCATGCAGATGATCACCAGACAGCAAATGCAAGTGATAACCGGGGATATTAAAGGTTCGGGCATAGGTCGGAGACCAGAACCCGAGCAGTGTTCCCGGGATATTATTTAGCTTGAACTCTGCCTGATGACTAGTGGCTGTCACCAGGTCCGTACCGGGAGCCGACTTACACGCGACGCGATAGTGAATTTCGTCAAAGACGCCATCAATACGAATCGCGGTAAAAAGGTTTTCCGATCGACGAAGACTATCAATATGTGAACAAAGATCTTCCCAACTATCAACCGAGTCGATTGTGACAGAGCGGTCGGCTTCAAACTCAGCGCTGACCCAAAAAGGGGCGGATGCAGAGTCTGCAGGTTCGATGACAGAACCATCGCCCAAAGCCTGATAGACATGCCCATCAAGCATCATACCTTCACCATCTAGCGAATCATAGGTACCGAGACCAAAATCACCGTGGGTTTTAATAGTTCCGACATTCACACAACCCTGATAGACACCTTGGACCAGGGCAGCCGATGTCGAAATCTGATAAAGCGTGTGATGTTCAACACCCAGAGATTTTGCCAGGGCCTCCTGTACCAAATGATCCATAGTCTCGCCGGACTCGCGGCAGCGCTTTTGCAACGCCAGATAGAGTGACTCAGAAACGTTGACGTTGATAGACTGACTTCCTGGGATATTTGATTTGTCCATGGAAGTCAATTCACAAAACTCTGAATGACATTTTGCATAAGACGTTCATTGAGACTGTAGTCGACTGGTACATGTATCAGCACGGGTACATCTGACTGAAAGGCTTTTTCAAAAATACCTGGCAATTCATCGGCAGATTGAACGCTGTAACCTTTGCAGCCAAACGATTCGGCAAACTTGACGGGGTCGTAATGACCGAGTTGAATACCTGCGGTCTCTCCGTAGTGGGCTTGTTCCTGGAAAGCAACCATATCGAATGAGCCACTATCCCAAATAACATGTACAAACTTTGCTCCAACTCTTACCGCGGTGGCTAGCTCTGTTGCGGTAAACAGAAATCCGCCATCACCAGATGATGTCAGGACACGTTCGCCGGGATAGAGCAGGCTCATTGCAATCCCCCAGGGGATGGATACACCTAGAGTCTGCTGACCGTTACTCACGAGTACTTGACGGGCATAGTCCGCTGCGCAATAACGGTTCGTCCAAATGTAGTTAGAGCCAACGTCCAGTGCTACGTGCGTATTAGGCGTCATTTGTTTCTGTAACTCATGAACAAGTCGCAGCGGCTGAACCGGAAACTTGTTCATGGATGCGCCTTCATCAAGCGTATTCTGGATTTCCTTGACAGCAGCTTTGGCTGCAATTAAGTACGCAGGATCGAGTTTAATTTCTACCCTACCAGCTAGTGCAGCCAAAGATTCACCTATATCGCCGATGAGTTCGGTCGCTGGCAAAAAAGCATTATCCTGCTGCGCAGGGATTACATCCACACAAATGACAGGACGTGTGGAGTTTGTATTCCATATTGAAGGATCATATTCAATTGGGTCATAACCAATTGTGAGAACTGCGTCTGCCTGATCAAGAAGCTTGTCGGCCGGCTGGTTGCGGAACAAGCCAATACGTCCCGCGTAAGTTGCCCCACTCGCTTGGGAGACCCAGGCGCCAGCGCCCTGGAAGGTTGAGACATAAGGAATGCCAGAGCTCTTGAAAAAGCTAATCAACCCCTCGGAAGTCTCACGAGAGGAAGCTTGCATACCCAGAATAACAATAGGACGCTTGCTAGCGTTCAGAATATCAAGGGCTTCTTGAATGGTTGACAGCGCCGCCGCGCCCATCGGTATTGGCTTGCCCCAGGACGCATTCGTATCTCCTGGATAGTCTGCCAAACCAATATCCTTGGGCAGTGACAAAAAGACAGCGCCCGGGCGACCGCTTTCGGCAACCCTGATTGCATTACCAAGCACTTCACCGACTTGCTCGGCTGACAAAATCTCTTCTGAAAGCTTAGTGGCAGCTTTCATGAGACTGGTCGAATCGAGTGACTGGTGTGTCTTCTTGAGGCGTTCACTTACAGGCACTTCGCCGCCAATCGCAAGAACCGGGTCACCTTCGCTGGTTGCTGTGGCAAGTCCGGTTGTGAGGTTGGTGACGCCCGGTCCGGAGGTTGCAATACAAACACCCACTTTACCTGTCAGACGTCCAAATGCCGCAGCCATGAATGCTGCGTTTTGCTCGTGCTGGCAAAGGATTAATTTAATTTTTGAGTGTTTAAGTGCGACGAATAAACTATCGATTTTCGCCCCAGGTATGCCGAAGACATGGGTCACGCCATGATTCTCAAGCATTTTGACAATTGCATTGGAACAATTCTTGGTGTTATTTGGCTCGATCATTGTTATCGCCTAGAGGGGCATAAAGTTAAATTGACACATAGATTATATTTAAAAAAATATTTAAAATCTAAAATGAATACTACCCCCATATCCTTACTTGGAAAGGCTATGGAGGCAGTTGGAGTTACTACAGGGAATCAATCAAACTAAGGCGCAATGACCTCTGCTGCATAAACAGGCTTGTAAGCGATCGAACGAATATGTGCTTCGATATCTTTGGGTCTCGCAACACCTGCTAACCCGTTGTCAAAGATGTACTCCGCAATCTTTGTAGCGGTCTGCAAGGATGCGTCAAAAATATTGCTCGTGGGTGGGTAGATGAGTCCCACGGCTAGGTTCGCATCGGTTACCTGGGCTGCGACCGCCTTGGCCGCGATGATGAACATTGCTTCGGTCACACGTTTTGCTTCGGTCGCAAGCACAGCCATCCCCATTGCAGGGAAGATATAAACGTTGTTACCTTGACCAGGTACAAGTTTTTTACCATTAATTTCAACAGGGTCAAACGGACTGCCGCTCGCAAACACTGCACGGCAATCAGACCATTTGTACGCTTCTTCTGCCGTGCATTCTGAGCGCGATGTAGGATTTGAATATGGAAAAATAATTGGCCTGTCATTCACACGGGCCATCGCCTCGATCACTTGTTGATTGAATAGTTTGGGAACCGTACTGACACCGATGATACCGTTCGGTTTAATTGATTCAATCGCCTCGACAAAAGACTTGGTGGGCGCATGATCGTGCGTGAAGGGCTTCTGAAAATCAGCGACATCTGTGCGCGAACTTTCCATGAGTCCATTGACATCGAAGAGCCAGTTGCGAGCGCGGGCCTCATCAATAGAAAGACCTTCGAGCACCATCGCTTCACTAATCAGCTCAGCAATACCGGTTGCAGCAGAGCCCGCACCCAGGAATAAGAAACGCTGATCAATCAGCTTTTGTCCGGTGATGCGCAAAGAGCCCATGATGCCTGCGAGTGCGACAGCTGCTGTACCTTGGATATCATCGTTGTAAGTGCAGATCTTGTCACGATAACGCTCCAGAATCGGTACTGCGTTGATATTGGCAAAGTCTTCCCACTGAAGACATGATTTCGGAAATAGTGACTGCACAGCCTCGACGAACTCGGCGATAAAGGCATCGTATTCTGCCCCGCGAACGCGTGGCTGACGCAGACCAAGATAAAAAGGATCTTCTAATAGTTCGTGGTTATTTGTGCCTACATCCAACGTAATTGGAAGTGTTAAATGTGGAGGCACACCCGCACAAGCAGTGTAGAGCGCAAGCTTACCAACGGGAATACCCATGCCGCCGATACCTAAATCACCCAGCCCCAGGATGCGTTCGCCATCCGTCACAACAATGAAGCGGATGTCAGATTGGGGCCAATGCGACAACAACTCACGCAAACGACCCTTTGCAGTGATTGGCAGATACACACCACTGGCACTGTGAAAAATATGATCAAATTTCTGGCAGGCTTCGCCGACAGTCGGGGTGTAGACCAGCGGCATGAACTTTGCTGGATCGGACATGATCACGGCATAATAAAGTACCTCGTTACGCGCATGCAGATCAGATAAGAAAAGATATTTTTGTATGTCGCTATCAAACATGTCCAGCTGCATGATGATCCGCGCAACCTGTGTTTGGATAGTCGTTGGCATCGGGGGCAACAGGCCTTCGAGTCCAAGCGCTGCGCGTTGATCGATAGTAAAAGCTGTGCCGCGATTAAGGTGCGGATTTTGCAAAAGCATCGTGCTGGATTGTTGACTTGAACTCATTAGAGTATTCCTCTGGGGGGATAAATTAGGTAAGTACCTTAAGTATTAGTTTAGGCATCATAAATATAACGATCCAGCACCAGTTTTGGCACAATTAAACCAAACGCGATTGCCAGACAAATCATCATTGCACTCATTGCATCGCTTGCAGCTTGACCGAGTATCGCGTCAGTACTTTTACCGCCAAGCTTGTAAATTTCAATCAATGCGCTCGACATCCTGAACAAAAAGACACCTGGCATCAGCGAAACAACCGAAGCGAAAGCAAAAGCAGCGAAGGGCAATCGTAACCTGTGCGCAAGCGGCGTTGCGACCAAACCCGCAAAAAAACATGCCGCAGCTGCACCAGTCACGACATCAAGCCCCATTTCAATGACACCCCATCTGATGGCATGAGCAATGGCTCCAATGCACATCGGGACCATCAAGTCTCGCCAGGGCATTGAAAAAAACGTCCCGAATGCTGCAATCGCAAGCGTCGCCGCCAACACATCAAAAATGAGTGGCAGCTGATGTCCGACTACCTCTGGCGCAAGCGATTGACCGCCCAGGGAAAGACCCAGCAAGAGTCCAAGACATATCATCAGAACAATAAGCCCTGAATACGTTAAGCGAGCCATACCCAGACTGATCCGACCCCTCGCTAAATCCAGTGAGCCGTTAATAATATGTACGCCAGGCACCAGAATCATGCAGGGACAGACCTCGATAAATTGCAACGGGCCATCAAAATTCATTTTTTGAAGGATTGCGCCTAATAACCCTGCGAGCAAAGAAGCGACAAGCGGTTGCAAAAAAAGACTTCGAGAAAATCGTGCAACAACTCTTCTGACTGCAGCGCCTGCTGACGCACTCAGGAAAATCACCAACAATGAAATTAAGTCAGTCACGCCAAAAATCAAAGCAAGCGCCGCGGCACCCACCCCAGCCATCACAATAAAACGCGAATGCGAGGCGGGGCTGAGCTTTGATATGGCATCGAGCTTGTTAAGCGCCTGTTCCACAGACAATGCGCCTGAGCGCACCGCATCGAGTACACCTGAAGTCTGTGATACTTTATTTATATCAACGCCTACAGGGGCAACATCCAGCACCTGAATTCTGGAGGATATGCGCGCATCCTCTTGGACCAGATCCGGCAGGTTATCTAGTTTGATTACAAACTGACCCCATGCGGGGAAAATGGATATCGAATAACCTAATGAGCGACCGATTAGCTCTGCATCCACAACTATGCGATGAGTCGTCTGACCGTTTAAACACAAAATCCGAGTGCTAACGGTGATGAGCTCAAGAGCGAGAGCGGGTGATACGCTCATATTTTTCTTTCCTTGATACTCAGTGGCCTGTATCTTCAAACCAATATATTGAAAGATCTGGCAATCTATTTAGGAAACAAATATAAACATACAAGGGATACCCCTAGAAATACCAGAAGATGAACTTATTTAACGATTGATAATCAGAATTAACTTGTGAGTGACATTATTTTACGATTAAAATTTTCTTGAATTTCCTCTATCCACTAACTAAAGTTAAAAATGATCAAAATCCCAACATATCCACGTACGGCCCTCTTATTACAGGGTGGAGGTGCGCTTGGGGCTTATCAGGCGGGTGTGATAGAAGGACTTCGTGAAATTAACCTGCAACCAAACTGGGTAGCAGGCATTTCAATTGGTGCTCTGAATTGCGCAATTATTGCCGGCAATCCTCCGGAGACTCGCGTTGAAAATCTGCGCGCGTTCTGGGAGACCATTTGCAGACCGCCCTCAGACGTTGCGAACGTCATGTTCTCTGCATTCAATATGTTTGGACCCAACGCATCTAGCATGCTTGAGTTAGCTAAAAGTTCAACTGAAAAAATGTTTGGCTCCATGGCTGCCATGCACGCCATTATGGAAGGACAGAAAGGGTTTTTTACACCTAGACCGTTTGCCCCTGGACGTGGCTCACCGGCAGAAACCAGCTTCTACCTCACGGATGCGATCATCGAGACACTTGAACGCTACGCCGACTTTGACCGTATTAACAATAGTAAAGAAATGCGCGTTTCAGTGGGTACGACCAATGTCCGTACTGGTAACTTTGTGTATTTTGATAACACTGAAATTAAACTTACGCCAAAACACTTCCTGGCATCTGGCTCACTACCTCCAGGGTTTCCCGCTGTTGAAATTGATGGGGAGTTCTATTGGGATGGTGGCTGCGTCTCCAACACACCACTGGACTATATTCTGAACTGCATCCCGCACAAAGACACACTTATTTTTCAAGTCGATTTGTGGAGTGCCGAAGGCAGTCTTCCCGATGATATGGCAGCGATCATGGAACGGATGAAAGACATCCAGTATTCAAGTAAAACGCGTGGTGTAACCAATAGCATTAAAGCCTTACAAAAAATGCGCCAGACGATGTGGGAAATGATTGAAATGATTCCTGCATCTGTCCGCAAAAAGGATCCCCGTTTTGATGAAATGGCCAAGAAGTTGTTTGGTGCCCGTTACAACTGCATTCATTTAATTTATAAAAATAAAGCGAAAGAGGGCAACTATAAAGATGTTGAATTCAGTCACGAAACAATGCGTCGCCATTGGGATGCGGGTCTGGCTGATATTCGTCGCACAATTGAAAATCCTTCTTGCTTTGATTTACCCCCCCCAGGTGAAAACTTTGTCACCTATGACGTGCACCGTCAAGCTTGAATCAAATAATTCCCGATAACCTATTTACTGTTTATAGGACCGCCCAGTGAAAATATCCGATATTCGTGCGAATGCTTACTCAATGCCGTTTGTAAGCCCATCCTATCCCATTGGTCCCTATCATTTCGTCAATCGTGAGTTCTTCATCATCACGTATCGGACAGATCTTGATGCCTTGCGTCAGGTTGTACCAGAGCCCCTCACAGTGAAGGATCCTCTCGTCAGTTTTGAATTCATACGCATGCCTGACTCCTCTGGTTTTGGTAGCTACACAGAAAGTGGGCAAGTCATTAGTGTGATCGATATGGACGGCAAGCCTGCGAGCTACACCCATATGATGTATCTGGATGATGAGTCACCGATTGCGGGCGGTCGCGAGCTGTGGGGATTTCCCAAGAAGCTGGCTAACCCCAAGCTTTCCGTTGAATCTGATACCTTACTCGGCACGCTGGATTATGGTCCTGTTCGTGTCGCAACAGGCACGATGGGATTCAAATACCAGAAGCTCGATATTGCTGCGGAAGAACGCAAAATGGCAGAGACCCCCTGCTACCTGCTCAAGATTATTCCCCATGTGGATGGCAAGCCCAGAATTTGTGAACTAGTACGATATTTTTCACATAACGTAAAGATGCATGGCGCGTGGACAGGTCCTGCAAGACTTGAACTATTCAAACATGCGCTCGCTCCCATCGCTGACTTACCTGTTCTGGAAGTTGTTGGTGCTAAACACCTTCTGTGTGATTTAACACTCGAACTAGGCGAAGTAGCTTTTGATTATTTAAAGACTTAATTTCAAAAATTACTTTTGTAATTGTTTAATTTTTAAAGGAAAGAATAATGTCGTTACAAGGCAAAGTCGCACTGGTTACTGGTGCCGCAAGTGGGATTGGTAAAGAATGCGCTCTTACGATGGCTAAACAAGGTGCAAAAATTGTTATTGCCGACTTGAATCTGGCTGCAGGCGAAGCTGCCGCACAGGAGATCATTAAAGCAGGTGGACAAGCAATCGCCATCGTCATGGATGTCACTAACGAAGATGCAGTGAACGCTGGGGTGCAACAAGCTGTAGACAAATTTGGCAGCATCGATGTGCTGGTATCTAATGCGGGCATCCAGATCGTCAATCCAATCGAAGACTATTTATTCTCTGACTGGAAAAAAATGCTCGCCATTCACCTTGATGGCGCTTTTTTGACAACTAAAGCTGCAATCAAACACATGTATGCGGGTGGCAAAGGCGGCTCGATCATTTACATGGGCTCAGTTCACTCCCATGAAGCCTCAAAATTGAAATCAGCATATGTCACCGCAAAACACGGTCTGCTGGGTCTGGCACGTGTAGTTGCCAAAGAAGGTGGTTCACGCGGCGTGCGTGCGAACGTTGTTTGCCCAGGCTTTGTGCGTACACCACTTGTCGACAAGCAAATCCCTGAGCAAGCTAAGGCCCTTGGCATTAGCGAAGCTGATGTAGTAAAAAATGTCATGTTGAAAGAAACAGTGGATGGTGAATTCACAACGGTTGCTGACGTTGCAAACACTGTGGCATTCCTTGCAGGTTTTGACAATAACGCCATCACTGGCCAGTCAATTGTTGTCAGCCATGGCTGGTTTATGCAGTAAAAATAGTTCTGGACCGGTACGACGCCGTATCGGTCCTCGTCATTGCTCGATGACGTAATAACGATAAAAATGAATACGGACAATGCATGACGATTATTGATGCGCAAGTACACGCCTACGAACGAAATCACCCTACCAGACCCTGGGCAAACGTATTGCATGGTCCCGCTGAAGTCACTGGAAAAGACATGATCGCAGCAATGGATGCCGCGGGCGTGGATGCTGCAATTCTTGTGTCTGTATTCACCATGTACGAGTTTGATGCCAGCTACGCGATGGATGTGTATGCCGCATACCCACATCGCTTTCGTCTGATCAAACCTGTAAACCCGAGCGACTTATCGGTCGAGGAAACTATTGCTGAATGGTCAACGACCCCGGGGGCAATTGCCATCCGCATCATGCTCAATCGTGGAATTTCAGATGATCCCGCAGATGCTGGCATCAATCGAGTGTTGGCCGCAGCGGCACGCTACAACCTACCCGTTAACCTGCTATGCTGGGGCAGACTTGAACAAGTCAGGCAGCTGGCGCTCCGTAATCCGCACACTCAGATCGTTGTTGATCATTTAGGGCTCCAACAACCTTATGAGCCTCCACCACTAGATAATCCATTTGGTGATCTACCTGCAGTGATTGCCCTGGCAGATTGTCCAAATGTAGCAATCAAAATAACAGGCGCTTGTACCTTATCAAAGCAGGAATATCCTTATCAGGATATCTGGACGCCCGTGCGGAAAATTCTGGACGCCTACGGTCTGACCCGCTGCATGTGGGGAACAGACTGGACGCGCGCAATAAAAATTCTAAGTTATCAGCAAGGCGTCGATGCATTTCGAACGACGGATCAATTATCCAGTCAGGAACTAAGCCTGCTGATGGGCGAAAATTTACAAAATATTTATAAATGGAACTTTAAGCTTTGAGGGGTTGATTTAATTTCACCCATTCAGCTAATTTTTCAAGCCAAGCCTGGATGAATGCTTTACTACCGGCCCCTACGGCTCCATCCTGATCGAAGAATCCATCTTTGAGTTGCAAAAATATTTCAGTCTGCGGCATTCACACGTCTGAAATACTTTACTGTTTGTGCTGTATCTTTTTCAAATCTTGCAAATCGCTGATCCAATATTTTTTTCTGTTTTAACTTTTCGTCATCGCTTAGAAATGAGAACTGTATGCTGTTGTAAACAGTATTTTTCAAGAAAGAATATGAAGGTTTGTAACGACTGATAAATAATAAGTATTCATTGCTAATTGAGCTACGCGAAACACCCTCGTCGTCGGTCGATATGACGATCGGTATATTGCGTTGGATATATATCGTGACAGGGTGACTCTGCCCAGCTACGCCAGCAATAAATTCATTACTCGTGAGATTAATTTCAACAGCGATTTGCTCTTGTGATATTTTTTTCAGTAGTGCGTCCGCATCTGACTCATACATGATGTCTAACCCGTGGCCGATACGCCGCGCACCCGCGATCTCGACTGCACTGCGAATATGATAACGAAGTCCCTCTGGCGGCACCATTCCAAGGGAGAGCTCTCCCGCATGTAATGACAAACGTACGTCGGGATATTTATTTTTAAAATACTTAAACATTTTCATATGCAAACTGTAATCACGCATCGCGACAACTGAGTTCTCTGGACCGACAATATTCAGTCCGACAACTTTCTTACTTTGAGTGGCCGCCTTGAATCCGGAATACATACTTGAAAATACGGAGGACGGGCTGGCATTACGCATGACATAAACTTGTACACGCAAGGTGAAGTCCGCGTCATCAATATCCGCAGTGTCGCTCTCAATCTCAGCAATAAAATTTTTAATCTGATTTTGAAAATTCTCGTCGTTCTCAAAGCGTTGCCAAGCTGAATCAAGGTAAGGATCGAGTGCTTCTGAACTGATCGCAGGACTCAAGCCATCGAGTTCCTTATTAGAATCGATTTCATTTATAGCCGGGCCACGCGCCAGCATCGTTTCAATGTATTGAAGATTTTCGTTTTTAGCTCTGATTTTTAGCTGTTGCAAACCATCTTTATAAAAAGCTTTTGAGATTGTTGTGAAATATTGAAATGAACTGAAAAACTGGATATCTGGTGGGAGTGCTTCATGAAAATGATTTGCGAAATCTTTATCCGACCAGTGCATTAATAATTTCCGGTAAAAAATCTCGTCTGCTCTGACGCTTGCTACGGTCAGGCAAGACTCATTTTTTTCATGTTCACGTCCATTAAAGTTAATTTTGAAAGATGCTTTAACAATGCAAAGTCCTTTCTTCTCTACCCAGTCGAGGTAGGTTTCTGCATATAACGCTCCTGAGTAGTGATGATGCAGATCACCGCCTTTTGGTAATTGATTCGCAAACAAATTAAGCTGCGCGATCGGCAGTGGATCGCTATTGATCAGTTTGTTGTAATAATTTTGAGTAGTCAAAAAATCAGAGCCTACGATTACTTTTGTCTGTGCAATTCCTGCTGGAGAAACCACCAGTACAAGCAACGCGGTCAATACACGTAATAAGAATTTTTCACTTACGATTTTTAGCATTAAGAACTCTATTTTTTATAATATTGAACAATCTCTTGCCTTGAAGCTTTCAAATCAGGTGTTTGTCATTAACCGCGCTCTGACTGCCTCGATGTGCATACGTAAATCATATATATCTTTTGTATGAAAGTCTGAAACTTTCAGCTCTTTTGCCCGCTGATCAATATCAATTAACTGATTTGAAAGTTTTAACTGATCCTGATGATCGCTCATCCCCTGTTCAATCATTTTCAAATCGCGATAGATATTTGCAAACCTTAATTTCTTTCGATAATCAGATATCGAAGGGATAAAATTAAAAAACGGAATCAGTATCGCCAGCAGAGGTACGCTTAACTTGAGCATCCGTTCTACCCATACGGCAACCCAGAAAGGTAAATACTGAAACAAAAATGAAGGCCCGCTTTTAAGATAATTCTCGGCATCTTCATTCAAACTGAAACTTAACCCGGCGCTTGCCGGAAATTCATTTTCAGTCTTCAACATCCCTGGCTTTGAAAAATATTTTTTTGAGATTTTCATTAAAAGATATGTTGTCGCAGGGTTTAAATCTTTTTTTGATACAAGCTCAGCAACAGGTGCAATCGTCAATTTTTGCGAAGCAGGAAGTCCTTTTGCAATACTCAACACCCCGGGCATGATCAGAAGCGGTTTGACGTAGCTCAAGCGGCCGGGATACCCATATGCCTGTTCTATAGACATCAGAGCAATGGTAGGGTCGTTAATTATTTTTTGCGACAACTCGGCGTCAGGAGCGAGCACGATCATCAAAGCATCAATATCTCCACGCTTTAACGCAGCAAAGGCATCATCGTTGTTCAACTGAATAAAATTCTGGTTTGAAATGGATATTTCATTTAACTGGAGAATGGCTTCGTTTAACTGAAATGAACCGCTGCCAGGCCTACCAACCGATATTTTCTTATTCTTTAAATCTGCAATGGACTGGGGATCGTGTCCTAAATCACTAAAGGCTGCCGGATTGTATGCAATCCATAGAGGCTCGTTGAACAATGATGCGAGCGACTCAAGTCCGGGATAAGCATCCGCGCCTCCACTACCGGATTGCATCAACGCAAGATCGACACCACTATTTTTTTCACTGATCAGTGCAAGATTTTCAAGAGAGCCGCTAGTTTCCCTCACGTCAAGGGTGATGCCGTATTGTGCCAACTCTTTTTTGAACATCAGGCCAACAGCGTAGTAGGCACCAGACTGACTACCTGTCACCATGACTAATTTTTTGGGTGGTGCTGGAATCAGAAAGTTCAGTACCAAAAAAACCAGAACTGCTAACACAACAAAAAACAGAGTGATTTTTTTTATATTCACGAGATTTGCATAGCTTTAGTTGTGGTGCACTATCCACCAATACCAAAGTATAAACTTGCCTGGTGCCCGCTACTGGGGCT
The DNA here is from genome assembly GCA_030650995.1 of Sheuella sp. Lineage (GTDB taxonomy): Bacteria > Pseudomonadota > Gammaproteobacteria > Burkholderiales > Burkholderiaceae_B > Zwartia. The sequence goes on along the minus strand of JAUSCY010000036.1, from coordinate 2,845 downwards.
GGACTCTGGACAAGTAATGAGCAAGCGCACGCAGATCTTCGTCCGATGCGCCTTGAACAGACGCAGCCATATTCGAATCCCTGCCCATTGCCTGATTATTTCTGAACTGCTGAAGACTGCTCAGTAAAAAATCTTCTCTCTGACCCGCTAGTCTGGGGATTTGTTCGCGACCGACAAAGGTTGGTAAGTGACAAATACCGCAACGCATTTCTTTAGATAATTTTTCACCTTGCGAATATAACGTCGGCTGACGATCCTCTGGTGGCTTTGGCAATGGAAACTCTGAGTAATACTGTGCGATCGCAGTGAGCTCTGTATCAGTCAATCCATCGAGCAAACCCTTCATAGACGGTACGTCACGAATGCCTTCCCGCATCAGAACGAGCTGCGTTTCAAGAAAAAGTTTAGGCTGGGCTGCCAGCGAGGGAACGCCCTGAGACTGGGAGTACCCCTGAGCGCCATGGCATGCAGCACAAACAGACTGGCGCTGCACAGACAGCTGTCCCCAACCAGGGGCTGCAAAAACAGCAGCCCCGAGCAGGAGTAATGCCTTAAAGATAAACAAATGACGCATTTATTTACTGTAAGTGACCCGGTAAATCACACCTAATTGTTCGTCAGAGACTAACAATGAGCCATCTTTCATTTGCAACATATAAGCTGGACGTCCCCACCAGGACTGGTCGGCAGGATTCATGAAACCAGTCATAAACGGCTCAACTTTGCCGTTTTTGCCGTCCGCATCGGTGCGAACTGTTACGACGTCATAACCAATTTTCTTTGTGCTGTTCCAGGAGCCTTTACGTGCATTAAACAAAACATTTTTATACTCTGCTGGAAACATATCACCCGTGTAAAAGGTCACGCCCATGGTTGCAGCGTGTGCACCCATTAATGCTGCAGGCTGCTCGACACCTGCGCAAGCATTTTCCTTTTTGATTTCAGGATCAGGGATTGTGCCAGCGTGGCAGTATGGGAAACCATAATTCGCACCGACTTTCAAGCGGTTCATGGTGTCATTCGGACTACCATCACCCATCCAGTCGCGGCCGTGATTACTGAACCAGAGTTCTTTAGTCACAGGATGCCAGTCAAAACCTACAGAGTTACGCACACCCGTCGCCAGCACTTCCATGCCAGAACCGTCGGCATTGTAACGACGGATCTGTGCATACTCTTTTGTTGGTGGCTCACAGATATTGCATGGCGCACCGAAGGGAACATACAGCTTGCCATCGGGACCGAAGGCAACATATTTCCAGTTGTGATGCGGCAAGGGAGGCAGGTTGAATTTTGCAGTCAGATCTACTGGTGCGGCCGTCGGATTTTTATCAATTCCGTCGAAACGCAAAACTTTATCGACGGCCACAACATACAGTGATCCGTCTTTATAGGCTGCAGTAGGCTGATTCAGTTTATCAACCACTACACGAGAGGTACGCTCTTTACCGTTATCAGTTACTTCATAAATACGACCCAGAGCTCTGGTGCCAACGTAATATTTACCGTTTTCACCCACTGCGATCGCACGGCTGCCGGGAATGCTGTCGGCCCAGACTTCGACTTTAAAACCTGGCGGTAATTTGATGCGGTCCAAGGGAACATCTGCCGCTTTGGTAGCAACCAGTTTGCCAGGCAGAGGAGCTAGCGTCGAATTCTCCATCGACGCTGGCATACCCTGCTTCCATATTGGTGGAGGCGCCGCTGCTGGGGCTGCTGCAGGAGCTTGAGCGTGCGTATTCATTACTCCAAAGCTCAAAGAAACCGCTAGAGAAATGCCACTTAATGCATGCAGATATTTTTTCACAGTTGTCTCCGTGACGTTTGTTATAAATAATAGTTTTATATACCCGAGTAACTTAGTCTACTTGAATTCACTTTCAATCATTTAAAAAATATGAAAAACATTACCTCTGGAAAACCCTAACTATAAAGAGATATATAGAACAATTTCATTTGATTCTATATACTCCAAATTAATGCCAATGCATGGCGTTACTTCACCCTCGATGTTTATTACTGGAGACTGCTATGAAATGGGAAACACCATCAGCGATCGATCTGCGCTTTGGCTTTGAAATTACTATGTACATCGCCAATCGTTAATTGTTTCAAATAAGAGCCGGGATTTTTTCCCGGCTTTTTTTATTTTTCGAGTCGTAATGCATATAAGAGTTTTAGGCTCCGCTGCCGGCGGAGGATTTCCGCAATGGAATTGCAATTGCATAAATTGCATGGGTGTACGTCAGGGCACAATCAAGGCCCATCCCAGAACACAGTCATCGATCATCGCGGGTAATGGTCAAGCCGACTGGGCATTGATCAATGCTTCGCCTGACATACTCACTCAAATTAAAAACACTCCTGTTCTTCAGCCTGCCCGATCAGCGCGCGACAGCGGAATTGCAGCAGTGGTACTGATGGATGCGCAAGTTGATCATGTAACGGGCCTGATGATGTTGCGAGAGCGCACCTCACCACTGCCGATCTACGCAACGTCACAGGTATTCAGTGATTTGACGCAAGGATTGCCTCTGGTTAAGACGCTTTCACATTATTGCAAAGTTGATCAGCGGTTAGTAGATCCAGCCCAGCAGACTTTCGTCATTCCTGAAGTTCCTGGGCTGATATTTAAACCCATCACGCTCACCAGTAAAGCTCCACCTTATTCTCCACACCGATTCGACCCACACCCAGGTGACAATATCGGTTTGTTAATTACAGATACCGCGACCAATAAATCTGTTTTTTATGCGCCGGGCCTTGGGGTGATTGAGCCACAAGTTGAGCTCGCGATGCAGATAGCAGATGTACTTTTGGTAGATGGTACTTTCTGGACGGATGA
>JAUSCY010000032.1 GCA_030650995.1 Sheuella sp. | reverse complement strand
GCATCGCATCCGTGCGCACATTTCAGTTGAAGACTCTTTGCCTGCGGCAGGACAGGGAGCGCTTGGTATTGAAATTCTCCAGGAGCGTTCTGATTTACTTGAGCTGCTCACTCCTTTGTCATGCCATGCCACAACAGCATGTGCCCTGGCAGAGCGTGCCGTATCGCGTGCGTTAGGTGGTTCGTGTCAGGTTCCTCTGGCAGCGTTTGCTGAAGTTGACGTGCACAATATTCATATTCGTGCGCTGGTCGCCAGTCCTGACGGACAAACAATTTACCGTGCCGAGGCCCGCGGATTGATCCCAGATGCGCAAAAACTCGGTCAACAGGTGGCCGAGCAGTTGAGTGCGCAAGGTGCCGGAGCCATCATTGCCGCATTAGCTAGTACGACTTAACCTACGCTCCAATGATGCCTGCAAAACCTCTGGCTATCTTGACCCGCCCACGCGAGCTCAATGCTCCGCTTGAGCAGGCCTTGGTGCAGGCGGGCTGGAATGTGACGATTTCCCCAGCGCTGCAGATCAATCAACGCATCCTTGAGCAAGGTGAATGCCTGCCGAATCCAGCTGATTTTGATTTAGTTGTTTTCGTCAGCGGTAATGCCGTATCTGGTTACGCCAGTCAGTGGGGCGCAAAGTGCGTCTGGCCCGCGTCGACTCCCGCAGCATGTGTTGGGATTGCGACCGCTCAAAGTGTGCGCGATGCGTTTGGTTCTTCACTAGAAGTGCTGCATCCGGCAGCCCAGGACATACAAGACTCTGAAGCCCTGTGGCGCCTGATCGAGAAGGGCGACAAGATGCCTGAACGCGTCTTAATCCTCAGAGGTCAGGATGGCCGCGACTGGCTTGCTGAGCAATTCATGGCGCATGGTGTTTCTGTGCGGATTCATGTGGCCTATTGTCGTGAACTTGCAACATGGACGCCTGAGCTAAAACTCCAGTTCTCATCCTTGGCAAAAGATCATGTTGCAGCGGTATGGCTCTTAACGAGTCCGCACGGTATTGAGTCTGTCATGGCGCAGATACAACGGGCAGGGCTATCAGAGTGGGCCAATCTGTGCAGCTATATCGTCACCCACCCCCGGTTAGTGGAGGTCTTGCGTCATCGTTTGGGTGATTCTGGTCGTGCCACGACAATTGAAACATCTCGGGGTGATCTGACCTCGCTCATGTCCAGTTTTGAGAAAGTCAGGCAAAATCAGTATCCGAACTGATGGTTTTTACCGTTTTCAAAGGTCAACGACTACAATCGAGACATGACTGAAAATCAAAATCCTCCTATCGTAATAACTGACTTGCCCGTGAAATCCCGCAGCCGTCAGGCGGGACCGTCCTGGTCGGTTACGCTCTCTATCGTTTTGTTGCTGGTCGTGGTGCTACTGGGCGCAGGCGCCTGGTTTCAGCAGAAACGATTCACAACGACTGGCAAAGAGGTCGCGACGCAACTTCAGACGTTTACTGCTGCGCTAGCGCAAGTCCAGCGTGAGTCTAAACAGGCCCTGGCGTTGGCGGAATCGCACGCGAGCAGAGTTGCTCAGCTTGAGTTGTCACTGCGAGAGTCACAAAACCAGTTTGCAGCGCTAGAGTCTGCTTGGGAAACCTTCAATAAGGGCATGGAAGACACCATGCTCGCCAATGATATTGAGCGCATGTTGACGCTCGCGAGCCAGCAGCTAAGGCTGGCTGGCAATGTGAATAACGCCATTGCAGCGCTAGAGACGGCCTTGTCGACGTTGATTCGCTCAGATCGTTCGGCTTTCGCCGGACTTCAGCGCGCAATCAATAATGATCTGGAGCGCTTGCGCGCCCAACCCCTGATTGATGTGCCCGTCATTTCAGGGCGACTCGATACGCTGATGAGTCTGGTCGCACGCGCACCGCTACTTGTGCCGGATGCGGCTGCACCACGTGTAGCAGCTATTGTTGCTGCACCGGTTGCTGCGCCTACTGCAAACGCTTCTGCCAATAACGCTGCAAATGCCTCTGCAAATACCCCTTCAAACGCTTCTTCGACTCCACCACTATCGCCAGCAACTCCTTCATCTGGTCAGACTGTTAATGTTTCCCCTGCGCTCAATCCAGCGTTATCCATCTCTCAACTGGAGTGGTGGAGCCAGCTGTGGGCGCGTAGTGTGGATTCACTCAGGGAAGGTTCAAAATCAGTTGCTGCTGCACTGGCGCGTGAGCTTTCAGGTGTTGTCAGCATTCAACGTGTCAGTGATGCCAATGCTTTGTTAATGTCTCCAGAGCAAGGCGCCCAGTTACGCGCGAATCTGCGTACCCGACTGCTCACCGCGCAGATGGCCTTGCTTATGCATCAGCCTTCGATCTGGCGCTCCGAGCTTGCGGCTGTCGAGTCATCTTTGCTTGATCGCTTTGATCCGAAATCGGTCGATACTATTGCTGCAACTCGTCTCGTGCGTGAACTTGCAGCGGTACCTGTTTCATTATCATTACCCGATATCGTTGACAGTATTGCCGCGCTCGAAGCTGTGCGCTTGTCTGAATCGACTTCAAACAAAAACGGAAACTGAGCATGCGTACCTGGTTCTGGACCCTGCTTCTTTTTACCGTCGCCGTTGTGCTGGCAGTATTGTTGCGTGAAAACAGTGGCAATGTGCTGATTCTGGTCAATACCTGGCGTGTTCAGGTATCGCTCGCATTTGCAGTGCTTGTGTTGGTCTGCAGCTTTATTTCACTATATATTCTGATCAGATTGCTCGCCTGGTTTACAGGAATTCCAGAGCGTATTCGTAGCTGGAATCTTCGTCGCGTCGTACGTCGCGATCATGAGCTTCTGGAGCAGGGTTGGACCGAATTACTGGAGGGACGATACTCTCACGCTGAGAAAGATTTAACTAAGTTGCTCGACCGTTCTCAGGACTCCAATCGTCAGGTTCTGGCCGCTTTGTCTGCTGCGCGTGCGGCGCATGCGCTAGGCGAGTACGCCAGACGCGATCAGTTACTGTCAACTGCATCCGAGAAGGCTGGGCCGGATGGTCCGCTCAAGGAGGCTGTAGCCACTGCCGCTGCAGATCTATATCTCGATCAGGGACTGGCCCAGCAGGCTCTGGATCAGTTGCTACCTCTCCAACAGGCTGGCGCACGCCATGTCCACACTTTGCGTTTACTGTTGCGCGCCTATCGACAGTTAAATCGTCACGATCAGGTGTTTGTGCTGGCGCGTACACTTAAGCGGCGCGGAGCGCTGCATGAAAATGAATCGCGTCAGATTATCGAAGTCGCTGCGGCCGCACGCCTGCGCGAAACGCTGGATACGGGTGAGTGGGTTCAGGTATGGAAAGACCTGAAGTCCGAGGAGCGTATCTTGCCCGAGGTGGCTTTGGCAGGTGCTGCCGCGCACGAAGCCGTCGGAAAATTCGATGATTCTTCGCGTGTGCTGGAGCAGGCTATTGCCGCACGACTAGATCCAAGACTGTTGGCTGCGTATTCGCGCGCTGACGCCTCTCAAATTACGCACCGACTCCAAAAATCCGAATCCTGGCTGCACCGTCATCCCAATAATCCAGACTTACTGACGACCTTAGGTAATCTCTGTCTGGCTGGTCAGATCTGGGGACAGGCTGAGCATTACCTTTTGCGTAGTGTGGCGCAGCGAACGGATGCACGCGTGCATGCCTTGCTCGGCAGCCTGTATGACAAACTCGGTCGTCCCGAAGAAGCGGCGGCTCAATGGCGCCTGGCAACCGCGGTCGGAACTGCATTGCCGGTCCTGGCACAGGATGCGTATCTGCCGCCAGCTGAAATGGAGTCTGATCCTGGCGTATTTCACGCAGAAGGGTTGGCGTATTTTTCAGAAACTGACTTTCCGGTTGACTGGAATACAGACACCACTGCGCCAATTTCACCAACGGGCGTAGAGCAATATCGTCCTGATGCATCACACGAGCTCGATGAGTATTTCGATAGCGCACCTATTCCAGGTATCGGCGAGCTTGCTAATCAATCCGCCGAGGGGGTTAAATCTGCTTCTAAGTAATAGATGCGGTTCCCCCTTTTAATCATTTTTCAGGATTTTTTTCATGGCCGATTACGTATTTCCCGCTCCCGTTCAGGTAGCTTTGCCGATAGCAGGCAGCGTTCAGCTTTTTCCCGTGCGCCGCGTTTATTGCGTCGGGCGTAACTACGCAGAGCACGCAAAGGAAATGGGTTTTACGGGCCGTGAAGATCCGTTTTTCTTTTGTAAGCCCGCTGATGCACTGGTTTCAATTCCTGCCGGCCAGCCTGGCAATATGCACTATCCATCCAAGACTGCTAATTTGCATTTTGAGATGGAATTAGTCGTTGCGCTTGGCAAAGGTGGAAGTGACATCCCGGTCGATCGTGCAAATGATTACATTTTTGGATACGCGCTCGGTTTGGATATGACACGACGTGATCTGCAAAACGAGTGCAAAAAACAAGGCCGCCCCTGGGAAATTGGTAAAGGTTTTGATGAGTCAGGCCCCATCGGTCCGATCCATCCTCGCGCAGTGACAGGAACGTTGTCACAAGGCTCTATCAGCCTTGACGTCAATGGCGCAGTACGCCAGACGAGCGACTTATCCCAAATGATCTGGAATATTCCAGAAACCATTTCCTATTTATCAGGATTATTTGAACTGGCTCCAGGCGACCTGATCTTTACAGGTACACCTGAAGGCGTTGGTGCTGTAGTCAAAGGCGATAAGCTAGTAGGTAAAGTTGCTGGACTGGGTGAGTTCGAAGTCCATATTATTTAAGCAATTCACTTATTTTGCTGAGCCAATATCGTTGACGTAATCAGGTGCTGGGTGCAGACGACTGCGCGCACCTGCTTTGAGCAGCTGACTAGGAACTTCGTGTCCGATCAGGCCTGGTAGCTGAGCTGCCACTGCAAGCAGTTTCGACATATTAATGTTCGTATCAAAGCCCTCTAGCTCCAGCATGTGGACCATGTCCTCGGTGCATGCATTACCGCTTGCACCGGGAGCATAAGGGCAGCCGCCAATGCCACCGAGCGACGCGTCAAACCGGTCAATTCCAGCGCTAATAGCAGCCAGTGCATTGGCTTGTGCCATGGAGCGTGTATTGTGAAAGTGCAGGGTAAAAGTCATCTCGGGAAAAAGTGACTTCGCACGCGCAGCCATTGCGCGCACTTGAGAGGGGTAGGCCATCCCCGTGGTGTCACACAGGGTTGCCCGCATTACGCCTCGTGCAGCAAACCGCTCTAGCCAGCGCATGACCTCGTCCTCACTGATATCGCCTTCCATCGGACAGCCAAAAGTTGTAGACAGAGAGATATTGATGGCAACCCGACTGCCGGAAATCGCGGCAATGACTTGCTCGAGTTGAGAGAAGGACTGCTCGCGGGTCATGCGCAAATTGGCGCGGTTGTGGGTCTCGCTCATCGACATGACGAGATTGGCCTCGTCAATACCGCAGCTCAATGCGCGTTCAGCACCGCGAACATTGGGTACGAGTACGGTGTATTCCACTTCAGGGTTACGTATGATCTGATGCATCACCATTTCTGCATCACGTAAAGCAGGAATGGCTTTTGGTGAGGTAAAGGACGTTACTTCGATTTTCGCGAAACCGCATTCGCTCAGGCTATTGATAATACGGATTTTGTCTTCGGTTTCGATAAATTGAGCTTCGTTCTGAAAGCCGTCACGTGTGGCGACTTCTTGCATAAAAATGCGTGGGCGCAGGGTATTCATGTCGTTAATCCAGTATTCAAGTAATTTTGCGTGCTTTCCAATCCGACTGCGTCGCGGAATCAATACCGAGCGCATTCAGGATTTCAGCATTATGTTGACCAAGTGTCGGTGCTTCGCGGGTGATTTGTCCCGGCGTCTCGCTTAGTTTTGGCACGATCCCTGGCACCTGAACAATCGAGCCATCAGGCAGTTTTGCATCAATGATCATTTCACGTGCCTGATAGTGGGGGTCGTGAGCGATGTCAGCTGCATCGTAGACTTTACCGGCGGGCACACCTGCCTCAGTCATGGTGACTAATACCTCTTCGAGGGCGTGTTCAGAGGTATAGGCATTGATGGCCGCATCAATAAACCCTGCGTGCTCAGCTCGCCCTGCATTGACAGCGAATCTCGGATCATTTGCCAAATCCAGGCGACCGATTTTTTCCATCAGACGCTTGAAAATACTATCGCCATTGCCCGCGATCAGTGCATATTTTCCGTCTTTGCACAGGTAGGCATTAGAGGGAGCAATACCAGGCAGGCTCGAGCCTGCAGGTTCTCTGATGACGCCAAATTTTGAATACTCGGGCAGCAGGCTCTCCATCATGTTGAAAACTGATTCATAGAGCGCAACATCGACCTCTTGTCCTTGGCCACCTTGCTGTTCACGGTGACGCAACGCCATCATGACGCCGATGACCGCTTGTAATCCGGAGAGTGTGTCGCCGATAGAGACGCCTACCCGTACGGGCGGTCTGCCAGGCTCACCGCTTAGGTGACGTAAACCACCCATGGCTTCACCAATCACACCGAAACCGGGGCGATCGCGATAGGGACCGGTTTGGCCGTAGCCTGATACGCGCACCATAATCAGCTTAGGGTTAATGGCGTGAAGCTCCTTGAACCCCAGTCCCCATTTTTCCATGGCGCCCGGGCGGAAATTTTCAATTAGGATATCTGCCTCAGCGGCGAGTTTGCGAACAACTTCCTGACCTTCTTTCTGCCTCAGATCCAGTGAGAGCGAGCGTTTATTACGCGCATGCGCTGCCCACCAGACCGATGTGCCGTTGTGGAGCAGTCGCCAGTTTCTGAGCGGGTCTCCGGTTTCTGGTGGTTCAATCTTGATGACGTCGGCACCAAAATCAGCCAGGATCCGGGTAGCAAAAGGACCCGCGATCAACTGGCCAAGCTCAAGCACGCGCAGGCCAGACAGGGGAAGGGATGTCATAGGGTATTCATCAGCAAAAAAGTGGATTTAATCATAGTCCTTTTACTTCATTCAGAATCAGATCCGCCATTTCATGGCGTCTGGCTACAGACATTCTGGGACGTGAGGACAAAATACTGAGTCCGACGTATCCAAGACCATGGATTTCAAAGGCTACACCTGCCCCGGAGACTGCCGGGTCTGAAGCCAGGCAATAACCTAGTTGACGTGTGCGCTGAATAGCGCACTGCATTTTATAGGGACTGAACCTATTCGCTGTGTAGGTCGACTGGTGGCGTTCCAGGTGAGCGTCGAGTTGTGCATCAGGCAGGGCGGCGAGTAAAGCCATACTCCCGGTTCCGAGGCCGAGCAGGCGTGTGCCACCAACCAGCGCTCTATAGCCGGTTATGGCCATTGTGCCTTGTTCGAGGTGAAGGGTATAGCTGAAATCACCCATGCGACACACGAGAAAAACGTTGTCTTTACTCAGACGTGCGAGCGTTTTCATCACGGGTTTTAAGCGTTCGGTGATGGGCGGCTGCGCAAAAGCCTGCAGACCAATTCCCATGCTGCGTATCCCCAGTCGCCAGGATCCCCGTGTCGCTTCATCCAGCACAATATATTGCGCACCTGCCAGAAAGGACAGCATACGATGCACGGTCGTGCGATCCAGCCCGCAGGCTATCTGAATGTCTGTCTGTGCAATGCCCGTTTCATGATGCGCGGCAATGATGTCGAGTAAGTTGAATGCGCGCGCCAGACTTTGAATACCTTGTACAGGTTGCATGGGACAGGCTCGGGAAAGGAGAGAATTGAATATGTGCATATTATGCACATATTGTGACTTCTGTATTGCCTCTGGGATGATATTTGAATGAAATCAGTACTCTTGTGGCCTCTGAAGATTTCATCACATGCAGAAGTTCGATTCCGCCTTAGATATGTCCAGCGCGCTTGCGCAGGAGCAATCTGAATATATGTCAACGCTTATTAATAATTGGCAAGAAATTGAATTGCGAGCGCAGACTGCTTCAGAGGCACATCGCGATACCTTCGCAAAAAGAGGCGCGTTGTTGCCTCGCGAGCGGCTGGGCGCACTGCTTGATCCTGCGAGTCCCTTTTTGCCACTTGCGAATATGGCGGGATATCTCATGGATGACCCGGATCCTACGACAAGTGTGCCGGGTGGTTCACAAATCGCCGGGATTGGTTTTATCTCAGGTGTGCGCTGCATGGTGGTAATCACGGATTCAGCGATCCAGGCTGGCGCCATGACCGAGGCAGGTAATCTTAAATTAATGCGCTGCCAGGATATTGCGCTCGAGAATAAATTGCCTTTTATTCATCTTGTTGAGTCCGCAGGCGCTAATCTGCGCAAATACCGTGTCGATAAATTCATCCGCGGCGGTGGGATTTTTTATAATCTTGCCCGTTTGTCCGCTGCGGGTATTCCTGTCATCACTTCTGTGCACGGCTCCTCAACAGCTGGTGGTGCCTATATGCCTGGGCTGTCGGATTATGTTGTGATGGTGCGAGACCGTGCGCGGGCGTTTCTGGCGGGACCGCCTTTATTGAAAGTCGCCACAGGCGAAATCGCGAATGCTGAGGAGCTCGGTGGTGCAGAGATGCATGCTTGCGTCAGTGGTCTAGCTGAGTATGTCGCACACGATGATCGACATGCGATTTCACTTGTGCGCGATATCGTTGCCAATCTGGACTGGAATCGTCAGCCTTTGCAGGTAACTGGTCGCAGTGAATCCAGAACTCAGGGTGTGCATGCACCCGCTTACGCAGCGCAGGAATTGCTCTCGGTCATGCCTGTGGCTAGTCGCAAACCTGTGGATATGCGCGAAGTGATTGCACGAATTGTAGATGCATCCCAGTGGCTGGATTTCAAGCCGGCTTACGGGGCGGCAACGATCTGTGGCCACGCGAAACTCGATGGCTATACGCTGGGTATTATTTCCAATAACGGCCCGCTAGATCCTGCCGGAGCGACTAAGGCCAGTCAGTTCATACAGCTATGCAATCAGTCACGTCTGCCCATTGTGTATTTGCAAAATACAACAGGGTTTATTGTCGGACGCGATTCGGAGCAAGCAGGCATGATCAAGCATGGTTCCAAAATGATTCAGGCTTTGTCCAATGCCACAGTGCCACAAATTACGCTGTACTGTGGTGCGTCTTACGGTGCGGGTAATTATGGCATGTGTGGACGGGGGTTTCATCCCCGGTTTTGTTTTTCCTGGCCAAATGCAAGGACCTCTGTCATGGGAGCAGAACAAGCTGCCGGCACACTTGAGATCGTTGCACGCGAGCAAGCCGCGCGAAGAGGTCAAACTGTCGATGAGACGGCTTTACTCAGACAAAAGCAGGAGATCATTGATAATTTCGAAAAGCAGTCCAGTGCTTTGGTGACAAGCGGACTGCTGCTCGATGACGGCGTGATCGATCCGCGTGACACGCGCGCGGTCCTCGCCTTTGTGCTTGCTACGTGCCGCGAGGCAGATCAGCGCACCACGCAGTCGATGCAATTCGGTGTTGCCCGCTTTTAGCCATATGAGTGAAATTGAATCTTCAAATAATGAAGACTCACCTTTAGACAGATAGTGAATAAGGAATCGTAGCCATGCTTTATAGCGCTGACCATATCAGCATGATGGATACCGTGCGACGCTTTGTATCAGAAGAAATTAACCCCTATGTCGATGAGTGGGAGGCTGCAGAAACATTCCCCGCCCATGATTTATTTAAAAAAATGGGCAAGCTCGGATTGCTTGGTGTCAACAAGCCTGTCGAGTATGGAGGTCTCGGACTCGATTTTTCTTATGCCCTGGCCATTGCCGAAGCTCTGGGTTATGCGCATGCTCAAGGCATCGGTATGGCAATTGGCGTTCAAACCGATATGGCAACGCCCGCGCTCGCTATCCACGGTTCTGATGCTTTATGCCGTGAATACCTGGCACCTGCGATTGCAGGCGATATGGTCGTGTCCATCGGTGTGTCTGAGGCTGGAGCGGGCTCGGACGTTGCTTCACTGAAAACATTTGCCCGGCGTGAGGGTGGCGATTATGTGATTAATGGTTCCAAGATGTGGATCACGAATGGCACACAATCAGACTGGGTGTGTCTGCTCTGCAATACCTCGGATGGACCCACACATAAAAATAAATCACTCATCATTGTGCCCTTGCGTGAAGGAAATAATCGCCCTAAAGGCGTCAGTATTCAGAAAATTAAAAAATTCGGTATGTGGAGTTCTGATACCGCACAAATTTTTCTCGATGATGTCAGAGTACCCGTCTCAAATCGTATTGGTGAGGAGGGCATGGGTTTTATCTATCAGATGCAACAGTTTCAGGAAGAGCGCCTCAACGGTGCCGCCCGTCGCCTGGCTGCAATCGATCTGATCGAACATACCGCACAGTATTTGCGCAGTCGTACAGCCTTCGGAAAGCCTTTGCTACAAAATCAGTTTATTCAGTACAAACTCGCAGAGCTGAAAACTGAGCTTGAGGCGCTCAGAGGACTGACCTATATGGCCACGCAGACTTATATAGAAGGCGGTGACGTCACGGAACTGGCTTCGATGGCGAAGCTCAAAGCAGGCCGCTTGTCCCGTGATATCGCTGACTGGTGCATGCAGTTCCAGGGTGGTATGGGCTATACCTGGGATAATCGCGCATCGCGTGCCTATCGTGACTATCGCCTCGGCTCGATTGGGGGTGGTGCCGATGAGGTCATGATGATGGTTATCGCAAAAAAAATGGGATTGATGGAATAAATGTATATGACTGACTTGACTCAATCCATACTGACTTCAAGACTGCACGATGTGTTGTTTGTTACGCTGAATCGCCCTGCGACCCGGCATGCGCTGGCTTCCGATATGGTGCAGGGGCTTGAAACGATCGCCACTGCGGCACAATCAGATGAGAGTCTACGAGCGATTGTTCTGCGCGGAAGCAATCATTTCTTTTGTGCGGGCGGTGATGTAGGCAACTTTCAGACACGGCTCGAAGACACCTCTTGCGATCATGATCCGGTCGCTTTGCGCAACCGTAAGTTTGGTCAGTTCATGGAGCTGCTAGGTCAGATTCCGGTTCCCGTGATCGCGATGGTCGAGGGCGCCGCGATGGGAGGAGGCATGGGTCTGGCGTGCTTGTCGGATATTGTGCTGGCGACACGCTCGGCTAAGTTTGTATTGTCAGAGACTTCTCTGGGGATTGTGCCCGCACAGATCATGCCTTTTGTCGTTGACCGTATTGGTGTGCCGGCCTCCAGAAGAATGGGGCTGACCGCTGAGCGTGTTTCAGATGCCCTAGCTTTTCAGCTTGGACTGGTCGATGAATTAGCTGAGGATTCGGATGCACTTGAAATCCTGTTGGCACGATGGCTCACACAGATTTGTAAATGTGCCCCACGTGCAAATCGTGTCATGAAAGAAATGGCTGTTTTAGCGGCAACAGAACCCAGAGCGCTATTTCTGGATCAGGCTGCACACACGTTTGCTGCAACGATGCGTGATGAGGGGATGACTGGTATTGCTGCATTTCGTGCGCGTGAGTCCGCACCCTGGTGCGTAAGCTTTCATTACGAAGACATCCGTCAGGTCTATCAGGGGCAGGGGATTGCGATGCTCAGCGCAAAGGTGAAGGCATGAGCCCAGAACTAACCCGCATGCGCTATAGGCCGTTCAGAAGAGTGCTGATCGCTAATCGTGGCGAGATTGCGTGTCGCGTAATGCGTGCTGCACGTGCATTAGGGCTGGAGACTGTTGCTGTGTATTCTGAGCAGGATCGCGATAGTCTGCACGTCACGATGGCAGACCAGGCCATTTATATCGGTCCGTCCCAGGCGAGTGCTTCTTACCTGAATATTCCTGCACTGTGTTCTGCTATCAAAAGTAGTGGTGCAGATGCAGTGCATCCGGGATATGGGTTTCTTGCTGAGAATGCTGATTTTGCTGAGGCTGTGATAGCAGCTGGTGCGGTCTGGGTTGGACCAACCCCACAATCCATTCGTTCAATGGGCAATAAAGCGCGTGCAAAAGAAATGATGCTTGCGGCAGGGGTGCGTTGCATACCCGGATATGAAGGTCTGGATCAGTCAGATTCTGCCTTGCTCAAGCAAGCTGATGTCATTGGGTTTCCGCTTATGGTGAAGGCTGCCGCAGGCGGAGGGGGTCGTGGCATGCGCCTGGTTCAATCCGCAGAGCAGTTGCCTGCGGCGATTGAGCGGGCCAGAGTCGAGTCGCTGCAAGCTTTTTCCTCGGATGAGTTGATCCTTGAGCGTGCAATCACACAGGCGCGTCATATTGAAATTCAAATCGCAGGCGATGTGTTTGGTCACGTCATTCATATGGGGGAACGCGATTGTTCCGTGCAGCGACGCCATCAGAAAATTATCGAGGAGTCTCCTTCTCCTGCCGTTGATCACGCACTTCGCAAACGAATGGGTGACATGGCCGTACAAGCCGCCCGTTCAATCCATTATGTAGGGGTAGGAACCGTTGAATGTTTGTTAAGTGCGGACGGTGAGTTTTATTTCATGGAAATGAATACTCGTCTTCAAGTCGAACATGCGGTCACGGAAGCGGTCTATGGTGTGGATCTTGTGGTGATGCAATTCGAGCTTGCTGCGGGTCGTGCGCTCGCGCTCACACAGGAGCAGGTCCTGCTCAAGGGACATGCAATTGAGGTCAGATTAACCGCGGAGGATGTGGCTGCAGGGTTCCTGCCACAGTCCGGAATCATTCATCGTTGGGAGTCTGTGGAGCATCTTGAAGGCATTCGTGTTGATCATTGCTTGCGGGACGGCACCGTGATTTCGCCCTATTACGATTCGATGATTGCAAAGATCATCGCCGTCGGTGAAACCAGAGAACAAGCACGTGCGAGATTGTCTGGAGCATTGAAGCGTTGTGTCGTGCTGGGCATTCCCACCAACCAGTCGTTTTTATATGACTGTTTGAATCAGGCTGCGTTTGTGGCGGGGCATGTCACAACTGATTTTGTCGCGCTTGCCCGTGCGAGCGGGTTGCTCGATGCACCTCACCCGACTGCTGAAACGCTGATCTGGGCAGCTGCTGCGGCACATGGTTTGGTCGAGCAATTTACGACTCCTGATCAGGTACGTCAAGATTCATATGAACGTCATCTGGCATCTGTCATTTCCCAGGTCAGGTTGCGCGGGACTTCTATTACGTTGGCGCTACCCCCAGATACTCAACCCACAGATACTCAACAGGAAGACGTATGGAATGTCTCCCTGCAGGCCAGGTCAGATGGTTTGTTGCAGGGGCGGCTGGATGCTTGCCGCGTTGCAGGTCATGGTCAGGCACCTGCACCCTGGATCATTTTGCAGAACAGGCCACGCGACTTTGTCTCGGTGTGCAAGGATGGATTGGTTCACGTATTCGTTTCAGGGCTTGCCTGGACTTTTAAACTCGATGATCCTGATGCTTTGCCGCACGCACAGACATCGAGCGGTGTGATGCGTGCGCCTCTGGGCGCAAGGGTGTCAACTGTGCTGGTGTGTGAGGGGGATATGGTCAAGGCGGGAGAGACACTCGTAATACTGGAAGCCATGAAAATGGAACACAGCGTTGTTGCACCCTTTGATGGCCAGGTCACAGGACTACAGGTCAAGCAGGGCACTCAAGTTCGCGCAGGCGTTCAGCTGATGACCGTAGCAGTTTGAATGATCAGCCTGAATGTTCAGGCTGAAAGCCATGGACGTTCCACATAGTGTTTTTTTTCAAAAGCGTCGATTTCGTTTTGATAGCTGAGCGTCAGTGCAACTTCGTCCACCCCTTTTAACAGGCACTCGCGCCAGAACGGATCAATAGAAAATGCCAGAGGCCGGTCCAGTCCAGGCCAGTGCACTGTGCATGTTTCCAGATCAACAGCTATCGGTATGACTTGACCGGTACGCACAGCAGTATCCTGGATCAGCGCGCGAAGTGCTGAGAGAATTTCTGCGTCGAGCCTGATCGGAAGCAGGCCATTTTTCAGGCAGTTACTGTAAAAAATATCACCAAAACTTGGAGCAAGTATGGCTCTGAAACCAAAGTCGGCAAGGGTGTATACGGCGCCTTCCCGGGATGAGCCGCAACCAAAATTATGGTCCGCAACCAGTACGGTGGCTTGTTTGAATAGTGGTTGATTCAGGACGAATCCCGTTGGGGTTTGCGTGGCGGCATCAATCCGCAAATCATGAAAAAGATATTCCCCGTATCCCTCGGCACGGTTTTTTTTAAGAAAACGAGCTGGAATGATCTGATCGGTGTCGATGTTGCGGCCTTCAATTGCCACTGCATCGCCTTGGAGTTGTGTAAATGGTTTCATGTATGCGCTCTTGATCAAACGAGTGTGCGGACATCAGTCAGATGGCCGGTCAGCGCAGCGGCTGCAGCCATTGCGGGACTGACCAGATGCGTGCGTACGCCTGGCCCCTGCCTGCCAACAAAATTACGATTGGAGGTTGATGCGACGCGTTCACCTGTCTGGGCGAGATCGCCATTTACGCCTACACACATCGAACAGCCGGGTTCGCGCCACTCCAGACCCGCATCGATAAACGTTTTATCCAGTCCGAGCGCCTCAGCTGCCCGCTTGACTTGCATCGAGCCTGGCACGACGATTCCCGGGATCACTGTTTTTTTGCCCTTTAATACTTCTGCCGCACAGATCAGGTCTGCCAGTCTGCTGTTGGTACAAGAACCAATAAATATGCGGTCTATAGCGATGTCCGTCAGCAAGGTTCCGGGTGTGAGTCCCATATATTGCAATGCGGCTTGAGCGGATTGTCTGGCGTTGTTATCCGTCAGTAAGGATGGATCGGGTACCCGTCCATTGATCGGCAGCGCTGCGTCGGGACTGGTACCCCAGGTAACCGTGGGTGCAATTTCTGATGCATCAATGTGCAGTGTCCGATCAAAATGCGCGCCTGCATCCGAAGGGAGTGCGCGCCAAGACGCAACGGCATCCTCCCATTGCTCACCCTTAGGTGCATAGGGACGGTCTTTCAGGTATTCGAAAACACGCTCGTCAGGTGCAATGATGCCGAATCTAGCACCAGCTTCGATTGTCATATTGCACATAGTGAATCTGTCATCTATTTCCAGCTGTGCAATCGTGGTGCCCGTATATTCGATGGCATAACTTACTGCGCCATCCGATCCGAGTCTGGAAATAATATGCAGGATGATGTCTTTGCCGCTTACGCCTGGACCAGGTTTGCCGTCAATGACAACTTGCATGCTTTTAGGTTTGGTCTGCCAGAGTGTTTGTGTACTCATGACATGCATGCTTTCGGATTGACCGATACCAAATGCAATCGCACCGAGTGCGCCATGCGTCGAGGTATGGCTATCACTGCAAACGATGGTTGATCCAGGTAATGAAATACCTTGCTCAGGTCCGATGACATGGACGATCCCTTGATTGGGATCACTCAGTCCGAAATGGGGAACGCCGCTCCAGCGCATGTTCTGATCAAATCGTACGATCATTTCTTCAATTTCAGGTGTTGCAGAGCCCGCTGCCTGACGACTGGTGGTTGGTACGTAGTGATCGGCAATCCCGAATATTTGTTTAACGTTCCTGATTGCCAGGCCGCGTTCGCGCAGTTGGTTAAATGCGTGAAAGGAGCCTTCATGAATAAGGTGACGATCTATGTAAAGTAGTGACGGGCCTTGCTCTCTTGCCAGGACAACGTGCTGATCCCACACTTTCTCAAAAAGTGAACGAGGTTTGTTTTTTACTTTGCCGGTCGCGCGCTCATTCATTGGATAGCTTGTCTCGTATTTTTTTATATTTTGAATGCTGGTGCTGTGTGACGGGTCAGTTCAGCCCCTTGACCGGTGCGTCATCAGGCAAGGGGACATCACTGACCGGATCAATATGGGTTAACAGATTCAGTACGCGGTGTCGTTGCATCACGGCATGTCGTGCTGCGAGACCGATGTCATGGCCTTGTTCAACCGTGAGTTGACCACCCACTTCGATATGAGCATCGACAAGAATCATGTCGCCCATTTTGCGGGTGCGAATGTCGTGAGCGCCTTCAACGCCCGGCGTCGCGAGTAAAGTTTGTTTGATTGCTTCGACTTCCTGCTCGTTGGCGCCGCGATCCATGAGGTCATGAAAGGCATCGGAGCCAAAGTCCCAGCCCATTTTCCCGATCATGAGTCCCACGATCAATGCTGCGATTGGATCCAGGATGGGGTGGCCGAGCAGGTTTCCAATAATGCCGACCGACACCACCAGAGAAGATGCGGCATCAGAACGTGCGTGCCAGGCATTGGCAACCAGCATGCTGGATTTAACTTGTTTGGCAACACGCAGCATGTAGCGAAATAAGAACTCTTTTGCAACGAGTGCGATCAAGGCAATCCATAATGCCGAGTGATGCACACTTGGAATGGAGGAGGGATCTTTGAGTTTTTCAAAAGCAGACCAGAGCATGCCAATTGCCACTGCCAGTAACAGGCCACCCACGACCATTGACGCCGCAGTTTCAAACCGCTGATGGCCGTAGGGGTGGTCGTCATCCGCATCTTTCTGACTGTGATGATTGGCAAATAACACAACAAAATCTGAGACCAGATCTGACAAGGAGTGAATGCCATCGGCAATCAATGCCTGCGAATGGGCAATCACACCGACAAAAATTTGAAGGGTGGACATCACCACATTGACCACCACGCTGACCAGTGTGCTCTTTTTGGCTGCTTGTGCACGTTCGGCCGGAGTGAACTCCGTATCTTCGCTGTCATCCTGAAGATCTAGGTCGGTGTGGTCGTGATTACGCAAGTTAATTCCTAGTGAGCATGACTGATCAACTTTAATTTTAGTCGTGTGCCATGTCAATATGGTGTCAGGGAGTCGAAAACCCTTCATTTTTAGCCTGACTGGCTGCATTTTTAATGAAATCGCTGCGGACTAAAGGGTTTGAGTGGGATTTCGGGGGGCTGGCCTTGAGCGAGTTGTGCAACCAGTCGACCCGTTCTCGCAGAGCTCACTAAACCGACATGACCATGTCCATAAGCGTGAATGATGTCGGGGCTGCCACTGGCAACACCGATGCAAGGCAAGCCATCCGGTGTGCTGGGTCGCCTGCCCATCCATAAGTTGAGACGATCGGCAGACAGACTGCGCGGCAGGGTGGGATAGAGGGTAAGCAGGTGATCGCGCAGGATTTCAGCACGTCGCCAGTCTGGGGTGTCATCGGTCGAGGCAATTTCGACCTGCCCCGCGACTCGCAGGCCTTGATCCATAGGGCTGACTATCACTTTGCAGTCGGCAAACATGGTTGGCGTTCTTGGACTGGCTTCTGGTGCCTGAACTACCGCATGATAGCCGCGCTCAGTCTCCAGGCTGACTTGATCGCCAGCCTCCTGCGCGAGTACTTTCGCACGAGCACCGGCCGCGATGACGGCCCGGTCGCAGAGGACTTCGCCCTGATCTGTGAGAACAGCTTTAAGTCGACCCTGTTCGATTCTGAATCCTGTGGCACGCGCCTGGGTGAGTGCTGCGCCTTGCGTTTGCGCGTAGCGGATCAGCGCTGCGGTGTAGGCACCGGGATTTCTGCAACTGCCGGTTTCTGGCACCAGCACGCCAAAGGTATAGCGCGTATCCAGGTCAGGTTCCAGGGCGTGTAGCGCGTCAGCATCAAGCTCTTGCCAGGCAATACCTTCATTTTTGCGGATAGCCCAGGCGCGCGCATCCTTTTGAAATTCCTCACGCGACAAAAATGCGTGCAATAGTCCACGCTGTTCGATCAGCTCAGGAACACCTGCTTGGGTGGCCATTTCTTTGTGCAGTGCCGGCGCGTCTCGCAGCAGACTACGCAGACCCTGAGCCGTGCGCTCAACCTGCGGGTAGGTCCAGGCCGCACTCAAATACCGTATCAGCCAGGGCAGGGCACGAGGAAAGTATTTCCAGCGCACAGAAAGAGGGCCTAGTGGATCAGCCAGCCATTTGGGTACTTGCATCCAGATGCCGGGAGAAGCAGGGGGCAGTACTGAGTGCGAGGACAGCCAGCCCGCGTTGCCGTAACTTGAGGCCTGCTCATCACCCGGGATGCCAGGTTCGATCAATGTTACCTGTATACCTGCCCTGACAAGTTGATAGGCGCTGGCTGCACCAATAATTCCGGCGCCGATGATTACAACATGCTCAGGTTTAGACATAAGAAGGCTTTAAATATGGTGAATAGGTCGTAAATAATTTATTAAATTTCAGTCAAAAATGCAGCGAGATCCGATTCGCTCTCCGTTATCATACATACAGCCAATTATCAGAACCTGCCTTTTTCCGGAATCCTTTTCATGAAAGCTGTTTTTATTGATGCCAATCCTACACTTGCGGATGTTGCAGAGCGCCTGCACCGTGCGGATGACATTGCACTGGTAGTGAATCGTCAGGCTGACATCACGCCTGAACAAATCCCGGCCGTGATGGGCGATGCCAATATTTTGATTGTCGATCACACATCTGTTCCCGTCGAGATTGCAAAACAGTGCCCTGGCTTAAAACACATTGTGTTTCTTGGAACGGGTGCGCGCTCCTACATGGATCCTGAAGCTCTCGCGCTAATCGGCATTGAAGTGCACATCATTAAAGGTTATGGCGACACCGCTGTCGCAGAATGCGCGTTTGCCCTGATGTGGGCCTGTGCTAAAGGTTTTGCTGCGATGGATCGCGGCATGCGCGCCGGAAACTGGCTGCGCACAGACGGCATTGAGCTGACAGGTAAAACACTGGGGCTGATTGGTTTTGGTGGGATCGCAGGGGAAATGGCGCGACTTGCGCTGGGCGCGGGAATGGAGGTGCTAGCCTGGAATCGCAGTCCTAAATCCTATCCAGGCGTTAAATTCGTCGAACTCGACGAATTACTGGCGCGAAGCACCGTAATCTCCGTGCATTTGCTGCTCAACGATGATACCCGTGGGTTTCTCAATGCAGAGCGTATTGCCAAAATGCGCGACGGTGTGATCCTGATTAATACGGCTCGCGGTGCGGTCATTGACGAATCGGCCATGATTGCTGCACTCAAGAGCGGCAAGATCGGTCATGCAGGCCTTGATGTGTTCGATATCGAACCCATGCCTGCTAATCACCCACTTACCAGGATTGAGAACGTGACGTTGTCCGCTCATTCTGCTTTCCGTACGCCTGAGGCCAGTGATAACCTGATCGAGGCTTCTCTTAACCACTGCCGCAGGATTTCTGGACAAGGATAATTACCATGCGCACGTCACTACTTAGTAAGTTGCTCCCATCTTTTTTTGCTCTCTTGTGTGTGACGGGCTTTGAGGCGCACGCGCAAGAGGAAAAATGGCCGGCGCGTGCCATCTCTATAACCGGCGGTTTCCCCAATGGCGCAGGCACAGACATCTATGCCCGTAAACTCGGCGAGGGTCTGACCGCGTTATGGAATGTTCCTGTCGTCGTAGACAGCAAAACAGGCGCGGGCGGAAATATCGCCTCGGATGCTGTGGCGCGTGCCTTGCCTGATGGTTATAGCTATTTACTAGGCACCGCGGGTACACATGCGATTAATGTCGCGCTATACAAAAAACTGAATTTTGATGTAGAAAAAGACTTCACCAGAATTGCCTTACTGGGTGATGTGCCCAATGTACTTTTGATTAATTCAAAAAAACATCCCGAAATAAAAACCTGTGCTGATTTGTTGAAACTGGCGCGCGAAAAACCGGGAACATTGAACTTTGCCTCAACCGGTAATGGCGCTTCAGGGCATCTGGCGGGCGCACAATTCGCTAATGCAGCCAATATCAATGTCGTGCATGTCCCTTACCGTGGTCAGGGGCCTGCTATGGCAGCCTTGCTCTCCGGCGATGTGGAGTTTTTCTTCAATCAGAGTGCCGCAGCGATCAATGCAGTGAAAGGCGGACAGGCTACTGCTATTGCCGTGACGACTCGCAATCGCCTCAGCGCACTGCCTGATGTGCCGACCGTGGAGCAGGGATGCGGTTTACCCGGTTTTGAAAGCAGCACCTGGTATGGTTTGTTTGGGCCTGCCAATATGCCACCTGCCATCGTGACAAAAATGAGTAACGCGGTGATCGGCATTATTTCGACGCCAGAGTTCAAACAATGGTTGATGAATACACAGGGGATCACCCCGGCCGCAGACTCCAGCCCTGCAGCTTTTTCAAAAATTCACGAGGCTGATATCAAACGCTGGGCGCAGATCGTCAAGATGTCCGGAGCGCAAGTCGACTAAATTCATCGAATTGTTGTGGATAGCGGAATTTAAGCGTTAAAACACGGGGTTTTAAGCATGTTT
>JAUSCY010000027.1 GCA_030650995.1 Sheuella sp. | reverse complement strand
TCGCTGCGGGCAAAATTTCCGGTCAGGGTGGTATTGCAGCACCTTCCGCTAATAGATTCGGTCAGGTCTCTCCGACACAGGCGGCACACGTGCGTAGTGAATTTCCCGAGCTTGTCGCACAGGGCATGCCTGTTCTTGAGGGCGGTTCAAGCGAGGTAGGGATTGAATCGACTATTGTTGATCTGTCTCGTCTCGATCAGGGAGTCGGTCCGGTTTTATTACGTCCTGGACATATTACCGCCGCGCAGCTTGAGGAAGTCCTGCACCAATCAGTCAGCGCTGCTGATGCGCATGCGCCAAGGGTATCGGGTGCATTGAAATCTCACTATGCTCCGCACACACCCTTGCAACTCGTCACGATTGAGGCGCTACTCAGGCTTGCACAAAATCCGCAATTGGAATCTGGCCAGCGTATGGCGCTGGTCTCCCACTCTCATGCACAAAGTACGCAGCCATTGCATCCCCAGGTTGACTGGATTTCCATGCCTGGACAGCATGGCGCTTATGGTCAGGCGTTGTATGCAACCCTGCGCTCACTTGACCAATCGGGCTATGTCCGACTGCTTTGGGAAAACATTCCTGAAGATGCAGATTGGTCAGGTGTGAAAGACCGCCTGACGCGCGCTGCAGCAGCGTTTGAGGCAGCTGCGCTTTAATTTTTTACTGAAACTGATCAATTCTGAATGCAGTGAGTGAGGGTCAGCGGTTTTTAGCCGTGCGCCATGCCTTGAACTCCACCAGACTGTTTTCATCTGTGGGTGGATAGAGACCGATGATCGTGCGGCCTTCCAATACTTTTTCAGTTACGAAATCTTCAAACGCCGTCATTTCAACTGCTTCATTGGCGATTTCATCAGCGATTTCTTTGGGAATGACAACCACTCCTTCCGCATCGCCGACGATCACATCGTCCGGGAATACCGCAACATCGCCGCAGCCGATTGGTACATTGAGATCGAGTGCCTGATGCAGGGTTAAATTGGTTGGTGGGCTGGGACGGTTGTGATAAGCGGGGATGGAGAGTGTGCCGATTTCTGGCGAATCACGAAAACCGCCGTCGGTCACGACACCCGCTACACCACGCGCCATCAGTCGACTTACCAGGATTGAGCCGGCAGATGCTGCACGCGGATTTTTACGGCTATCGATCATCAGTACAGCCCCAGCGGGACATTGTTCAACAGCTACGCGTTGTGGGTGCGCACGATCTTTGAATACTTCGATGGTGTTGAGGTCTTCGCGTGCGGATTAGTAGATATCTGGCTCGGGTACCGCCGCGCCAAAAGATGTTTCTAGAAAATCAAAATCACAGCCCTGGTCGGCTTGCAAAATATGTTTGCTAAACATCCAGCCATAACCGCGTTCATAACGTGGGGCGGGTGCGACCCAGGCAGCTCGTCTTGTTGCCAACTCTTCATCACTGATTTCGAGGTGGATCTTGCGCGAGGGGACATCGACTGTAATCAGATCGCCTGTTTTGACCAGCGCGAGGGGGCCACCGATGAATGCTTCAGGTGCTGCATGCAAAATACAAGCACCGTAGCTTGTGCCGCTCATACGTGAGTCGGAAAGACGCAACATATCCCGCACACCTTGCTTAACCAGTTTGAGCGGAATCGGCAGCATGCCCCATTCAGGCATGCCTGGACCACCTTGCGGACCGGCATTACGCAGCACCATGATGTGACCGGGTGTTACATCGAGATTTTCATCTTCGACTGCGGCTTTCATTTCGGGATAGCTATCAAACACGATCGCTGGTCCCGTGTGCTGTTGCAGATGAGGCGCGCACGCACTGGGTTTGATCACTGCGCCATTTGGTGCAATATTGCCGCGCAGGACGGCTAGTGCACCTTCGGCATAAAGAGGATTATCGAGAGTGCGGATCACATCGTCGTTGTAGACTTCAGCACCTTCGATATTCTGTCTCGTGGTTTTACCGGTAACCGTTAGTGTGTCTAGTTTCAGATGGGTCGCGATGCGATTCATCAGGCCAGGTAAGCCTCCAGCGTAATAGAAGTCTTCCATCAGATAGGTATCGCCGCTTGGACGGATATTTGCAATGACAGGGACTTTTCGGCTATATGCATCAAAATCGTCGAGTGTGATGGCGCAATGCTCTCCAGCACGTCTGGACATCGCGACCAAATGAACGATTGCATTGGTACTGCATCCCATCGCCATGGCGACCGCGATACCGTTTTCAAAATTGGCGCGGGTCAGCATCTTGGCTGGAGTGAGGTCTTCCCATACCATTTCAACGATACGACGACCGCACTCAGCTGACATCCTGGGGTGGTTGGAGTCGGGTGCAGGAATGCTCGATGAACCTGGCAGTGCCATGCCGATCGCTTCGGCGATCCCCATCATGGTTGCTGCCGTACCCATGGTCATGCAGGTGCCGTGACTGCGCGCGATACCGGCTTCGAGCTCAATCCATTGGGTTTTCGAAATTTTTCCGGCACGACGCTCGTCCCAGTATTTCCAGGCGTCCGAGCCTGATCCCAGAGATTTGCCCTTCCAGTTGCCGCGCAGCATCGGGCCTGCAGGTAAATAGATGAAAGGCACGCCAGCAGAAAGTGCGCCCATGACCAGGCCTGGCGTGGTCTTGTCGCATCCGCCCATTAATACGGCACCGTCAATCGGGTGGCTACGTATCAACTCCTCAGTATCCATCGCCAGCATATTGCGATAGAGCATGGTGGTAGGTTTGACGTATTGCTCGGCTAACGAAATCGCGGGTAGCTCGAGTGGAAATCCGCCTGCCTGCAAGATGCCACGCTTGACATCCTCCACGCGTTGCTTGAAGTGCGTATGACAAGGGTTAATGTCAGACCAGGTGTTAATAATTGCGATGACGGGCTTGCCCTCCCAGTCCTCGGGGGCATACCCCATTTGCATTGCGCGCGAACGGTGTCCAAAAGTGCGCAGATCGTCAGGGGCAAACCAGCGTGCGCTACGAAGTGTCTCAGGAGTTTTGCGTGTCATTTTTTTAATTTAATTATTGATGAGGTAAAAGAAGTTAAAAGAGAAGAGTCGAGGGATGCGAAGTTAAAAGGTGCAATTTTGTAAGTAAAGCACTAATATATTAGTGTGTCAACGCCGTAATTCAGGAAAATGATTGTGTCTAACAGAGCCTTTGTATGAATGTTGTTGAGAAGATTCCAGCCATAAAGTTTGATCGCTATCGACAAAGTGCTCCTCAGGTGTTTGAGGCACTGCGCAAGCTGATCATCTCGATGGAACTTGAACCAGGGGTGGTGCTGCCACGAGCAGAATTAGCTGAACACTATGGACTCAGTCAGACACCCATTCGGGATGCATTAATACGTCTTGCTGAAGATGAGCTTGTGGAAATCTATCCGCAGCATGCGACTGTTGTCAGCAGAATTGATATCGCAGCAGCACTCGAAGTGCATTTTTTGCGTCGATCAATCGAGCTGGAAATTCTTCGAACAGTATGTGAATTGCCGGTGAGTGAGCATACGATTCTGGTTGCAAAGCTCAACACACACCTGCTTGTTCAAAAAAGATGTCTGGGTCCGCTAAATTATGCCGCGTTGGCGCAGGCAGATCTGGATTTTCATAAAGAGATGTATGAAGCCGCAGGCGTGACTAATCTGTGGGAGCTAGTGTGTCAGCGTAGCGGGCAGATTGATCGGCTGCGCAGACTAAACCTGCCTGCTGAAGGCAAAGCACAAGCCATCGTGAAAGATCATGGTGTGATCCTTGATGCCTTGGTTAAGCGTGATAAGACTGAGGCAGAAAATGCATTGCGTGTCCATCTGGGGGGCACACTTTCATTCGTCAAAGAAATACGAAAACTTTATCCCGAATGGGTCAAAGATTGAAATAGATAAAAATTAAAATAAACAAAAAAATAGCCACCATCTCTGGTGGCTATTTCAGGGGACTATCAATTAGCAGAAAGCTTGAATCCCAGTCTGCGCGCGACCCAGAATCAGAGCGTGAACGTCATGAGTACCTTCGTAGGTATTGACGACTTCGAGATTGACCAGATGACGGGCCACGCCGTACTCATCAGAGATGCCATTGCCACCGAGCATATCGCGTGCCATACGGGCGATGTCCAGAGACTTGCCGCATGAGTTGCGTTTCATGATCGAGGTGATTTCCACGGCAGCCGTACCCTCGTCTTTCATGCGACCCAGACGCAGGCAACCCTGGAGGGCGAGCGTGATTTCTGTTTGCATGTCAGCGAGTTTTTTCTGAATGAGCTGGTTGGCGGCAAGAGGGCGACCAAACTGTTTGCGATCCAGAGTGTATTGACGCGCCATATGCCAGCAGAACTCAGCCGCACCGAGCGCACCCCAGGCTATACCGTAGCGAGCGGAGTTCAGGCAAGTGAATGGGCCTTTCAGACCGGAGACGCCTGGCATCATTTGCTCTTCGCCAACTTCTACTTCATCCATCACGATTTCGCCTGTGACCGAAGCACGCAGACCAACTTTGCCATGGATCTCGGGAGCGGAGAGACCTTTCATGCCTTTCTCAAGGATAAATCCGCGGATACGGCCATCATAGTCGCCGCCGACACACTTGGCCCAGACGACAAATACCGTTGCGACAGGGGAGTTCGTGATCCACATTTTGTTGCCGCTGATGCGGTAACCGTCAGCTGTTTTAACTGCGCGGGTTTCCATGCCACCAGGATCTGATCCATGATCGGGCTCGGTCAGACCAAAGCAGCCGATCCATTCGCCGGTTGCGAGTTTTGGCAGATATTTCTGTTTTTGTGCTTCGCTGCCAAAATCATTGATCGGCACCATCACGAGCGAGGATTGCACGCTCATCATTGAGCGATAGCCTGAATCCACCCGTTCAACTTCACGTGCGATCAGGCCATAACAAACATAATTCAAGCCTGAACCACCATACTGGGTGGGAATAGTTGCGCCAAGCAGACCCAGTTCGCCCATCTCAGGAAAAATACTGGTGTCCATTTTTTCGTGTCGGAAGGCCTCAAGCACGCGTGGTGCGAGTTTGTCCTGGCAATACGAGCGTGCAGCATCACGCACCATACGCTCGTCTTCGGTCAGCTGGCTATCCAGCAAGAGTGGGTCTTCCCAGTTAAATGAGGCTTCAGCGGCCATGAAATGCTCCAGAGTTCAAATATGAATTCAAATTCAAATGCTCTGCAGTCACAGGATAGTGACTGCAGTGAGGGGATTACTTTTGCGCAGCTGCGCGTAATTTTGCAATAGTGGTGGTCGGTGTGATGGCCTCAGGATCGATCAGGCAATGAATAATGGCAGGTTTGCCACTCGCCACTGCACGCTCGAACGCGCCAGCAAACTGATCAGTTGTTTCAACACGCTCGCCGTGACCACCAAAGGCGCGCGCATAGGCGGCAAAGTCAGGGTTCTGCAATTGTGTGGCTGAAATGCGACCTGGGTAATGCTTCTCCTGATGCATACGGATCGTGCCATACATGCCATTATCGATGATCAGCACAATGATTGGCAGGTTGTATTGCACGGCAGTTGCGAATTCCTGTCCGTGCATCATGAAACAACCATCACCCGCAAAGCAGACAACCATCTTGTCTGGTGACACACGTTTTGCGCCAACCGCTGCAGGCAAACCATAGCCCATTGAGCCAGAGGTCGGGGCCAGCTGAGTGCCATATTGGGTAAAGCGATGAAAACGATGCAGCCAGGTTGCGAAATTGCCGGCACCGTTCGTCATAATGGCATCGGCAGGCAGATGGGACTCCAGATACTCCATCACGCCGCCCATTTGGAGGGCACCTGGTGTCTTGATTGGTGCGGGGTCGCTCCAGGCCAGGTAGCTTTGATGCATGGCCTGAGTATCCGCTGCCCAGGGCGTGGCAGCAGGCGCGGGCAGCGCTGCAAGTTCGGCAGCAAAGGCAGCAGGTGAAGCATTGATCGCGAGCGATGCGCGGTAAACGCGACCGAGTTCACCACTGTCTGGATGAACATGGACCAGCGTTTGTTTAGGGACAGGGATGTCAAATAGTGTGTAGGCCTGACTCGGCATTTCTGACATGCGACCGCCAACTAACAACACGAGATCCGCACCCTCGATACGCTTGAGCAGAGCAGGATTCAGACCAATACCAACATCACCAATGAAACAGGGGTGATCTGCTGGAAAGAGCATCTGGCGACGGAAAGAAACAGCAACGGGAAGTTTGAATTTTTCAGCGAATGCGGTGAATTCTTTTACCGCCTCAGCATTCCAGCGTGTTCCGCCAAGAATCGCGACAGGTGCTTTAGCCGCTGCGATGCGTTTGGCCAAATCCGCCATTTGACCTGCTGCCGGGCCAGATTCAATTGCCTCATAGTGCGGAGCATCGGGTACCGTGGCCATTTCAACCAGCATATCCTCTGGCAAGGCGATTACGACAGGGCCAGGACGACCGGAGGTCGCCACATGAAACGCACGTGAAAGGATTTCAGGAATACGGTCAGCGTCGTCAATTTCGGTTGCCCATTTTGCAGCCTGACCAAAAATCGCGCGGTAATCCATTTCCTGGAAGGCCTCACGTTCGCGCATGCCTCGCTCAATCTGACCAACAAAAACGATTAACGGCGTTGAATCCTGTTTGGAAATATGAATACCAGCCAGAGCATTTGATGCGCCGGGTCCGCGAGTGACCATGCAGATGCCTGGCTGTCCAGTCAGCTTGCCATGGGCATCAGCCATCATTGCGGCACCACCTTCCTGGCGGCAAACCGTAACGTCGATGTTGACATCTACTAGGGCGTCAAGCACCGCCAGAAAGCTTTCGCCCGGCACACAAAATACGTGTTTGACGCCGTGACTGACCAGTTGACCGACAAGAATCTGTCCGCCGGTACGCGGTTCGCGGGGTGATGGTGCTTGGCTCATGTTCATTCGCTGTTTAAATAAATAAGATTAGGCAAACCCTAATCATATCGTGTTGTGGGTTTGCAAGCAGGCTAAATAATATTTATATTATTCTTTAAACCCTGGAGGTAACTTGCGTAGCGTGGCAGGCGTTCGGGAAAGTTTGATGGGCGAAGCTAATCCGCGGTATTTTCCCTTTTTAAGCACCATCTTGCGGTGCTGCGTGTGGGGATGTTCCAGAATTTGCTGGACATTCAACACGGCGGCAGCCGGCACCCCTGCCTTGAGCAGTGTTTCTGAAATGCTGGCGGCTTCGTGGTGTTTCAGCTTGTCAACGAGTAACGCATGCAAAGCTGGACGGTTTTTAATCCGATCCTGATTGGTGGCAAATCGCGCATCCTCTGAAAGCTCACTTGCATCCAGAACTTTGAGTAAGGTCTGGAACTGACGATCATTTCCAACGGCCAAAAATAGTGGTCCCTTTTGAGTTTCAACTGTCTCATAAGGTGAAATATTGGGATGCGCATTGCCAGTACGACCGGGAATTTTCCCGTTGCCAAAAAAGTTCGCTGCATGGGGATGCAAGAGCGAAATTGCGCAATCGAACAACGTGATATCCAGAAACTGACCCAGACCACTGCGAGAGCGCTCTTGCATCGCGAGCAAAATGGCGAGCGCTGCATTCAGGCCCGTCACCATATCCACGACCGGCAAACCAACGCGTGTCGGATCGCCTCCGGCTTCACCGTTCACGCTCATCAGACCGCACATTGCCTGGGCGCAGGCATCATATCCAGGCATGCCACCCAAAGGGCCGTCGGCGCCAAAGCCGCTGATGCGGCAATGCACGAGCTTAGGAAAAAGTTCTTTAAGCGTTTCGTAACCAATGCCCCATTTTTCAAGCGTACCAGGCTTAAAGTTTTCAATCAGGACGTCAGCGTCAGCTAAAAGAGATTTCAGAAACTCTTGTCCCGCGGATTGCGCCAGATCAATCGTTAAACCTGTTTTATTACGATTGACGCCTACAAAATAGGAGGCCAGCCCCTCTTCAAATGGTGGGCCCCAGTGTCGTGTTTCGTCTCCCGTGGGCGGCTCGAGTTTAAGTACGTCGGCACCGTGATCCCCTAGAATTTGAGTGCAGAAGGGGCCTCCCAGCACACGGCTTAAATCGACGACGCGACAGCCGGCCAGTGCACCAGTATTTGAATGTTGTTGCCACATATTAAGTTGTCCGGATCAGATAGATTGAGCGAGCCATTCACACAGAGCGGGATCCGCCAGACTGTTATCTGTAATTGGATCCCGTGCCGCAAGTTTGTGTATCAGTACCAGGTCAGCCAGGCGGCTACGCATCGGCATGCCGGCTTGCAGGGCTTCCCAGCGCATCGCTGCCATGGTGACCACATGATATAGCGCTGTGGCGGCCTGACGCGCTTGTTCAGGATGATTCAGGCTTGCTTGCTCTGCAAAGGAAAAGGCGCTCTTGATGCGCTCGGTTTGCAACGCAGACAATTCCTCAGAAACGGGAGTGCCGTTGGTTAACAGATGTTGAACATGCGTACGTAAGGCGGGAAGTGAGTGTTCTTTCTGAATGGCACGCAGCACATCGAGTGCGACGATATTGCTGGTCCCTTCCCAGATCGAACCAAGATGTGCGTCGCGCAGTACGCGCGCATCGCTGAACTCCTCTATATAGCCACAGCCGCCACGCACTTCCATTGCGTCACCAGCGACTTTGCGCGCATCTCGGCAGGCACGAAACTTGATCAAAGGCGTCATGATGCGCATCAGCGGCCGTTTGGATGCATCCTGATCTGCGGCCTCAAGCGCCTGCGCTGTCTGAAAAACCATCGTGCGGGCTTGTTCGGTCGTCACCGCCATTTTTGAAAGCTGGCGTTGCATCAATGGCATATCGATCAGTCGCCTACCAAAAGCGCGACGGTTTTTCGAGATGTACAGTGCTTCGGTCAGAGCGCGCCGCATCAGTCCGGCGGCACGCACACCGTTGGACAATCGGGAATTGTTGATCATGTCGGACATGTGTTGAAAGCCCAGACCACGTTCGCCGACCAGCCACGCGAAGGCACCCTCAAGACGGATCTCGCCACTCGCCATGGAGCGGGTGCCGAGCTTATCTTTCAAACGTAAAATCCGATAGCTGTTCGTGCTGCCATCAGGTCTTACCCGGGGTAATAGAAATAATGAAACGCCTTTCAAACCTGGGGCGGACTCGGAGCGCGCCAATACCATTGCGAACCCTGCATCTGGATTTGAACAAAACCATTTGTCGCCCAGTAATGACCAACTGCCATCAGCATTTAATGTGGCCTGTGTTTCGGTTGCGCTGACATCTGAGCCAGCGCCCTGTTCAGTCATGAACATTGCTCCCTGATTCAGCGCGTCAAAGTCTTGCGTGGTGACCATTGGCAAAACGCGTTCGACCAGGGCTGGGTCACCGAATTTGCGCAAAGTCCTTGCCAACGAATCCGTCATGCTGACGGGACAGCACAGGCCAAACTCTGCCTGAACAAACAAATACGTCAGTGCGTATTTTGCGGCGGGAGGCATCGTGCTGTGCCAGCCGAGTACGCCAGCGCGGTGAGACATTGCAGCCAGACCAAACTCGCTGTAGGCAAAGCGCTCGAGTTCCACATAGGCGGGATGTTTCTCGATTTTTGAAATATCCAGCCCAGCGCGACTGCGAACTGACAAGCTGGGAGGGTTTTTGTCAGCCGTACCGGCGAGATTATCAAGAAGTGACCCAGCCAGTGCCCCCAGGCGATCCAGGTGAGGCAGCAAGTGTGCATGTAAATCTTTTGGCAGGTAGCAAGACAAAAGTCCTTTTGCCGCATCAGCCTGAAAAAGATTAATTCCGTGTGAGTCCGGAACAGGGTGCATGGATGCGAGCTCTTGCTGACTCAGTTGCATAACGTTCTCCACTTATCTGAATACGACAGTACGGCTTCCGTTGAGCAATATGCGATGCTCGACGTGGCTCCGCACGGCGCGTGATAACACCAGTGATTCAACATCGCTGCCAACTTGTGTCAGATCCTGTGCGCTCATCGCATGGTCCACGCGTTCGATATCCTGTTCAATGATCGGACCTTCGTCAAGGTCATGCGTCACGTAGTGTGCTGTCGCACCAATAATTTTTACTCCGCGAGTATGAGCCTGATAGTAGGGGCGAGCACCTTTAAAGCTTGGCAGGAAACTGTGATGAATATTGATTGCGCGGCCCTGAAGAGCCTTGCAAAGTTCTGGAGACAGAATCTGCATGTATCGGGCCAGTACAACCAGATCAGATTGTTCCCGCTCAGCGATGGCGAGGATCTGAGACTCTTGCTGAGCTTTGGTTTCAGGCGTGACGGGCAGGTAGTGGAACGGTACGTTATTGGCTTGCGCCATGCCTTCGAAATCGCGGTGGTTCGAAACGATGCCAACAATTTCGGCATGCAGCTGTTTGCTATGCACGCGGAAAAGCAGATCGTTCAGGCAATGGCCTTGCTTGCTCACCAA
The DNA here is from genome assembly GCA_030650995.1 of Sheuella sp. Classification (GTDB taxonomy): domain Bacteria; phylum Pseudomonadota; class Gammaproteobacteria; order Burkholderiales; family Burkholderiaceae_B; genus Zwartia. The sequence continues at coordinate 84,615 of JAUSCY010000027.1, read as the reverse complement.
AATAAGTAGTCTAGCCTTGCGTTGGGCATCATATAAATTCCACTGCATCTGAAATTGTTCCGCCAGGCCGGTGAAGTCTTGACTGAGTGGGTCAATTGCAGTGCCTTCGGGCAGAACGAAATGCACGCGTAGAAAAAATTTTCCGGTTTCCTCGTCACCAAACTGCTGGGCATCGATGATATTCCCGGAATGTTTGAGCAATAAGCCGCTGACGTTGTAAACAATGCCTGTACGGTCAGGGCAAGAGAGCGTCAGGATGAAATCGTTGCGGGGCATGTCATGCTCAGTATAAGAATTAGTTTGATTGCAATAAGGTAAGTGTTTCTTGCGCGATCGCCAGGCTCGATGTCAAACCAGGTGACTCGATACCAAAAAGATTGACCAGTCCGGGTACACCATGCACTGCTGGACCTGAAATCATGAAGTCGGCTGCGGGCTCGTGCGGTCCAGAGATTTTTGGACGAATGCCTGTGTATCCCGGAGATAACGTGCCATCGCGCATGCCGGGCCAATAGGTCCGCACGGCCTCATAAAAGCCATCGCAGCGACTCGGGTCAATGTCGTAATCAACGCGATCTATCCATTCAGTATCTGGCCCAAACTTGGCTTGTCCGCCCAGGTCGAGTGTGAGGTGTACGCCGAGTCCGGCATGATGCGGTGTCGGATAGATTAGGCGACTAAAGGGCGCGCGTCCCTGCAAGGTAAAGTAGCTGCCTTTGCATAGATACTCTTTAGGAATGGAATCTGCAGGGATGCCTTGAATATTGCGTGCCAGGGTCGGTGCATGCAGTCCTGAGGCATTAATCAGTACGTTACACGACAGGCTCATGGCATCGGCCCCGCCGAATTGCAGATCGAAACCACCATTGGTCCGTACTTTTCCTGAAAGCAAAGGCGTATGGAACACGCACTGGGCGCCGGCATTCTCCGCCTCTCCCTGATAGGAAAGCATCAAACCATGACTATCGATTATTCCAGTCGAAGGAGAAAGTAAGGCTGCGGTGCAGGACAAGGCTGGCTCGAGTGCCTGCGCCTGCGCTGCCGAGAGCAATTCCATATCGTCTACGCCGTTGATACGCGCTTTTTGCATGATATCGGCGAGCTTTGGAATTTCTTCTTCGCTGGTTGCAACAATCAGTTTGCCCAGTCGTTTGTGACCGACGCCATGCTGGGCGCAATAGTCATAAAGCATGTGGCGGCCTTGCACGCACAGTTTCGCCTTCAGACTGCCCGTCGGATAATAAATACCAGCGTGAATCACTTCCGAGTTTCGTGCACTGGTTCCTGTGCCGATCCCCTCGGCCGATTCGACAACCATTACCTCACGTCCGGATAATGCCAGCGCGCGCGCGATGGCCAGACCAACAACGCCTGCGCCGACTACGATGCAATCAATATCTGTACTCATACTGTATTTAAGATTTTCTGGGGGTTAGGTCGTAACTGCCCGCGTGGTAAACCAGCGGCAATTCATCAGAGTGGCCGCAGTGTTCAACCTGGCCAACAAAAATAATATGATCACCTTCGTCATAGCGGCTGCGGTTAAAGCATTCGAACCAGGCCGCACATGGCAGATCTAATTTTGGAGCACCATTTGGTGCTTTTGTCATCGGTACATCGGTAAAGCGTTCTTTTGCAGTCCCGCGGGCAAAGCGTCCTGCGAGAGACATCTGATCCGATCCAAGAACATGAATGACGTAGCGTTCGCAGTGCTCAATCGCGGCCAGAGAGGAGGATCCCCGAGAAAGGCTCCATACAATTAAGGGTGGATCAAGCGAAACAGAGTTAAAAGAGCTGACTGTCAGGCCAACGTGACTATGGTCGTCTTTTTCCGCAGTAACGATAGTTACACCGGTTGGGAATCGACCCAAAGCCGCACGAAAGTAAGGTGAATCAAATGATGGCGGCGCAGCGCTCATGGGAATAGCCGTCCAGGTTTTAGTTCGGTTTTAAGTTAGGTATTTGTCTGCATAGGAGTGTACCGTGACAGTGCTATGTCTGATTGGTGCTTGAATTGCTCTGTGCCAGCGCCTCGCGGTGTTTTTCAAGTTGTTCGGCAAGTATAGCGAGACGCTGATCACAAATACCTGCCTGTTTCAATGCGATAGCTGTCTGCATGACATAGTCATAGCAGCTGCCATATATCCCGGTCGCCCGGTGAACGATTTTCACCAGCTCATCCGGGTGAGGCTCAGGAACATAACTGCTCGCTTGCTGGTTGATGATGAAAGTCAGCGCGGAGACTTTTCCTTGTTCAGTCTCGCACTCGAGCCAGTTCGGATGGTAGGCGCCTGTTGACATTTCTCTCACCCAGACGGTACTGAATGTTTCTCTAACCTTCACCGCAGGAATACGGAACACCATCCCGCCACAGCCTTCTCCGCCATGCTCCAGCCCAAACACTAAACCGGGCACCTCTGGCGTGCCACGGTTAATGCGTGACCACAGGCATAAAGCACGATGGTGATTATCGAGTTTGGCCATTCGGCTTTCGGTGAAGTCAAATTCAGGGCGCCATATCAATGAGCCATATCCGAATATCCACACATCCTGGCCTTCGGACCAGTGCGCGAGCGCTGACTCAAGGGATTTCTGACGCTCGGTTTCGGTCCAGCGTTTGAACGTGTCGGCTGCAGGGGCGGTGGGGGCTGGTGTTTGATTTGGCATGCTGTTCAGGACTTTGTGGGTATATCAACATTGGAGGGGGCGGCATCGGATTCGGCGTTGCGCGTAAACCATCTGCCTCCTCCCAGACCTAATGCGGTGATCCAGAAAAGTGGCATGACACCAATGACCGACCCAAGTGCTCCGAACGTCAGTGGCAGCGCAACCTGGCAGGTATTGATTAACGCCATACGGATCCCGAATGCTTCCCCGGCTCTTCCTGGCGGTGCGTGTTGCTGCAGCAGGGCAAGAATGCCGGGTTGTGTCGAACCGAGCGCTAAGCCCAGCAAGAATGAAAGCACCATCAGGATCCAGACCTGCGTAAAAAAGGGGTAGATCAGATAGTTCAATCCTGCAGCGACCATGGTGATGTGAATCAGTTTCCATGGGCTGAAATGGCGTTGAATGAACGGAATTCCGATTCTGATCACGATGGTGGCCGCAGCGAAGCAGGAAATGATCAGACCAATGGTGGTTGCCGAGAGTCCGATACCCACACCAAAGATCGGTAATACAAACATATGGGTATCCCAGGCCACAGATGTGAGCATATTCGCTGCAAATACACGTCTGAGTTGCGGGATCGCCAGCAGATCCATCGCACTGCGTTTTTCCTTTGGCGTGGTTGATTTGGCGTGTGACGCAAGCAGATACTTGCGCATACGGAATAAGCCAAACAGTCCGGCAATGGGTGATAACGCCAGCAATGCGAAAACGAGACGGTGACCGAGATGGTCAATGGATATGCCAGCGACCAAAGGTCCTATCAGACCGGACGTTGCCATCGATAGGGATAACCAGGAAAAATTCCGTAGTTTTTCTTCCTGAGTGCCTTGCCCCATCTGACGCTGGATGGCGATCTGGAAAATCATGTGACCAACGCCAATGCAGATCGCCGAGAGTATGAGACTGGCAAGCTCTTGCCAGATACATGGCAGAAGCGCACCCATAATCACGGCGATGGCACTGGCTCGCATGGGTTTCCAGGGGCCGATCTTGTCAATCAGCTGTCCAGCCTTAACTGAAAAAAGTGCCGGAAGCAGGGCGAATACTGCAATCAGTATCCCGACTTCTAGTGTGGAGCGTTCTAAGTTAAGTGCTGTCAGTGTGACAGCGATACGCCCACCGGAAATGGTGATATGCACGAGCATAATCAACAGGCAAAGCATCCCGACGCCAGCCGAAGCGGACGGTTTTTTTGAGGTGGGATCTGGGGATGGCAACATGCTCACGGTGTTCTTTACAAATTGTGTCCCTCTAACCGGCTCTTGTCGAGAGAGCGAGCGTTTTTTCTTACGGATCGTGCAAAAATGCCTCATTCACTCCTATAGCGGCATCATGCCGGACCGGTTTTAAGATCATGGTTAATGAAAGACCTATCGAATGATGTCGAACGCCGTTTTAGCGGTTTATCCCGGTTATACGGTCCCGAGACGCATGTTGCGTTGCAGCATGCGCATGTCGCTGTTGTGGGAATAGGCGGGGTAGGTTCCTGGGCTGCAGAAGCGTTGGCTAGAAGTGGTGTGGGGGCTTTGACCCTGATCGACATGGACCATATTGCTGAATCCAACATTAACCGACAGGTCCATGCGCTGACAGAAACACTTGGTCAGTCAAAGATCGAAGCAATGGCTGCACGGATCCAGGGGATCAATGCGTGTTGCAAACTGGAGCTGGTTGATGATTTTCTGACACCCGGCAATGTTTCCGAGGTGTTGTCCGAGTCGCTTGATTACGTGCTCGATTGCACCGATCAGGTTCCGGCCAAAATTGCGATGGTTTTACAGGCGCGTCGTCGCAAGCAGCCCCTGCTTGTCTGTGGTGGCGCGGGGGGCAAGACCAACATGCTTGCATTGCGGGCTGGAGATTTATCCGAATCCACGCATGACGCCCTGCTCGGACGCATGCGAAATATGCTGCGACGCGAACATGGTTTTGCCAGGGCGGGTAGTGAGGCGGGCAAAATCAAAAAGCGTGTCCCCAAAATGGGTGTACGAGTGCTCTGGGTGGATCAGCCCACCATTTTGCCCTCGGCATGGAGGGATGATGGGGCCGCAACGAGTTCGTTGCCTGACTTGCCTCTGCAAGGCCTGGCTTGCGCTGGGTACGGCTCAAGCGTTACTGTCACGGCATCCATGGGATTTGCTGCAGCCGCAGAGGCCATCAACAGTATTCTTACAATCAAGCATCCGATAAAAAAATGAATAAGAACGAAGCAAAACTATCCCGCGAACTTTCAAAAATATTGTCCCTTGCAGACTTTGAGAAAGCAGCTGCCAAACGTTTGCCCAGACCCATCTTTGGATACGTGGCCGGTGCTTGTGAAGACTGCCACTCTTTAAATGCCAATCGTGATGTTTTTTCAGAATACGAGTTTATCCCCCGCGTTTTGATCGATATTTCAAAACTTACGCAAAAAGTGAATTTGTTTGACCATCAGTACAGCATGCCATTTGGCATGGCACCAATGGGAATTACCGCGATGTCGGCCTACCGAGGTGATGTCGTACTGGCTGAGGCGGCGCAGCGCGCAAATATTCCAGCCATTATGAGCGGCTCCTCACTGATTCGCATGGAAGAGGTTGCCGAGGCTGCACCGAATACCTGGTTTCAGGCCTATCTGCCAGGCAAGGTCGAACAGATCGCCCCGCTAATAGATCGGGTCGCTGCAGCAGGATTTAAGACGCTGGTGGTGACAGTAGACACTGCAGCATCGGCGAATCGCGAAAACAATGTGCGTACCGGTTTTTCAACGCCTTTGCGTCCCAGTATCCGGCTGGCATGGGATGGTATCAGTCATCCAAAATGGTTGTTCGGAACCTTTTTGAAAACACTGTTACGACACGGTATGCCACATTTTGAAAATTCATTCGCGACCCGTGGCGCACCCATCATGTCTGCCAATGTCATGCGCGATTTCTCTACACGTGGACACCTGACCTGGCAGCACGTTAAGGAAATTCGTGCGCGCTGGAAAGGACCGATGGTGATCAAAGGGATCTTGCATCCGGGCGATGCTGCACTTGCGCGACAGTACGGAATGGATGGCCTGATCGTTTCCAATCACGGTGGGCGCCAGCTTGATAGCGCAACGTCCCCCTTGCGCGTGTTGCCTCAAATCCTGGAGCAGTTCAAAGACGGACCAGTGATGCTCGATAGTGGAGTCAGGCGCGGTGGCGATGTGTTGAAAGCACTGGCTTTAGGGGCAAGGTGTGTTTTTCTGGGCCGTCCTTTCAATTATGCCGCGGCAGTGGGTGGGGCGGCGGGGGTCGATCATGCTATATCGTTATTGCAGCAGGAAGTTTCTCGCAACATGGCGATGATGGGCGTGACCACTCTGGAGGAACTCACTCCTGAGTGCTTGCTTCATATAGCAAAACGTGGCTAACTAGCCGCATATAACTAGCCGCTTATAAAAATTTTTTATTTAAACAAACAAAACTGGAGCAGAAATGGCAGAGCTTGGATTTCAAATCAATACACATAAACATACTGTGAGTACCGCAACACTTAAAAAGTTTGCAAAATTCGCCGTTGCCAATATCAGCGACGTGATGAACCGTACTAACGGAACAGTTGATCTGCGTCCCTTTCACAAAGGTGGAAAAATTCTAGGTCGCGCCTTTACCGTTAAGACGGCGCCTGGCGACAATTTGATGGTGCATAAAGCGATCGACATGGCTGCGCCCGGCGACGTGATCGTCGTGGATGCAGGAGGCTTACAGCGCAATGCGATCATTGGCGAAATTATGTCAAGCCTGGCAGAATCAAAAAAAATAGCTGGTTTTGTGATCGATGGACCGATTCGTGATGTCGATGCGCTGAGCAAAGGTAAGTTCCCCGTTTTCGCACGTTCGATTTCTCATCGCGGTCCTTACAAAGAAGGTCCTGGCGAAATTAATGTCACCGTTTCAATCGATGGCATGGTTGTTCAGCCAGGCGACATCATTGTTGGAGATGAGGATGGCCTGCTGGCTATTCGCCCTGAGATTGCAGAAGAACTCGCCAAGCTTGTAGCCGCTGTAGAGAAAAAAGAGAAAGAAATTCTTGCCAAGATCGCTAAAGGCACGCTGGATCGTTCCTGGGTGGATCAAGTCTTACGTGCTAAAGGCGCGTTGAAGTAAATCGGTAGAGTTGGATATACGAAGCAAATAACGGTATCCGTCTCTGGCAGAGGGATACCGAATAAAAAAATCAGGGGAGCTTATGAAAAAGAAAGTAGTGCGTTTTGATTTCTGGTTGAATCCAGCGTTTGACGAACAGATAGGAAAGGTTGCCGACATTGAGTTATCTGTGCTCAAGCAAAGTGATGACGATCAAAAAAATTTCGCTATTTTCAAAGACGCGAATTTTTATCATATTCTGGCTGCGCGCGATGAGGTACCCCCTCAGTGGTGGGTCACAGAGGAATTGATTAAAAAAACGCCAAACCTGCTTTGCGCATCAAGTTCCGGAGCCGGTTACGATCCAGTCGATGTGGCGGCATGTAATAAGCATGGCGTATTGGTTGTCAATCAGTCGGGGTGTAATGCTGATTCAGTTGCAGAGCATGCGATCGGACTGCTTTTGTCGGTTAAACACCGTATCACTGAATGTGATCGCGTCATGCGCGCTGCGAACTATACGACTCGTGAAGATTTGATGGGTAACGAGGTCCGTGGCTTGACAATCGGTATTGTCGGAATGGGCAATATTGGTCGTCGTGTCGCACACCTTGCACAAGCTTTTGGCATGCAGGTGATTGCGCACGATCCTAATTTGTCTGCAGAGGAAATAAAGAATCGTGGAGCCACTGCTGTCAGCTTTAATGAGCTGCTCAAACAGTCAGATGTCGTGACTGTTCATTGTCCGCGCAACCCTGAAACACTGAATTATTTTGGTGCTGAACAATATCGTGCGATGAAAAAGGGCGCGGTATTTCTTTCGACAGCGCGCGGGGGTATTCACGACGAAAAAGCCTTGTATGAGGCTTTGCGAGACAAACATCTTTCAGGCGCTGGATTAGACGTCTGGTCAGTCGAGCCTCCCGCTCGAGACAATCCCCTATTGTTGTTGCCAAACGTAACTGCCACGTATCACACTGCAGGTGTGACGCACGAGGCGCGACGCAATGCCGCTACCATGGCAGCGGATCAGATTGAAATGCTGGTGCGCGGCGAAATGGGACCTCGGATCATTAATCCCGAAGTCTGGCCCGTTTATCTGGAGCGCATGAAACGTATTTTTGGTTAGTACCTTTATAAAAAAACAAGGAGACATAGGCTATGAAAAAAAACATGAAAATGCTTTGCGCAGCGGGACTTGCGACGTTGTTTTGTACGTTTGGCAGCACCAAAGTTGCGCTGGCCGCTGAATATCCCGAGCGGCCCATCACAATGGTCGTAGCCTATGCTCCGGGGGGAGGGACCGATCTTGTGGCACGCCTGATTGCTCCATATATTGAAAAATATCTTGGTAATGGTGCAAGAATCGTCGTGTCCAATAAACTGGGTGCGGGGGGCGCGATAGGCTTTGCAGAGTTAGCCAAGGCACCTGCGGATGGTTACACCATCGGATTTTTAAACACGCCCAATCTCGTTTCTATCCCTATTGAACGGGAGACAAGCTTTACCTGGAAGAGCTATGACTTACTGGGTAATCTGATCGACGATCCGGGTGCATTCACTGTTAACACTTCGAACCCTATCCGTACACTCAAGGAGCTTGCCGCGTATGCCAAGGACAACCCAGGCAAGGTGACCGTCGGGACGACCGGTGTGGGTTCAGATGATCACCTGTCTATGCTGATCTTTGCCAAGGCTTCGGGATTAAAGATGACGCATGTCCCCTATAAAGGTTCGGGTGAAGTGCGTGCTGCACTGGCCTCCGATCAGTTGGTTGTCGGAGCCATTAATGTCGGCGAGGCCTTACAGTACATAAAAGGCGGTAGTCCAATTCGTATCCTTGGGCAGATGTCTAAAGAGCGAACATCGCTTGCTCCTAACATTCCGACTTTCATTGAACAAGGCTACAACATGGAGTCGGCCTCTTTGCGCGGACTGGCTGCACCCAAAGGATTGCCTGCAGATGTGCATGCAAAGCTAGTCAAAGCCGTGGCGCAAGCTGCAGCCGATCCTGCTTATATCAAGCAAGCATCGGAGATGTTCGCCCCTGTGCGTTATTTGCCACCCGACGCTTACCGCAAAGAGTTGGAAAATTCAGAAAAAGACTTGCGTCAATTATGGAAGGAGGTTCCCTGGAAGGAGTGATGTGGGTTGAAACTTCACATCAAACCACCCTCTGAGGCCGTTGGATAAACGTATTTCAGCTGTGGGATGCATCAAGTCGGCACGCGTGAGCGTGCCTTCTTTTATCTGCTGTGTGTTCATCAGGTGAGTGCGATAGACGCCACCAAGCAATCCGCTGGATAAAACGGGAGTGATCCACTGCCCATCTTTTTTGATATAGATATTAGAGCGACTGCCCTCACACAGCTCACCTTGTTCATTGAAATAAATGAGATCAAAATAATCCGGATGTGTAGTCAGCCATTTCGTCGTTTCCGCATACCAGGGCCGAAAGGTTGTTTTGTGCTGCAAAAGAGGGTGTTGACTATCGAGTAACTCAGGCGCGATCGCAACTTTTTGAATACCTTGCAGTGCAGGTAGCGGTGCCGTCTCGATAGTGAGCGTCCCTGCTGCGCTAAGTAATAATCTGATCCGTAAATCAGATTGCCCGTTTATCTGAGACAGCGATGCGCTTATTTTTGTTGAAAGGGCCTCGACAATATATTTGCGCTCAGGTGGCTGAAAATTCAAGGCTCTGGCTGAGGACGCTAAGCGGTCGAGATGCAACGCGAGCAGCGCAATGTTGCCGCGATTGTCAGCGTGCATCGTTTCAATCAGGGAGGGCTGGGCTTGTGTCAGGATGCGTGCTTTCCAGAAACATTCCTGCCATTCATCTTCAGCATCCGAGTCATGAACGATGCCTCCACCCACGTGATATTGTCCATGTCCGTTTTCATCCAGGGTCAGAGTCCGGATGGCAACGTTCAGACAAAAATCCCCGTCGGGAGCGAGCCAGCCAATACTGCCGCAGTAAAGCCCGCGCGGGGAGGATTCGGTCTGCTGAATCCTCTGCATGGCCTTAATTTTTGGCGCTCCCGTCACAGAACCGCATGGGAAAAGAGCCGTGAGTATATTTTGTAATGATGTATTGGTCGGGATTTCTGCCTGAACTGTCGAGGTCATCGTCCAGACCGAAGGGTATTTTTCAAGCGAAAAAAGTGGTTCCGCACGAACTGAACCTGGATTCGCAACGCGTCCCAGGTCATTGCGCAGCAGATCCACAATCATCAGGTTTTCAGCCCGATTTTTCTCGCTGTTTTGTAATGCCAGACCTGTCTGCCTGTCTGTCTCCGGGTCGCTCGATCTGGGTGCGGTTCCTTTCATGGGACGTGTGGTCAAAGTCTGTCCGCATCGCTCTAAAAACAGCTCGGGAGAAAATGAAAGAACGGTCTGTGACTGATCTTCTATGTAGGCAGCAAAAGACACTGGATGCTGGTGTGCGATTTTCCGGTATAGCGCTTCAGGCTCGCCGACTGTTGAGACCTGGAGTGCAAAGGTCGCATTGACTTGATAGACGTCACCTTGTTCTATCCATTGGTGAATCTTTTCTATGCGCTCAATGTATTGTGACTTGGTGATTTCAGGGGTTATCGTTGTGATGCATGCATGATCGGTATGACTTGCATTCCAGGGACTTTCAAGATGCATTGCCTCGAAAACCAAAGCGGTCAAACGCGGACGTTGCCCCGGGATGTCATGCCGGGCACTGACTGCTAATGAAGGTTCGAGCCACTCGCCTAGTTCGTAATCAAGCAGTAATGCAACCCAGGCGCCATTTGCGCGCTCGGCCTCAATCCTCTCAAACGCACGTGTGAGCTCTTCAGGACGACTCGCGGTGATGCGTGTACGAAAGCCACTCAGCACACGTGCCTGTCCTGTCAGACGGTTTTCAAATCTGCAAGACGTCATGTTCGATTCATAAACTCATGCAAGACGTCACCCGTGTGTGATTTTTTACGTGCGTCAACGACTTGCTCAGGTGTACCTTCAATTACTAGTTGTCCACCACCAGTGCCGCCTTCTGGACCCAGATCAAGTAACCAGTCCGCCTCTGCGATGATATCCAGATTGTGTTCAATCACGACAACGGTATTGCCAGCCTCCACCAGTCTGTGCAGTACGCGAATGAGTTTTTCCACATCTGCCATGGAGAGCCCGACTGTGGGCTCATCCAGCACATAAAGTGTATGGGGGAGTCTGGATGCCCGACCGGTCGTAATCACACCTTCGGTCATGCGCGCTTTGGCAAGCTCTGTCACAAGTTTGATGCGTTGCGCCTCGCCACCTGAAAGAGTCGGTGAGGGTTGGCCGAGTGTGAGGTAGCCCAGACCAACATCCTGCATCAGCTGCAAGGGGTGGCGGATGCGGGGATGGGCTGCAAAATAGCCAATCGCATCATCGACCTCAAGTGCCAGCACTTCACCAGCGTGTTTTTCACGCATCCGCACGCCGAGCGTGTCTGTATTGAAACGTGCTCCTGCGCAGGCGTCGCAGGGGACTTTCACATCCGGCAGGAAACTCATTTCCAGCGTGCGCATACCCTGACCTTCGCAAATCGGGCAACGACCATCACCGGTGTTGAACGAGAACCGTCCGGGGCCCCAGCCGCGTATACGTGCTTCATTGGTTTCGGCAAACTGTTTACGGATATCGTCCCAGAAACCAATATAAGTTGCCGGGCAGGATCGTGGTGTTTTACCGATTGGTGTCTGATCCACTTCAAGCACGCGATCGATTCGGTCCCAGCCTTCGATTGCATCGCAGCCTTGCCATTTCGGATCGCTGCGTGTCGCGACCGCTCTGCTTAAATTGTCTAGCAGGATTTCACGTGCGAGCGTTGATTTGCCAGAGCCTGAGACACCCGTTACAACGCTCAGTCGCCCAATAGGGAAATGCGCATTGATATGGCGTAAATTATGTAACGTCGCACCCTTGACTGAAATCATTGGGGTGTCTGGAGCGATTGGGCGACGTGGCTGCAGAGGATGAGCAAGCGGGTGCCTGAGGTAGTGTCCAGTCGTGGACTCAGGTGCATCCATGAGGTCTTGTAGCGTGCCTTGTGCAACGACACGCCCACCACGCACGCCTGCACCCGGTCCGATATCGATAATGTGTTCGGCACGGCGGATCGTGTCATCGTCATGTTCGACAACCACCAGCGTATTGCCATTTTTCTCTAGTCGAGAGAGTGCACCTAGCAAAATACGGTTATCCCGTGGGTGCAAACCAATAGTGGGTTCGTCCAGTACGTAGCAGACGCCTTGCATATTCGAGCCTAGCTGAGCGGCGAGTCTGATGCGTTGTGCCTCACCGCCTGAGAGCGTGGGCGCTGCGCGATCCAGTGCGAGGTAGCCCAGTCCGACTTCTTGCATGAATTGCAGACGTCCACGGATTTCGCTCAGGATATCCCGGGCGATTTCAGCATCACGACCTTTCAGTACGAGTGCCGTAAAGAATGTATGCGCATCCGAGACGGGGAGTCCTGCGAGTTCTGCAATGGATTTGTCTTTCCATAACACTGCGCGGGCGATTGGATTCAGACGCGCACCGTGGCAACTGTTGCAGACGTGGGTTTCGCCCTCGTACCAGGCGTTCCAGGTAGTCTCCTCGCCAGTTTGTTCGGCATCAAAACCTTGCAACTGTAATCCGGTTCCAAAACAGCCTGAACACCAGCCGTGTTTGGAGTTGTAGGAGAACATGCGTGGATCAGGTTCGGGAAAGCTGGTTCCGCAACTCGGACAGGCACGCTTGACCGAGAAATGCTCTTGTTCAAGTTTGGCGCCCATGTCTTCAGTCAGTTTGCCGAGCGGCCAGACAATGCTCATGACGCCTTGACCGTGTTCGAGTGCGCTGCGTACGGCCTCTCGCAACTCAGCTTCGTTGTTACTGCCTACGGTCAGATCGGCCACAGGCAATTCAATGGTGTGTTCTTTAAAACGGTCCAGTCTTGGCCATTTTGTCGTATCAATGAACGCATCGTCCACACGCAGGTGTGTGTAACCCTTGCCTGATGCCCACTTCGCAAGATCTGTGTAGAAACCTTTGCGTGCCGTGACGAGAGGGGACATCAGTCCGATGCGATGCCCCTTATGGTCACGCATGATGCGCGCCACAATCTGCTCAGCACTCTGCGGTTCTACACTGACCTGGCAGGTGGGGCACATCTGCGTGCCGAGTTTCATGTAAAGCAGCCGCAGAAAATGATGGATTTCAGTCATAGTGGCAACGGTGGATTTCCGGCCGCCACGGCTGGTGCGCTGCTCGATTGCGACCGTCGGCGGAATACCAAAGATCGCATCGACATCTGGCTTGCCTGCTGGCTGCACAATGGCGCGGGCATAGGCGTTCAGTGATTCGAGATAGCGTCGCTGTCCTTCATTGAACAAGATGTCGAATGCCAGTGTGGATTTACCTGAGCCTGAGACACCCGTGATGACGGTGAACTTGTCATGCGGAATACTGACACTTATATTTTTCAGGTTATGTTCACGTGCGTGCAAAATATCGATGCTGGTTGCTGCACGACGTTTTTCTTTCAATACGGTTTGCAGTGATCGACCGCCTTGTTCTGCACCTGACTCGCGCAGCGCCAGATTGCCTGGCGCGCTGGTAATTTGCGTTCCGATCGCGTCAGGCGTCATTGCAGTAGCATATTCGCGCAGCGCCGCGCCTGTGTAGGAGCTCGGATGTGCCATCACATCGGCGGGACTACCCGCGACGATTAATTCGCCACCCGCAGAGCCACCCTCGGGTCCGAGATCGATCACCCAGTCGGCTGCGCGGATGACGTCGAGGTTATGCTCGATGATTAGCAGGGTATGACCCGCAGCAAGCAGTTTTCTAAAGGCGCGCATCAGGCGTGCCACATCATCGAAGTGCAAACCAGTCGTTGGTTCGTCGAACAGAAACAAACTGCCTTTCTTAGCAAGCTTGGTTGTTGAGATACCGCTTCGCGCAGCCTCAGCCAGGTGACCTGCGAGTTTGAGACGTTGCGCTTCGCCGCCTGACAAAGTCGGTACAGGCTGACCGAGTTTGACGTATTCGAGGCCAACGTCTGCCAACGGTGCCAGGCCCAGCTGGACATCCTTGAGCCCTTTGAAAAACTCAAGTGCTTCAGAAACCGTCATGTCGAGCACCGCATCAATGGATGCGCGCTTGCCCAGATGCTCGATCTCTACCTCGCGCACCTCGGGTCTGAAACGCTTGCCATCGCAATCCGGACAGCGGATGTAAACATCAGACAAAAATTGCATTTCGACATGTTCAAAACCCGTACCACCACAGGTTGGGCAGCGCCCGTCGCCACTGTTAAAACTGAATGTGCCCGGCGTATAGCCTCGCTCGCGCGCGACAGGCGCCTGAGCAAAGAGCTTACGGATGGGGTCGAATGCACCCACATAGCTCGCAGGATTGGAACGTGCGGTCTTGCCGATCTGCGCCTGGTCGACCATGACAACATCGGCCAATTGTTCTGCGCCCAGGATGCGGTCAAACGCCCCGGGTGATTCAGTTGGCTTACCCATAATCTTGAGCAGGCCGGGATACAGCACATCCTGGATCAATGTTGACTTGCCTGAACCAGAGACGCCGGTGACACAGACCAGACGTCCCAGCGGAATATCAATGGAGACATTTTTGAGGTTATTGGCCGTGACGCCTTCAAGCAATAATCTCGGTGTGCCGGGAAGCACAGGTAAAGGACGCGGTGACTCGACCTTGATATGGCCGCCCATGTATTTGCCAGTGAGCGTGTCGGCTTGTTTAAGTTGCTGTGGCGTACCGTCAAAAACGATATGGCCTCCGCGCTCCCCTGGTCCGGGACCTACATCAATCACGCGATCGGCCGCGATCATTACTTGCGGGTCGTGTTCCACAACGACAAGAGTATTACCTGCGTCACGCAGACGGTGCATGACTTCGGTGACGCGGTGTATATCCCGGGGATGTAAACCGATGGAAGGTTCATCCAGTACAAAGAGGGTATTGACCAACGATGTGCCGAGTGCGGTGGTCAGGTTAATACGCTGGACTTCTCCACCCGAGAGCGTGCGGCTTTGCCGGTCAAGTGTCAGATAACCCAGACCCACATCACATAAAAATTTCAAACGTGCCCGGACTTCTGTCAGCACCAGATCCATTGCTGCATCGAGCGCTCCGGTGAACTTAACCGTGTCAAAAAAACCTCTCAGCTCCACAATGGCCGTGAGCATCATGTCCCGAATTGTTTTGCCTTCAATTTTCCACAGCAAGGCGTCTGGTTTGAGGCGGGCGCCATGACAAGTCGGACAGGGTGTGTAGCTCCGGTATTTGGACAGAAGTACGCGTACATGCATTTTGTACGACTTCGTTTCCAGCCAGTTAAAGAATTTCTGTACACCGTACCACTGTGTTTTCCATGCCTGGTTGCCACCTTTCCACAGTGGGTCGCCATCCAGAACCCAATCCTGATGCTCAGGTGGTAAGTGGCGCCACGGTGTATTAATTGAGACATTCGCACGCTTGGCGTATTTCAGGAGTTCATCCTGGCAGTCTTTGTAGCTCGGTGTTTGCCACGGTTTGACTGCGCCCTGCTCAAGGGTTTTGTTTTCATCCGGGATTACCAGGCCAAAATCTATGCCGATGACTCTGCCAAAGCCACGGCATGCCTCACAAGCGCCTAAGGGAGAGTTAAAGGAAAAGGAGCTTGGTAGTGGATCGCTATAGCTGATATTGCATTCAGCGCAATGCAATTTGTCGCTGAATTTCCAGACCTGCATATCTTTGCCGTCAGCATCTACCGCATGAATGGCAATCAGTCCGTTTCCCATTTTGAGCGCGATATCGAGTGCTTCCTGAACGCGGGAGGTTTCAGCACTGGAGAATCGGAAACGATCCTGAATGACGCGCAGGGTGCGCAACGCGGGGGCAGTCGTGGCAGATTTTTTAGCGGTTGATTTTTTTGTTTTGGTTGTGCTGAGGGGAGGTGCATCCGCTCCAGACTCCTTTGCGCCAGGCAGTGATGTTTCGTCTGCATGGACGCGGGTATAGCCTTGCTGATCCAGAAACCCACGTACTTCTTCTTCGGTAAAGCTGGCTGGAACTTGTACCGGAAAGGTCACGACCAGTCGAGGGTCGCCAGATGCAGCCGCTCGTTTTCCGAGGGCAGACAGAATGGAGGCGGTATTGTCCCTGCATACCGCTTGACCGCAACCCCGGCAAAATAATTGCGCACCCCGCGCGAACAGCAATTTCAGATGGTCGTTGAGCTCAGTCATCGTGCCCACCGTACTGCGTGAGCTCCGTACAGGGTTGGTCTGATCAATCGCAATGGCGGGCAGGATGCCTTCTATACGGTCGACTTGTGGCTTGTCCATCCTGTCCAGGAATTGACGCGCGTAGGGAGAAAATGTCTCAACATAGCGGCGCTGGCCTTCTGCGTAAAGCGTGTCAAACGCCAGCGAGCTCTTGCCCGAGCCACTGACGCCGGTAATGACAGTTAATTCGCCCGTGTTCAGGGTCAAATCGAGGTTTTTCAGATTGTTCTGGCGCGCGCCAGTAATGCGGATGATTGGGTTCATATTGCAATCATAGAGCGAGGAGAGTGTCTTGATTGCCTAATTCAGGTAAATGCCCGTATTGTTTTTAGGTTAATATAGGCGGTTCCTTACCGGAGATCCGTCATGGCTTCAGAAACAAAACGTACACGCCGTAACACCCTCGAGCGCCGTTGTTTGGGCAAGGCCTTCAAGCGCCTGTTCGCCAACGCACCAAAAGGTGTGTTCAAAATGCTGGAAAAAGTCAAAAAGGCTTAATTTCCGCATTTGACTGAAACCGGCGGTTTTACCGCCGAAAATGCTTGTTTCAGTCTACAAAAAAACCGTTAACAACTTTGTTAGCGGTTTTTTTTGTTTTTTAACTATGATTTTATAAACCATATTTTGTCAGACAAAATATAATTGTCGTTATAAAACAAAAATTCGGGTTAATACTAATCAACTTATAGCCTGAATAGCTTGACGCAAACTCTGTATGGCATGAATATCTCCTGACGCAGCATAAAAAATAACATTCGGAGACAACCATGATGTTTTGTAATGCAAAACTATTTTGGAAGCTGATGCTTGCTTCAGGTTTGGTAGCAGGTTCAGTTGCAACACACGCTCAGCCAATTAAGGTGGGCTGGCTTTCATCCCTCACCGGACCGCTTTCCTCTGCGGCAATTGCTGAAAACCAGGGTGTTCAGCTTGCGGTAGATGAAATCAACAAAGCGGGAGGCATTCTCGGACGCCCCATTGAACTGCTCACGCGAGACACTGCAGGTGATCCAACCAAGGCTGTGAACTTTGCACAGCAGCTGGCATTCAGCGATAAGGTTCATTTCGTAATTGGTCCTGTTAACTCGGGCGAAGGGTTGGCAGCAACGCCAATTCTGGCGCGTGCTGGAGTACCCAATATTGTTATCGGTGCAATTGATGAGTTGACCGATGCCAAAAAATATCCACGCGCGTTCCGCATGATCAACACCAATATGCAGTGGATTTCGACAGCGAACGAATATGCGCTCAACACGTTGAAAGCTAAGAAAATTGCTGTGATTGCCGATACCTCGGGCTATGGTACGGCCAGTGCAAAATCTGCCATTGCCTTACTTGAAAAAGCGGGTATCAAACCTGTTTATTCAGTCTTGATCGACGCTAACAAAACTGATGTCATGGATGAAATGACTAAGGCCCGTAATGCGGGAGCCGACATTGTGATGCCATGGTCTGCCGCGACAGGCCTGCTGGGTCGCTTGCTCAATGCGCGTGGCGAGATGGGCTGGGATGTCAATGTTGTCGGTCATCCGGCTCTGATGGCGGCACAGATCCGTAAGCTGCTCAATAAACCCCAGTACTGGGAAAAGACATATGCGGCTGGCTACGTGAGTACCACGTACTTGCCTGATGGCAAACTGCCTGCACCGACTCAAGCGCTTGTCAATAAAGTACGTCCGCTTATCGGCGGAGGTGAGATTGACATTACGTTCTGGTGGGTAGCGCTTGGTTACGACACGGTCAAGATGGTCGAGCATGCAATCAAGAAAGCTGGCTCAACCGATCCTGCCGCAATCCAGAAAGTGATGGAAGAAACCAAGAATTTTCCTGGTGTCTATGCAACCTATAGCTACAGCCTGACACAGCGCGATGGGTTTCCTGATAGCAACATGATCATGAATACTGCCAATACCTTCAAGGATGGCAGTTTCAAACCAGCCCCCCGCTAATCAGGAGCACAGGCGATGTTGACAGTCCTAGTAACAGGTCTGGCTATTGGCATGCTTTACGCTGCGGTAGCTCTTGTTTATAACGTCATGTTCTCCACATCGAAGGTCTTGTCTGTCACCACAGGCCAGATCTCGATGCTGGGCGGCGTATTCGGTGCATGGTTCATCACGAACTTGCATATGCCCTGGTACATAGGACTGCTTGGCGCAATTGTTGTGGGCGCACTGTTTGGCTGGGTGACGGATGTACTTGCGATTCGTCGTGTGCTGGCCCGCAGTGATGAGCACCTCTGGTTGTTGAGTACCCTTGCTGTGGCCACGATGGTGCAGCAAGGCGTCGGCTTATGGTGGGGAACCGAGCCGACACCCTTTCCGCGCCTGATTCCACAGGAATTTGGCTCGGGCATGGCGGACCAAAAATTCTGGTTGCCTATTATTCTGGCAATTGTCATGGCAATTGGCCTGGAATTATTTTATCGACGCACCTTGTACGGCAAGCTTTTTCTGGCGATGTCAGAGGATGCCTTTGCCGCACGCGCACGCGGTGTTTCGACAGATCGTATCCGCTCAATGTCTTATGTGCTGTCCGGTGCGCTGGGTGGGTTGGCGGGATTTGCAGCGGGTCAGTTAACGTTCGCTTATTTTGCTCTGGGTCTGACCTTGACGCTCAATGGTTTTATTGCTTTGGCTGTGGGTGGGCTAGGCAGCAATATTGGCGCGTTGGTCGGGGGTGTTGCACTTGGATTGCTCAACGCGTATGCCACGTACTGGTTTGGTGGTGAGTACCAGCAAACAATCTCTGTCGGATTGCTGATGATCGTACTGTTGCTCAAGCCAGAAGGTTTATTTGGCTCCAAGCGCGTACGGCCCGTTTGAAATCAAGGCGACACACATCATGCTGACATCCAATCGTTTTACACGCACGGCCCTGGTCGTTTTATTTGCGCTTGCCGCGTTGACACTGCCCTTCTGGGCGGGTGATCAATACCAGTTGCATCTTGCGGCACTTATCGCTGTTTACTGGGTTTTGATTTCCGGACTGAATATCGTCGTGGGCTTTACGGGGCAATTATCTATTGGTCACGTTGGACTGCTATCAATAGGCTCGTATGGGTTTTGTATTCTGGTAGGAAAATTCGGCGTCGATCCCTATGTCGCGATGGTCTGCGCCGGCATGCTGGGTGGTGTCTGCGGACTCGCGTTGGGTTTACCTTCACTGCGTTTGCCTGGTTTTTATTTCGCCATGGCGACGATGGCATTTGCCTTAATCGTCAATGAAATCATTCTTGCCCAAGTCGATCTGACAGGTGGAGGAATCGGCCTGGTTGGACCTTTGTTTCCAGAGCCTTTTGATTCGCCTGTAGGGTTCTATTACCTGGCTGCAATTTTTGCTGCCGCGGCGACCTGGCTGACCTGGAATATCGCCCGCAGTATGTGGGGCAAAGGGTTAATTTCGATTCGAGATAATCCCGTGACTGCACAAGCCGTGGGCGTACCGGTTTTCCGGGCAAAGCTTGTCGCTTTCGTTTTTAGCGGTGTACTGGCCGGTGTCTCTGGAGCGTTATTTGCCTCACTCCAAAGCTACATTACTCCAGAGACATTTGTCTTTGATCTCAGTATGTTTTTCTTTGTCTGCATCATCATTGGCGGGCGCGGCAGCATAGTCGGACCATTTCTTGGAACTGTTGTATTGACCGCGTTACCAGAGATGGTGGCCTCTCTCGCGAAACTGGGTAATTTTTTCTATGGCTTGCTGCTGCTGATTGTTGTGCTGGTGATACCCGAAGGGATCGGCAGAATGATTCAGATGATTTACGAGCGATTCAGACCGCGCCAGCTTGCATCGATACCGATTCAGCCCGAGTTGCCAAGACTCAGGCATGTTCTCGATACCCATGCCGGTGATCATGAAGCGATTCGGATGGAGCACATCAGTAAGAATTTTGGCGGTGTGGCTGCCGTTGACGATGTGTCACTCACACTCTCCCCGCACGAGGTGCATGGGTTGATCGGACCGAATGGTAGCGGCAAGACCACCATGCTGAATTTGCTGTCTGGTTATTACGAACCAACCGCTGGATCCATGCTTTATCGTGGCGAAGATTTTGGCAAGACAACTGTTCAGCAACGCGCCCGGATGGGTATCGCGCGGACCTTTCAAAAGCCCCGCTTGTTGCCTGAGCTGACTGTGCTTGAGAATGCCATGATCGGTGCCTGGTCGGAGTCTACTGCCGGGTTTATGGCGTCAGCCTTTGCGTTACCGCATGTGCGTGCAGAAGATAAAGTCCTGCGCGCCCGGGCTGAGGAGCTGTTGCACGGCGTCGGTCTGGGCCCTGTGATGCATAGACGCGCAAATCTGTTGGACCATGCACAACAAAGATTTCTCGAAATCGCGCGCGGCCTGGCTCTCAGGCCCAGATTTATCCTGCTCGATGAGCCTGCAGGCGGGCTGACCAGTGTTGAAATCGAACATCTCGGTTCAGTGATTCGCGCGATTAGTAAGTCGGGTATTGGGGTATTACTGGTCGAACATCACACAGATTTTGTTTTCCGTGTCTGCGACAAGGTAACCGCCTTGAATGTAGGACGAATGATCCAGCACGGCACTTCTGAGGAAGTCCGTCACGATCCGGAAGTTATTCGTGTCTACCTCGGAGCATAAATAATGAATAATCATTCTTCCCGACCCGAAGAGGTATTGCTGAGTGTGCGTGACTTACATGTCGCATATGGCAAGGCAGAGGTTGTTCACGGCTTGTCCATGGACGTCCGTGCCGGTGAATTCGTAGTGGTTCTTGGTCGCAACGGTGCCGGAAAAAGCACAGTGATGCATGCGATCTCAGGTCTGATCCCAAAGCGCAGTGGTAGCGTGAGCTTCTCCGGACAAGACCTCACTCAGGCGAGTCCGAGGCAGATCGTTCAGTCAGGAATTGTTCAGGTCCTTGAAGGACATCGCGTTTTTCAAACACTGACGGTCGAAGATAATCTGATGATCGGCACCTATGCGAAATCACCGCGTGGTGATCGAAGCAAACTGGAAGAAATTTATGAATTATTTCCAGAGCTCGCCGAGCGCAAACAGCAGATGGCTTCAAGGTTATCGGGCGGACAACAACAAATTCTGGCAGTCGCACAAGGTGTGATTGGTGAGCCCAAACTGTTGATCCTTGATGAACCTTCAGCCGGTCTGGCGCCTATGGTGGTTGATCGTATCCTGACAGTTGCCTCTGAATTATGCGCAAAAGGTTTGGCTATTCTGCTGGTTGAGCAGCTTGTTGAAAAAGCGCTCAAGCACGCACATTTTGCATTCCTGATGGAAACCGGTCGTGTGGCTGCTGCGGCGTCCTCTACCGAGATCGGTCAGGGTGATTTATTACATAGAGTATTTCTTGGCGGTGGTGAGCCGTTGTCTGCGTTGGAGAAAAGTATATGAGTGGGTCAAAAAGATGGGTCAATCGTCCTGAGGGATCAAACTGGGGTGATTTTGGTGAGGACGACCAGCGCGGTCGGATTAATCTGCTGACACCCGAAAAGATCAAACAAGGCATTGCTGAGGTCAAAGAAGGGATACCGTTCTGCCTGAGTTTGCCACTCGATTTCCCTGGTGGCAGTTTGCTCAATCCTCGCAGGCATCCGCCAGTGATTCGTCCGACCTTACGTAACGGTCGCCCGAATATGAATTACAAATTGTTCAGCGACAACAAAGATCACAGCGATGTAGTGAGTGATGATCTGGTTGTTTTGCATTTGCAGTATTCGACACAGTGGGACAGCCTGGCGCACGTAGGTTCGCTATTTGATGCGAATGGTGACGGACTTCCTGAAGCGGTCTATTACAACGGTTATCGCGCAGGCGAACATATCATCGGCCCTACTGAAGGCAAGGATGCAGGGGTGCCTGAACCAGGCGATCAGAAATCAACCTCCAACGCCATGGCGCTGGGAATTCAGAATATGGCTGAGTCCTGCGTACAGGGGCGCGGAGTGATGATCGATTTTCATGCGCATTTCGGTAATAAGAAAGTGATCGTTGATTACGACACGATGATGCGTGTGCTCGAGCAGGATAAAGTCGAGATCGAAAAAGGCGATATGGTTGCCTTGCATACCGGCTTTGCACAGATGTTGCTGGATATGAATAAAAAGCCAGATCTCAGCATTCTGGACAATAGCTGCGCTGCGCTCGATGGTCGTGATTCAAAGCTTCTGAACTGGATTACCGATAGTGATCTGGTGGTGCTGATGGCCGATAACTACGCTGTAGAGGCGCATCCTGCAACCAAGCACGCTGGGTGCTGTGCAACGCTGCCGTTGCATGAGCATTGCCTGTTCAAGCTCGGCATCCATCTCGGTGAAATGTTTTACCTCACGCCGCTGGCGCAGTGGTTGCGCAAGAACGGTCGCAATCGTTTCCTGCTAACAGCACCTCCATTGCGTCTGCCCGGCGCGGTGGGTTCACCCTCCACAGCAGTCGCTACGGTGTAAGTCATGCGGCAGATTTCTGACAGCAGTGCTGCGCAGAAGGTCTGTCGCATTCTCAAGACACTTTCCACACCTACACACCTCAGGCTGACTGATATCGCAAGCGCGTCTGGGGTAAATAAGGCTACGGCGCTACGTCTGCTGGAAGAAATGGTGGAAGAGGGATTTGTTCATCGCGATCCGTTGACAAAAAAATACACGCTGGGTGATGAAGCCATCACACTAGGTCTGGCGATGCAGGGCCGCGATCATATCAGGGATCGCGCACGTCCCGCTTTGTTGCGATTGGCAGAAATGTGTGGCGATACGGTACTGTTATCGACGCGCAGCGGCTGCGAAGCCGTCTGTATCGATCGCGAGTTCGGCAGCTTCCCTATCCGGGCGAATTATCTTGATCTTGGTATGCGCAGGCCTTTAGGCGTTGGCGCAGGAAGCATGGCGCTGCTGGCCTGGTTGCCAGACGAGGAAGTCGATGCCGTACTGGAGTTGAATCGTAACGTGATTGCACAGAGATATCCGCTCATGAGTCTTATTAGCATTAAGGAAGAAGTCGCCCGATCCCGCGAGCGTGGCTATGCCATGCTGGTTGAGGTGGTCGTTGCACAAATGGGTGGTCTGGGCGTTCCAGTATTTGGTCGCGATGGTCGTCCATTTGCAGCCTTGAGTGTGGCTGCATTAAGTGATCGCATACTTGGTCGAAAAGAGTTCCTGGTTTCGGCTCTGAAAAAAGTAGCGTATGAATTATCGAATCCGTCCGTACCAAATCAGACGGATGAATTGCAAGAAATTTGAATGATTAAAGTTTAAAAAAGTTTAAAAAAAAGTTTAAAAATGGGGGATACATGAAGGATACGATCAGAATTGGCTCTGGCGCTGCATGGTGGGGGGATCGCGTTGAGCCTGCTGCCTTGAATGCTGAAAAAGGTGATCTGGATTACCTGTGCTTTGAGACCATGGCCGAAGCAACCGTTTCTGCGGCGCAGGTGCGCGCGCGCCGTGATCCGAGTTTTCCTGGTTACGACACTTATCTCGACGACCGGATGAAAGCGGTTCTGCCGCACTGTATGAAACGCGGCACAAAAATCATCACCAACCAGGGCTGGATCAATCCTGATGCCGCGGCTCGGCGAGTGGTCCACTGGCTTCAGGAGTTTGGTTACACAGGCGTCAAAGTCGCCTCGGTTAATGGCAGCCTGATAACCGAGCATGTGCTGGAACTGACCGATAAGATTCTGGAGAACGGTAAACCGACCTCCACACTCACGTCCACGCTGATTTCTGCGGAAGTCTATCAGGGTGCTGAGCCCATTGTGGATGCGCTCAAGGCTGGCGCGCAGATCGTCATCACCGGACGCGTTGCAGACCCCTCTATATTCATGGCTCCTATGATGTATGAGTTTGAATGGGATCCGCTTGATCACGTGAAGCTGGGGCAGGGCAATGGTCTGGGACACTTGCTTGAATGTGGGGCGCAGGTAACGGGAGGCTATTTTTCAGATCCAGGTTTCAAAGATGTACCTGATCCATGGATTTTTGGTTTTCCAATTGCAGAAGTGAGTCGCGACGGGAGTGCTGTGATTACAAAGGTTGCCGGGACCGGTGGGCAAGTGACGCTGGAGACCGTCAAAGAGCAAATGCTCTATGAGGTTCACGACCCTGCGAACTATCTGACTCCCGACGTTGTGGTGGATTTCACAACCGCGCAGATCGAGCAAGTTGGACCGGATCGCGTCAAAGTCAGTCATATCGGCGGCAAGCCACGCACACCAACGTTGAAGGTATCAATTGGATGCACCGAGGGATTTATTGGCGAAGATATGTTTTTCTATGCCGGGCCAGGTGCTTTACGGCGCGCGCAGCTAGCTAAAAAAATACTGGAAGAGCGGTTCAAGATCGTCAACTTGCAAGCCGAGGATGTGCGCATTGACTATCTGGGGTTGAATGCCATTCACGGTGATGCGACACCTGCTGATGCACCAGAACCTTACGAGATCGCAGTGCGTGTTGCTGCGCGTACCAAGACGCGCGAAGAAGCGGCCAA
The DNA here is from genome assembly GCA_030650995.1 of Sheuella sp. Classification (GTDB taxonomy): domain Bacteria; phylum Pseudomonadota; class Gammaproteobacteria; order Burkholderiales; family Burkholderiaceae_B; genus Zwartia. The sequence goes on along the minus strand of JAUSCY010000027.1, from coordinate 60,080 downwards.
GATAGGACGTGAAATCGACGGCATGGCAGTATCTGGCGTTGCGCATACAGGTAAGCGCGTGCCTCATCAGGACCGTACCCGCGAAGTGATTGGCGTATGGTCTTCGCTGGTGCCACGCGAGCGTGTCACACCTTCCATCAATTATTTTGTGAGTTAAACGATGAAAGTGAAACTTCAGCATGTTGCGCATGCGCGGTCAGGTGACAAGGGCGACACCTCAAACATTGCCGTCTTTGCCTACACTCCAGAGTTGTATGTCTTGCTTAAGGATCAGCTGACTGCAGAGCGATTCAAAGCCTTCTATGCCGGGGCGATCAAAGGTCCCGTCACGCGTTATGAGGTGGATAACCTGGATGCGATGAACTTTGTCGCTCAGGGGGCGCTGGGTGGTGGCGTCTCACGTAGCCTGTGTCTGGACAACTATGGCAAGGCGTTGTCCGCGGCGGTGCTTGGATTCGAGATCGAAGTTCCAGAGTCTTTGCGTGGCCAGTTGCGTGGTCAGCATCTCTTGTAATCATTGCTATCAGGCAGAGAGGGTGAAATGAAAAAACACACAATATTGATAGCTGGCGCCAGTGGAGTGGTGGGTGCGGCAGCGCTCGAACACTTCGCGGCTTTGCCTGACTGGGATGTGATAGCCCTTTCGCGCCGACCTGTTGCGTTACCAGACGGCGCAAAGCACATGAGCGTCGACCTGACGGATCTGTCTGCATGCCAGAGCGCAGCCGCCGGACTGACGCACGTCACGCATATCTTGTTCGCGGCTTTGTTTGAATTACCCGAGCTGGTAGCGGGTTGGCGTGATCCAAGACAGATGGCTGTCAATGAGGCCATGCTCAGGAATCTGCTTGATGCGGTGGAGCCGCAGGCTAAAGGCTTACGGCATATCACGATCATGCAGGGAACAAAGGCCTATGGCGGTCATGTGGAACCTGCTCCGGTCCCTGCCAAGGAGAGGTGGCCTCGCCATGCGCATCAGAATTTTTATTGGTTACAAGAAGATTTGATCCGCGAGCGTCAAAAAACTGCAGCATGGACTTTTTCGATTTTGCGGCCGCAGATTGTTTTTGGTTACGCAGTCTCAAGCCCGATGAATATTATCGCAGCGATAGGTGCCTATGCGGCAGTCATGCGTGAGCAGGATTTACCTTTGCATTTTCCTGGCGGTGGTCGTTACATTAATGGTGCAAGTGACAGCCGCATGATTGCCCAGGCCGCTGAATTTACCGCCACACATGAAATCGCCGCCAACGAAACTTACAACGTCGTGAACGGTGATTCACTTGTCTGGCCCGATATCTGGGGCTCGATTGCCGAGCGCTTTGGTATGCAGGCTGGCGAGCACGTGCCTTTATGTATGACTGAGGTCATGCCTAAGCATGAAGCGACGTGGGAGAGGGTCGTTAAAAAATACGATTTGAAATCCCATACATTGGCGCAATTGATTTCAAGCTCCTGGGAGTTTACCGATCGCGCTCTTGGTTATGGTGCAGAGAATCTTGCTGATTCCGTATTAAGTCCCATCAAATTACGTCAGCATGGATTTGCGAATTGCTACGACACCGAGGACTCTTTGCATGACTGGTTAGAGTTAATGCAAAAAAATCGTTTAATCCCGCGCTAAGTGAGGCACAACATGTCAGTCCTGAAAAAGTTATATAAAAATATCCCACTATTTGCGTTGATCACCTCAGCGTGCGTGGTGCCCTGGACTCCCGTCGCTGCACAGCAGGTTTTTGCAGATCGCCCCATCCGCATTGTTGTGCCTTATCCTGCGGGCGGCACGACCGATCTGCTGGCCCGATCAATAGCCCCCAAGCTCGGTGAACGACTGGGTCGCACGGTGATGGTTGAGAACAAGCCTGGTGCGGGTGGTGTGATTGGCTCGCAGCTCGTTGCGAAATCCCCACCTGATGGACATACTCTGATTTTTGCAAGTATTGCGAGCCATGGGATTATCCCGGCATTACAGACTCCACCTCCTTACGATCCGGTGAAGGATTTCGCACCCATCACTTTGGTCGCCAGTACACCAAATGTTTTGCTTGCGAATGTGAATCTGCCTGTACAAAACGTACAGGAATTAATTGCTCTGGCAAAAGCCAAGCCCGGCACAATCAACTTCGGCTCAACCAGTCATGGTGGTTCGCCTCACATGAGCGGTGAGTTATTTAAATCACTTGCCGGGATCGATATTGTTCATGTGCCTTACAAGGGCGGCTCGCCCATGTTGATTGATCTGATGGGTGGGCAAGTTGCGATTGGTATTGATAACTTACCTTCTTCGATGGCTTACATTCGCGCGGGTAAGGTCAAAGCACTCGCGGTCACGACCACTAAGCGCTGGCCTGGCGCACCTGAAATTCCAACCATGGCTGAAGCGGGTGTTGCTGGTTACGACGTATCGGCCTGGTTTGGTTTGCTTGCACCTGCGGGAACGCCTAAGCCAGTGATTGATGCGCTCAGTACGAACATGATGGCGATTTTGCGGACCCCTGAAATTACGAAACAGTTTTTTGAATTGGGCGCTGAGCCAGTGGGTGACACGCCCGCACAATTTGCGCAATTTATTCAGCAGGAAGGTTTGAAATGGTCCAAGGTCGCGCGTACGAACAACATCAAGCTTGAGTAAGTGAAATGAATCACGCATATATTACCGGTGTAGGTAATACGCCTTTTGGTCGTCTCGAAGGCCTCGGTACCTTAGATTTGATGGCTCAGGCAGCAAAGCAGGCACTCGAGCATGCCGGACTCAAGCGCTCGGATATTGACGGGGTGCTCTGTGGATATTCAACCACGATGCCGCACCTGATGATATCGACACTGTTTTGTGAGCGTTTTGCACTGCGCCCGAATTATGCGCATGGTATGCAGCTCGGTGGAGCAACAGGTTCTGCGATGCTGATGTTAGCGCGTGAGCTGGTCAGAACAGGCCGTTGCAAAAACGTGCTTGTTGTCGCAGGTGAAAACAGGCTGAGCGGTCAGACGCGGGACAGTTCAATTCAGACGCTGGCGCAAGTCGGCCATGCTGATTTCGAAGTGCCGAACGGCGCTTCTGTTCCCGCTTATTATGGTTTGATGGCTTCGCGTTATATGCATGAGACGGGCGTAACCAATGCAGATCTTGCTGAGTTCGCTGTATTGATGCGTAACAATGCTATTCGTCATCCGGACGCGCATTTGACAACACCGATTTCGATTGCTGATGTACTGGCATCCAAACCGATTGCTGAGCCACTGCATCTGATGGATTGCTGTCCGATTTCGGACGGAGCCATGGCACTGATTGTTTCGGCGGTGCCTGGTGCTGACGTGAAAGTGAAAATGTCCGGTGCGGGTCAGGCACATTTGCATCAACACCTGACTGCGATGCGTAATGTGATGGATTGTGGCGCGGCAAGGGCTTCGAAAATTGCGCTGAACGAGGCAGGTCTTCAAGTATCGGATATTGATTTTCTGGGCATCTACGATTCATTCACCATCACACTGCTTATGTTGCTTGAAGAGATCGGTTTTGCCGCACGGGGTGGTGCTGCGCAACGTGTGCGCAATGGGGACTTTAGTCAGCATGGCGTATTACCTTTGAATACGCATGGTGGTTTATTGTCCTTTGGTCATTGCGGTGTGGCTGGTGGCATGGCGCACAGCGTTGAAGCCTATCGTCAATTTACCGGACAAGCAGGTGTACGGCAGGTTAAAGCGCCCACGCATGCTTTTATCCATGCTGATGGAGGTGTCATGTCCTCTCACGTTAGTTTGATCTTATCCAGAGAGGCCTGAGACATGTCAACTGAACATATGCAGGCGTCTTTGGCTCAGCCTTATCTTGATGGTCTGGTTCATCATCAGATCCGTTTTCAGAGTTGCACAACGTGCGGGCGCGCGCAGACATTCGCCCACGATGCCTGCGAGCACTGCGGAGCAGAACGCCTCGAATGGAAAACTTCCTCTGGCCGTGGTCGGGTGCACGCAGTGACTGTCGTTTCTCGTGCTCCTTCCGATGCGTTTCGAGCGCTTGCGCCTTACACCCTGGTGGTCGTGGAGATGCAGGAGGGTGCCCGGGTGATGGGACATGCTGCAGCAGGGGTTCGGATCGGTGAGCCTGTCGTGGCGAGTTATTTCGATCACCTTGGTCAGAATTTAATTCGTTTCGAAAAGTTGACCCCCTGAGAAACTCAGTTTCGAAACTGAGTGTTGGCCTGTTGTTGTGAACGCTCTATACGCTGAGCGTGCTTTTTATTGAATATTTGTGGAATCCTCATGTCTGACTTGCTTGAATCTGCTTTAAATCCCCGCACTGTCGCCATTATTGGTGCTTCTGAAAATATTCATAAGATAGGTGGTCGTCCCATTTATTACATGCAGCGTGCCGGGTTTAGCGGCACGATTTATCCGGTTAATCCAACGCGTGAGGAAGTGCAGGGCTTAAAGAGTTACCCCTCCCTCGCGAGCCTGCCGGAAGTACCAGAGCTCGTTTTGATTGTGGTGGCTGGGGAGAAGGCTCTTGAGGCTGTAGAGGAGTGCGCGGCAACAGGTGTGAAGTCTGTTGTGGTGATTGCCTCCGGTTTTGGCGAAGTCGATGATGCGGGTCGAGCCGTACAGCAGCGCATGACGGACGCTGCTCGTGCGACAGGCATGAGAATTTACGGTCCGAATACACATGGTTTAGCAAATTTTGGTACGGGTGTCATCGCAGGTTTTTCAACGATGTTTATAGAATGTCCGCCTCAGGATGGCCCTATCGCGGTGCTGAGTCAGAGTGGCGGCATGAGCGCGATGGTGTATGGTTTGTTGCGCCAGAAAGGCCTGGGTGTACGACATGTGCACGCTACAGGAAATGAGGCGGATGTGACGGTCTCGGAGATGGCCTGGGCCGTCGCACATGATCCTGAAATCAAACTGATATTGCTCTACCTGGAAAATATTGCTAATCCGGAGATGCTGGCACGCACGGCCGAATATGCACGCAGTCGCGATTTGCCTATCGTTGCCGTCAAGGCCGGTCGCTGCGCAAGTGGTCAGCAAGCAGCCTCGACGCACACGGGTTCGATGGCCAATGAAGATCGCGTAGTTGACGCATTTTTTAAAAAACATGGCATCTGGCGAGTACGCGATCCGCATGCGCAGGCACTCGCTGCCGAGGCCTACCTCAAGGGCTGGCGTCCCGCGGGCAATAAGCTCGTTGTGATCAGCAATTCTGGAGCCAGTTGTGTCATGGGAGCGGACGCGGCAGAAGATAACGGATTAGAGATGGCTAAGCTCAGTGCGTCTACGCAACAAGCTGTCGCCAAATCATTGCCAGGCTTTGCAACGACCACCAACCCGATTGATATCACCGCAGCGCTTTTGTCCAACAGCGGTCTGTTCAGTGAAGTCCTGCCCTGCGTTGCGCAGGATCCTGCAGCCGATATGTTTTTTATCAATATTCCTGTGGCCGGTGCTGGTTACGATGTGCAAGCATTTGCGCGCGATACCGCACAATTCGAGGCCTTGACTGGAAAACCTGTTGCGGTCGCCGCCTGGCAGGCCTCCGTGTCGGAACCGTTTCGTCAGGCCGGTGTAGCCACCTTTGAAAATGAAGGTGATGCGGTGGGCGTACTGGGTCAGCTTGCCGCACACACGGCGATGTTGCGTGAAACGATTACGCACTGGCCTGCGTTACCCACCGTTGATATACAGCCGGGTACCGAGCAGTATTGTGATGAGGCGCAGTCCCTTGCGCTGTTGTCCAGACATGGTGTGCCTGTGGTGGAACACGTGCTGTGTCACAGCGCCGAGCAGGTTCGGGCTGCGTTTGTAAAGCTTGGTAATAACGTGGCACTTAAGGGCTGTTCAGCAGAAGTCCCCCATAAAACAGAACATGCCCTGGTTACTTTAGGGATCAACAATATTGACGATGCTGTATCAGTATTTGAATCCCATATGGCAAAGCTCACTCTTCTCAATGTCAAGCGTGCTGCAGTGATTGTTGCCGCGATGAGTCGTGGCAAGCACGAGTTGATGGTTGGCACCCGTTTTGATCCCGTGTTCGGACCGGTTGTGCTGGTTGGGGCTGGGGGCAAATACGTTGAAGCGATGAAAGACTATGCCGTGCTTTTACCCCCCTTCAGCGCGGAGCAGGTAGAGCGTGCACTGCGTGGACTGCGTCTTGCTCCAATGCTCGATGGCGTGCGTGGCGATGCGCCGATGGATGTTGACGCTTTTTCCAGTATCGCGGTCGCTGTCGGGAAAATCGCTATGGCGGCAGGACCCAACATAGCGTCCCTGGACCTCAATCCGGTGATGGTGGGTTCGATTGGCGAGGGCGCCAAGGTCGTGGATGCTCTTCTCGAAAGACAAGGGTAAACCCTTATTTTTTAACTGGTTTGGTGATCGCGATTGACGCTTGACCTCCCCTGCGGCAATATCCGTACATTACGGAATTTTCTTAGGGAGTTACCCAATGCGTCGCACCTTGATCGCAGCTGCCGTGTCAGCTGCAATGTTGTTCCCCGCTCTAGGCGTTGCCAAAACTTTTAAATGGGCGAGCCAGGGCGACATCCTGACACTTGACCCGCATTCACAGAATGAAGGGCTCAACATCGCGGCCAACCTCTGGGTCTATGATCCTCTGGTCCGTTACAACGAAAAATTCGAAGTGACTCCAGGCCTCGCAACTTCCTGGGAGCAGGTTAATCCTTCTCTCTGGCGTTTCAAACTGCGTGAAGGTGTCAAGTTTCATGATGGCACGCCTTTTACTGCTGACGATGTCGTATTTTCGATTCAGCGCGCTATGGCGCCTTCTTCCCAATTCAAGTCATATACCGCCGGCATTAAAGAAGCTCGTGCAATCGATCCACTGACGGTTGAGATTTCAACCAATGGCCCGAATCCTGTTCTGCTGCGTCAGTTGCCTGTACTAGGTATGATGAGTAAGGCCTGGTCCGAGAAAAACGGCACAATGGCCCCGCAGGATTTCAATAAGAAAGAAGAAAGCTACTCGGCACGCAATGCCATGGGTACGGGGCCGTACAAGTTGAAATCGCGCGAAGTCGATATCAAAACCGTCTACGTTGAAAATACCGACTGGTGGGGTAAACCGACCAAAACCGGTAACGTGACGGAAATCATCTACACCCCGATCAAGCAAAGTGCGACCCGGACTGCTGCCCTGCTTTCTGGTGAGGTGGACTTCGTACTGGATCCGGCTGCACAGGATCTGGATCGTTTGCGTCAGCAAGTCAAAGTCATCGATGGCAACGAGTACCGTACGATTTTTCTTGGTATGGATCAAAAGAGTCCTGAGCTAAAGTACAGCAATATCAAGGGTAAAAATCCACTGGCCGATGTGCGTGTGCGCGAAGCGCTCTATCGTGCGATTGATATTGAAGCGATCAAGAAGTCTGTGATGCGAGGCATGTCCTTGCCGACCGGTACGATGATTGCGCCACAGGTCAATGGTTACACCAAAGAACTCGGCAAGCGTGTTCCCTACGACCTGGAAAAAGCCCGTGCCTTGCTCAAAGAGGCTGGCTATGACAATAATTTCGAGGTGACGCTCGATTGCCCGAACAATCGTTATATCAACGACGAAGCGATCTGCCAGGCGATTGTTGCCATGTGGGCGAAGGTGGGGGTGAAAGCTAAACTCAATGCCATGCCGCGTGCGACGTTCTTCCCGAAAGTCGGTAATAACGACACCAGCATTTATTTGTTTGGCTGGGGCGTGCCAACCTATGACGCGTATTACACACTTGAGGCGTTGATTCACAGCAAGGGTGAGGGCGCAAATGGCTCTTTCAACTACGGAAACTACACTAATCCACAGGTTGATAAACTCATCGACACGATCAAAACCGAAACTGACGATGCCAAGCGTACCGCGATGATTCACGAAGCGCTCGCATTGTTTGCCAAGGACTTTGGTGCGATTCCATTGCATGACCAGATCATTCCCTGGGCCATGAAAAAGAATGTGAATGTATTGCACCGTGCGGATAATCGTCCTGTTGTCGAATGGATCAAGATCGATTAATTATTTGACTGATCTGTCATCACGGCGGCGTCGGATCGGCGCCGTTGTGTTTTTGTGAGATTACATGTTTGCATTTATTTTGCGCCGCTTGATTCAGGCTGTTGGGGTGATGCTGGCAGTCGCCTTGATTGCCTTTGTACTGTTTCAGTATGTGGGTGATCCGGTCACGATCATGCTGGGTCAGGAAGCCACGCCTGCAGAAAGAGACTTGTTGCGTACGCAGCTAGGTTTGAACGAGCCGGTCGTCGTGCAGTTCTATCATTTTGTTTTGAACGCCATGCAGGGTGATTTCGGACTCTCCCTGAGGCAAGGGCAAAAGGTCTCTGTGTTGATTCGGGAAAAGCTGCCCGCCACACTTGAGCTATCCGTTGCGGCCGCGCTGATCGCGCTAGTCGCTGGCTTGCCGCTGGGTGTATACACTGCTCTGCGACGGAATGGAAAAATTTCACAAGCGTTGCTGGCATTTTCTTTGTTGGGCGTTTCGTTACCAACATTCCTGATCGGAATTTTGCTGATACTTGTGTTTTCAGTTTCTCTGGGATGGTTACCAAGTTACGGACGGGGCGATACCATCCAGTTGGGCTGGTGGTCGACCGGGCTGCTGACCGCGAGCGGCTGGCAGCACTTGATTCTTCCTGCGATCACGTTGTCACTGTTTCAAGTCGCGCTTGTGCTCAGACTCGTTCGCTCCGAAATGCTTGAAGTCCTGCGCACGGACTACATCAAATTTGCGCGTGCGCGAGGCTTGACCAAACGTGCGATTCATTTCGGTCACGCGCTTAAAAATACTCTGGTTCCTGTCATCACCATCATGGGTTTGCAGCTTGGTGGCATCATTGCTTTTGCAATTGTGACTGAAACAGTTTTTCAATGGCCTGGTATGGGCTTGCTGTTTATACAGGCAGTTCAGTTTGCCGATATTCCAGTTATGGCGGCTTATCTTTGCCTGATTTCACTGATTTTTGTGTTGATTAATCTGAGTGTTGATCTGCTTTATTTTGCGGTAGACCCGCGACTACGTGTGGGTCTGGGTAAATCAGGAGGGGGACACTGATGCTTAACTCTCTTGCTAAATTCTGGGATGGCGATCTGGCCTGGTCCTGGCGACACCACCCTGTTGCGATTGTGGCGACGCTTGCGCTTGCATCCATGCTGATCGCCGCCTTCGGTGCGGATTGGCTGGCACCCTATAACCCTTTTGATCTGGCCAGTATCGAACTGATGGACGCACTCAAGCCTCCTGTCTGGTCTGTGGAGGGAACAAGTCAGTATCTGTTGGGCACGGACAGTCAGGGACGGGATCTTTTATCCGCGCTGATGTATGGCACGCGCGTGTCGTTACTGATTGGTCTGGCAGCTGTGGTGGGTGCGATGACGCTTGGCATCGTACTCGGCCTGATCGCTGGCTACGCAGGCGGTCGGATTGATGCGCTGATTATGCGGGTTGCAGATGTGCAGTTGTCGTTCCCTGCGATTCTGATCGCCCTGCTGATCGATGGCGTCGCGCGTGCGGTGGTGCCTGGTGACATGCATGAAGTGATTGCTTTTCCAGTTCTGGTGGGAGCCATTGCGCTGGCAGGTTGGCCGCAATACGCTCGAACAGTTCGTGGCTCAACACTGGTTGAAAAAAATCGCGAATATGTTCAGGCCGCGCGCGTAATCGGCATTTCATCGCCTGTCATTATGTTCAGGCATGTGCTGCCCAATGTGTTGGGGCCGGTGCTGGTGCTGGCTACTGTTCACCTGGCTACGGCCATCATTACTGAGGCGACACTCTCGTATCTCGGAGTCGGTGTGCCACCTACATCACCTTCGCTGGGAACGCTGATCCGGATTGGCAATGACTTTTTGTTTTCTGGGGAGTGGTGGATTACGATTTTCCCAGGTGCGGCATTGGTGCTGCTGGTGCTGTCTGTCAACCTGCTGGGTGACTGGCTGCGTGACGCACTTAACCCACGTTTGAATTGAGGTCACGCATGTCAACTATTCTTGAACTGCGTGAGGTAAGTGTTGAGTTTCCGACTCGACGCGGCACCTTAAAAGCGTTGAACGAAGTATCTTTTTCGATCTCTGCAGGCGAGGTGGTCGGTGTCGTGGGCGAGTCTGGTGCCGGCAAATCACTGACCGGTGCGGCCATCATTGGTTTGCTTGAGCCGCCAGGACGCATCTCCAGTGGCGAGGTGTTGCTGGCTGGTCGCCGTATCGACAATCTTTCCGACGATCAGATGCGACATATACGGGGCCGGGAAATTGGTGCGATTTTTCAGGACCCGTTGACTTCGCTCAATCCACTCTATACCGTTGGTCACCAACTCACTGAAACAATCGTGACGCATTTGCCGATGACTTGGTCGCAGGCGAGAACGCGTTCAATCGAATTGCTGGAGTCCACGGGTATTCCCGCTGCACGCGAACGGATTGATCACTACCCTCATCAGTTTTCTGGCGGTATGCGCCAACGTGTCGTGATTGCTCTGGCACTTGCGGCTGAGCCCAAACTGATTGTGGCCGATGAGCCTACCACTGCTCTGGATGTGTCTATCCAGGCACAGATTATTGATCTGCTTAAAAAACTTTGTCGTGAACAAGGCGCTGCAGTCATGCTCATCACGCATGATATGGGTGTGATCGCTGAGACGGCCGATCGCGTGGTGGTCATGTATGCGGGACGTGTTGCGGAGATCGGCAATGTGCGTGATGTGATTCACGCACCTGCTCATCCCTATACGGTGGGGCTGATGGGTTCCATCCCTTCAGTGCATCAGCACGTCGAGCGTCTGGTGCAAATCGATGGCACGATGCCGCGACTCACTGCTATTCCTCAAGGTTGCGCATTTAATCCTCGTTGTCCGAAAGTCATGCCACGCTGCAAAGTAGAAAGACCCTTGCTGTTTCAGACAGGGGCAACCAGTGCGGCCTGTTGGTTGCAGACTGAACAGGAGCATGCATGAATAACGTCGCACAAGAACGTCCGTTAGTCGAAGTCCGCGATGCGGCACGCTGGTTTGATGTTTCTGCACCCTGGCTCGAACGCGTGTTGTCGCGTAAGCCCCGCACCATGTTACGTGCTGTTGATGGTGTGTCGTTCAGTATCCGTAAAGGCGAAACACTTGCCTTGGTAGGTGAGTCAGGCTGTGGGAAATCTACCATTGCAAGACTGCTCGTAGGCTTGTACCCGTTGACGCGTGGCTCGATTACGTTTGATGGCCAGCCTCTTTCAGATATGGATGGGCCTGATGGCCTGGCCTTGCGCAAACGACTTCAAATGATTTTTCAGGATCCTTACGCAAGTTTGAATCCACGCTGGCGTGTGGGACGCATCATTGCGGAACCCATGCTTGCGCATACAAGCATGACTCCGCAGCAGCGTAATGAGCGCGTGGATGTGTTGCTCAAGCAGGTAGGTTTGCATCCGACAGATTCTGAACGCTACCCACACCAGTTTTCCGGAGGACAGCGACAGCGGATTTCTATTGCGCGTGCACTGGCGGTGAACCCTGAGTTCCTGGTGTGTGATGAACCGACTTCTGCCCTGGATGTTTCGGTGCAGGCACAGGTGCTGAACATCATGAAGGATCTGCAGCGCCGTCTTGGCCTGACTTATTTGTTCATTTCACATAATCTGGCAGTCGTGCATCACGTGGCCGACCGTGTTGGGGTGATGTATCTGGGACGGATCGTTGAGATTGCAGATCGGGATAGCTTGTTTGAAAAGCCACAACACCCTTATACGAGAATGTTGTTGTCTGCTATTCCTGATATGACAGGAGCGGGTGCACGTCGCACACCCGTTGCGGGTGAAGTCCCTAATCCCCTGAACCCACCCTCTGGCTGTACCTTCCATCCACGCTGTCCTTTTGCGCGCGATCTATGCAAGTCAGAGTCACCTGCAATGGTTGCTCATGGTGAGAATCAGGTGGCATGTCATGGTATTGCTCAGGGCTGGCCCATGAAAATCGAAATCAGTGCAGAGGTCCTTTAGGACGTAGTTCGGCATCGTCATCGATTTCAGGAAGATCCTCATCATCCTCACCCAGATCTTCGAGTAATTCGAGGTCTGGGTCTGGCAAGTCTTCTTCACTCATGTCGAAGGGCAGCAATTCACCCAATTCGTTTGAAAAGTCGAACTCCTCACCCTGATCATCCAGCCTGACAAATCGAGCTTCGGGGTCTGCGGTGATCTGAATCGCCCAAAGATACTGGCAATCATAAGATTCGTTATCCAGATCCAGTCCGCCCCGGTTTCCGACAAATCTTGCTCCCGGGCCGCCCATTTGCACATGCATGGCATTCTCGTCGGGTTTTTCATCCGTGCCGATTGGAATGGCGAAGATCACCCATTCGGCGTCATCGTCGACCCCCACCTCAGCTAAAACAGACTTACCCATATAGGCGCTCAGCCCATCGGCAGTCTTGCCAAGCATGGCAAGTTCTTGTTCGGTAAAACGCAGGGCGAGATCAGGATCAGACATGGGGCAACAGCCTTGGGCAGGCTGGTTCAAAGTTTTAATACCCTACATCATAGCCGTCTGGCCCTCGCTCACCGTAAAAACGACCTATAAGCCCTACAATACGGCATTGTTTTTTTGATCTCTGTGACGGACCCAATGGCTCAATACGTATTCACTATGCACCGCGTGGGCAAAATCGTGCCCCCCAAGCGCCAGATTCTGCGTGATATTTCCCTTTCGTTTTTCCCCGGCGCCAAAATCGGCGTGCTCGGTACAAACGGTTCTGGTAAATCTACGCTGCTAAAAATCATGGCGGGTGTTGACAAGGAAATCGAAGGTGAAGCCACCCCGATGCCTGGCCTGAATATTGGCTATCTTGAGCAGGAGCCCCGCCTGAATCCAGATCACACGGTTCGCGAAGCGGTCGAGGAGGGCTTGGGTCCCGTTGTCGCAGCGCGCAAGCGTCTGGATGAGGTCTATATCGCTTATGCAGAACCCGATGCGGATTTTGACAAGCTCGCAGCGGAGCAGGCTGAGCTCGAGGCGATTATTTCAGCCGCAGCCTCCAGTGGAGCGGATGATATTGAGACACAGATGGAAATCGCCGCTGATGCGCTGCGGCTGCCGCCATGGGATGCCAACGTAGGTAAGTTATCTGGTGGTGAGAAACGCCGCGTGGCTTTGTGTCGCCTGCTATTGTCAAAGCCCGATATGCTGCTGCTCGATGAGCCTACCAACCACCTGGATGCTGAAAGCGTCGACTGGCTTGAGCAATTTCTGGCTAAATTTTCAGGTACGGTTGTGGCCGTCACCCACGATCGTTACTTCCTCGATAACGTGGCCGAATGGATTCTTGAACTCGACCGTGGCCACGGCATTCCCTGGAAAGGCAACTACAGTTCCTGGCTTGAGCAGAAGGATGCGCGTCTGCAGCAAGAAGAATCCAGCGAATCAGCTCGCCAGAAAACAATTAAGAAAGAACTTGAATGGGTTCGTCAAAACGCCAAGGGCCGCCAGGCGAAAGCCAAAGCGCGGATGACGCGTTTTGAGGAACTCTCCTCGCAGGAATACCAGAAGCGAAACGAAACGCAGGAAATTTTTATTCCTGTCGCAGAGCGTCTGGGTAATGAGGTCATTGAATTCACCGATGTGAGCAAATCTTTCGGTGATCGCATCCTGATTGATCACTTAAGTTTCCGCGTGCCACCGGGTGCGATTGTCGGCATCATTGGTCCGAACGGTGCAGGTAAATCAACGCTTTTCAAAATGATCGCCGGTCGTGAGCAACCTGACAGTGGTGAAGTCACGATTGGCAAGACAGTCAAGATCGCTTTTGTAGATCAGTCACGCGATGCGCTGCCTGATGCCAAGACTGTGTTTGACACGATTGCTGATGGTGCAGATATCCTGACTATTGGTAAATTTGAAATGCCTGCGCGTGCTTATCTGGGCCGCTTTAACTTTAAAGGCGCAGATCAGGGCAAAACCGTAGGCCAGTTGTCTGGTGGTGAACGCGGTCGTCTGCATCTGTGTAAAACACTGATCAGTGGTGGCAACGTTTTGCTGCTTGACGAGCCTTCAAACGACCTGGATGTTGAGACCTTGCGTGCACTTGAGGATGCTTTGCTCGAATTTGCAGGCTCCGTCATGGTCATCAGTCACGATCGGTGGTTCCTCGATCGTATCGCCACGCACATCATGGCGTTCGAGGGAGACTCGCAAGTGGTTTTCTTTGACGGTAACTATCAGGAATACGAAGCGGACAAGAAACGCCGTCTAGGCGAGGCCGGTGCGGCGCCTAAGCGTATTCGTTACAAAGCTTTGCGTTGATTCGGATGCCCTTCAATGGGCAAGTTTATTTGCTGACCGCATGAGGTAGGGTGCTGCTATGTTTTCTCTGAAATACGCGATCTGGGCATTAATGGCGGGTGTGTTAATCCCTGTGATGGGGATGCTCAACGCCAGACTAGGCCGTCATCTCGGAGAGCCACTGCATGCCCCTGTTGTGCTGTTTGGTGTAGGATTGATTTTTTGTTTAGTGTGCGCTTTGCTCATCACGCGATCATTGCCTGATCTGAGTCGCCTCAGTCACTCAGAGCCGATCAATTTCATGGGAGGCATGATTGTCGCGTTTTATGTCATTAGCGCAACGATGGTTGCACCGCATTTCGGTGTGGCCAATTTCATAATGTTTGCGGTGGTGTCCCAGATCATCGGCTCCGTCGTGATCGATCACTTCGGTTTGTTCAGCGCGGCAGTCCGGCCTGTCAACGGTCTGCGCTTACTGGGGATCGTGATCCTGGTGAGTGGCTTGGTGATCACCCAGTTTGCGAACGCTAAAAGCAACTAATCAGGTTTTAATTTTTGGTTTGGACGGCGCCTCGATTTTCAGTTTTTTGCGATCCGGTTCGACCGCGGTCAATGGGTCGACACACTGCATGGTATTTAAACAGCGAACGGCTAATTGCTGATACTGCGCTGTACCGTGGCCTTTCCACTTGATTTCGTCATCTCGTAATTCGCGGATGACCTTGGCAGGTGTGCCCATCACCATGCTGCGCGGGGGAATAATTGAGCCTGCTTTGACAAAAGACGAGGCGCCGATGATGCTGGCCTCACCGATGACGGCTTCATCCATCACCACGGCATTCATACCCACCATCGCATTTTTACCAATATGACAGCCGTGCAGCACAGCTGAGTGGCCGATATGGCCATCAACCTCAATCACGGTTTCGCTCTCAGCGAAACCATGGATCACGCAGCAGTCCTGAACGTTTGAGCCTTCGTGCATGACAATGCGCCCAAAGTCCCCACGCAGGCTGGCCAGAGGCCCGACATAACAGCGCGGACCAATCACGACGTCTCCAATCAGCACTGCGGTGGGGTGAACATAGGCGGTGGGGTCCACGACCGGAGTAATGCCGTCAATCGAATAAACCTTGAGCATGGGGTGACTCCTAATTTGATGTCAAAATAGTAATCTGGATAGCCAATTAAAACGAATTCAAAAAAGAACTCGAAATAGCTTTGTACCGAAAAAAAAGGAATTATGAGCCGCGCCCCTGCTGAGAACCGTAGTGCATTTGCACATTTCCATTCGATTTCTACCCGTTGGAAAGATAACGATGTCTTTGGACATGTTAATAATGTGGTGTATTACTCATATTTCGATACCGCAGTAAATGAATTTTTGATTAAACAAGGTGTTCTGGACTTACAAAACTCAAGCATTGTCGGCCTTGTGGTCGAGACCCAGTGCCGCTATTTCAGTTCAATGGCTTTTCCAGATACGGTGCATGTAGGGTTGCGTCTGGCTCATCTAGGTGCCAGTAGCATCAAATATGAAGTTGGCATCTTCCGTAACGACGAGGATCTGGCTAGTGCACAAGGTTATTTTGTACATGTGTACGTTGATCGTGCGACTAATAAACCTGTTCCCATGCCACAGTCGCTGATTAATGCTGCGCAGTTGTTAAGGGTTTAAGCTTTTATGAATTTTTTATAATAATTTTAAGTAAATTCACACGCGTTAAATAACCCCCAAAAAAAGGCGACGCTATCAAGCATCGCCCTTATTCCTTTTGATACCCCTCAACTATCGCTGGGGCATCTCGATCTTGACCTCTAGCACCTCAAGGCTGTCCTGACGATCCAGGCTGACCTTGATGTCTTCGGGATTGATCTTTACATATTTAGAAATCACCGCAATCAGTTCTTTTTGCAACTGGGGTAGATAGTCGGGCGAGGTATCGCTGCTGCCACGCTCGTGCGCCAGAATAATTTGCAGCCTTTCTCTGGCTACGTTGGCAGAAGTTTTTTTCTCACCGAGTAAAAACGACAGAAAAGACATTATTTACCTCCGAACAGACGCTTGAAGAGACCTGGCTTTTCGTAGTCTACGAAACGCAGAGGTTTTTCTTCGCCGAGGTAACGAGCCACCACATCGCGGTAGGCTTCGGACACATCGGTGTTCTCAATGTGAATCGCTGGCAAACCCTGGTTTGACGCCTGCAGTACAGACTCAGACTCGGGGATGACACCGATCAGCTTGATGCGCAGGATATCCTCGATGTCTTGTAAGGAGAGCATCTCGCCATCCTCGACGCGCTTGGGGTTGTAGCGAGTCAGGAGTAAAAACTCTTTGATTGGCTCATCACCTTTGATAGCACGCTGCGACTTGGAGGCCAGAATACCGAGAATCCGATCCGAGTCACGCACGGACGACACCTCGGGGTTGGTCACAACCAGGGCGTCATCAGCAAAATAAGCTGCAAGCAAAGCACCTGTCTCAATGCCAGCAGGAGAGTCGCAAACAATGTAGTCAAAACCCATTGCCTTCAGATCATTAATGACTTTCTCGACGCCTTCTTGGGAGAGTGCGTCTTTGTCACGTGTCTGCGAAGCAGGCAATATGAAGAGATTTTCGAGATTCTTGTCTTTGATCAGGGCCTGGTTCAGTGTGGCTTCGCCTTGAATGACGTTCACAAAGTCATACACCACGCGACGTTCGCAACCCATGATCAGATCGAGGTTACGCAAACCCACGTCAAAGTCGATCACAGCAGTTTTGAAACCACGCATGGCCAAACCGGAAGAAAAACTGGCGCTAGTCGTGGTTTTGCCCACGCCGCCTTTACCTGAAGTCACCACCACAATACGAGTCATGACGCGGAAATCCTTAAATAAGTAAATTTTTTAATGTGATTATGAATACTACAGACTGCAAAATTCAAACGGAAAAGCATTTATTGATCGAGCGGTGCCATACGAAGAGCATCTTTATCCAGACTGATCATCGCAGGTAGCTGGTGCAGGTCCGCGGGTAATTTCGCATCAATGACACGATATACACCGGCAATCGCGACCAGCTCAGCATCCAGTCCAGTGGTAAAAATTCTTGCTGCAGTATCACCATGCGCACCTGCCATCGCTTTGCCACGCAAGGGGCCGTAAATATGAATATTGCCATCAGCAATCACCTCGGCACCCTGACTGACTACACCCATGACGATCAGATCACTATTGCGTGCGTACACGCGCTGACCTGAGCGCAAGGGGCCGCGCACAACCATGGTGGGGGCGGCAAGGGGAGGCTCAAGCGCAGCCTGGCTTTGTGCTTTGGATGCTGCGGTTTTAATCTGTGTAGCGGTGGGTTTGTTCGAGACAGGGGTCAGGACTGCTGTTGTGACAGGCTCGGCTGCAGCGGCAGCGGTCTTGGTATCCGAGGCATTACGCGCAGGACTCGCAGACAGATCGACCAGTGTCAGTCCGCAGGCTTGAGCAGCCGCTAAATTTTCACCTTGAGCAACCACGCCAATAACGGGCAGACGGTGATCGCGCATTGCTTTGATCAGCGCAACCCAGTCCACTGAGTCCTCCACGCGGCTGGCATCAATCACAACGGGCTCGTTTTCAAAAAAAGCGCCAGCGTCGGTCATGCGTTTATCGAGCGCTTTGATCAAGTCTGCAGTATCGGCGTGCTGCAGCACTACGCGGATCGCGTAGAGTGTGGCGCTTTTAAAATCCAGTGCTGAGGTTTCGGTTGTCATTGGGGAGAATGATAACTCAGGTACCTGCCGCCCAAGTATCCCTGAGAGTCGTTATACGGTTAAAAACGGGTTTTCCCGGGGTGGAGTCCACACGGTCGGCCACAAAATAGCCGAGTCGTTCAAACTGCGTCGCAACTTCGGGATCCGCGACAGTACCTGGTTCGAGCAAACCCTGAACGATTTTGACCGAATCCGGATTCAGGCACGCCAGGAAGTCATTATCTCCAGCGTCCGGGAAGGGCACAGAAAACAGTCTGTCATAGAGCCGGATTTCGGCCGGGATGGCGTGAGCCGCGCTAATCCAGGTGACGTTGCCTTTAACTTTGACCAGATCGGAGCCGGGCGTGCCGCTCTTGGTGTCCGGGTTGTATTCGGCATGAACCTCGATGACCCGACCGTCTGCATCTTTCACGCAGCCCGTGCAGGTGACGACATAGCCGTATTTCAGGCGCACCGAGTTGCCCGGGAACAGTCGGAAATACTTTTTAGGTGGAATTTCGGCGAAATCCTCCTGTTCGATCCAGAGTTCGCGGCTGATTGGAAACTCGCGCATACCAGCAGCGGGATCGTGTGGATTGCGGGGGGCGTGACAGGTCTCAACCTTATCCGAAGGAAAGTTGGTGATGACCAGTTTAAGTGGATCAAGAATAGCGACCGAGCGTGGTGCGATCGGATCCTGGACTTCACGTTGGGCTTGATCCAGTAAGCTGTAATCAATCCGGGCATTGTTTTTAGACACGCCAGTGCGTTCGCAAAACAGTCGCAAGGCAGCCGCACTGTAGCCACGACGACGCAGCCCAACGATAGTGGGCATGCGTGGATCGTCCCAGCCGCTGACGTGGTTTTCTTTGACCAGTTGCAGCAGTTTGCGCTTGCTGGTCACGATGTAACTCATGTTCAGACGGGCGAATTCATACTGGTGCGGCAGGGGGGCGGCGAGTTGCCCGAGCTCCTGGAGACGATTTAGTGTCCAGTCATAGAACGGACGCTGATCTTCAAACTCTAGCGTGCAGATGCTGTGTGTAATGGCCTCAAGCGCATCCTCGATCGGGTGGGCAAAGGCATACATCGGGTAGATGCACCAGTCATTACCGGTCCGGTGGTGCGTGGCATGGCGTATGCGATACAGCACAGGGTCGCGCATGTTGATATTTGGCGAAGCCATGTCAATTTTCGCGCGCAGTGCCATGCTGCCGTCCGGGTGCTTGCCGTCGCGCATTTCTTCCAGGAGCTGCAAAGACTCTGCCGCGGGACGTGTGCGCCAGGGTGAGTCTTTACCTGGCTCGGTCAGCGTACCGCGCATCGTGCGCATTTCCTCGGGACTCTGCTGGTCAACGTAGGCATGACCGGCTGCGATTAACGCCTCGGCGCAGGCGTACATGACCGGGAAATAGTTGCTGGCGAAATACAAGTGCTCAGTATTGTTGGCGGACCAGTCAAAGCCAAGCCATTTGACGGCATCCAGGATCGCGTCTACGTATTCCTGTTCTTCTTTTTCTGGATTCGTGTCATCAAACCGCATATGACAGACCCCGCCGTAATCCCTGGCCAGGCCGAAATTCAGGCAAATGCTCTTGGCATGACCAATATGCAGGTAGCCATTCGGCTCGGGCGGGAAGCGCGTCCGGATTCTGGCTGGGTCTGGTATGCCTGTGGCCTGGACGGTCGCCGTTCCGGGAACGCCGGCCCAGCGCTTACCCGCAAAGCGGTTGGCGGCCAGGTCGGCTTCGATGATGTTGCGCAAAAAATTGGTGGTAACCGGCGCAACGGGGATAACAACTGCAGCAGAATCAGAGCTCATACGGATTTTTGGGGCAATCTTGACGGCCAATAAAGGTACATTTTGCCATGAGCCGTCTACACTAGCTTTAATCATGGAAATTTCCCCACTTTTACTGGCAAGATTCCAGTTCGCTTTAAGCCTGAACTTCCATGTGCTGTTTGCCGCAATGGCGATGGCACTGGGATGGCTGGTGTGCGTTTTCAGATACATGAGCTGGCGCAATCCCACCGGTGTCTGGATGGATGCTTATCGATTCTGGGTCAGAATTTTCGCGCTGACTTTTTTCATGGCGCTTGCCTCTGTCATCCCGTTATTACTCGAAGTCGGGGTGCTCTGGCCGAGTTTGCTCGAGCGCATGGGGAACGTGGCGGGTCCGCTCATCGCGTTTGGTATCACAACACTGTTTGTGACTAAGTCGGTTTTTCTTGGCGTGATGTTTTTTGGGCAACGCCGCGTATCTATCAAGGCTCATGTCTTTTCAGTTGCGATGGTCGCGATTGGCCTGACCGCCACTGTGTTCTGGGGGCTTGTATTGATTTCCTGGACGCACAGCCCTGATGGTGCCACGCTGATTGATGGCCGTTACCTGGTCACGGACTGGAAGGATCTGATACTAAACGCTTCGCTCTTCTGGTTGATTATTCAGTTTGTCGCTGGAAGCTTTCTGATTGTTGGTTGTCTGTTGCTTTGTGTGACGGCATGGCAGAGCGGGCGCAGACCGCTTGAGGGCTATGAACGGGCGATGTATCGCCTGGCTGTCGTGCTGAGTTTGTTCGCAGCGGTGCTTGAACTCTTCGCACTGGATGGACACCTGCGCGCGCTCGCCCGGACACAACCCGTGACAGCGGCTGCTGTGATGGGTTTCTGGGAAACAGGTTCTCAACCTGATTTCATCTGGCTTGGCTTGCCTGCTGTAGAAGGGAGTCAGGATGCCGGGCTGATTGTTTCTGACTCGGGTGCCAAGAGATGGCTGGCTCAGCAGCCTGATGGGCAATGGATCGGTCTGGATCAGGCGGAAAAGGATGTGCCGTCCGCGAAAACCTTATTCTGGCTGGCGCGTTTGGCAGCCTATATCCTGGTCTGGATTGCAGGGCTGTCGGTTGTGGCAGGCTGGGTGATTGCCAGGCGTGGCGATGATCCGGGCAAATACCCTGGCTGGTTATTGCATGCACAAGTATGGCTAGGTGGATTGGCCGTTGTTGTCTGGTTGTGTCTGTGGAATCTCAACGAACTAGAGCGCATGCCCTTCATGGTCTGGAATACCCTCAGGCAAGAGGATGTTCTGACTTCTGCGCCAGCAAGCTTACTGTTGGCAGGATTAGTTGCGAGTCTTGTTATATACGGGGGGCTCTTGATTGGCTGGATTCGCATGCTCGTTCACGCTGCGCGTTACGGTGTAGTTCCCGTGCGCAAACCAGGAGTGCGTCCATGATCACTGGTTTGGCTGCAACGCTGGGACTGGATGTTTTTCATCCTGTTTTCTGGATGCCTTTATTGATGATGGGCATGCTGTTCGTGCTGATTGTGGGCGGGGCGGTATTTGATGGATTTGATATCGGCGTGGGCGTGTTGTTGCGTATGGCGCCTGAATCAGAACGTCCAAACATGATGGTGGTGTTGAGTCCCTGGCGTGATGCCAATGAGTTCTGGCTATTGCTGTCCGTCGGTTTGTTTATGGCTGCATTCCCGCTCGCGTGGAGCGCGGTACTGGCGCAACTTTTCGTACCTGTCATGGTGACGGTTCTGGGGGTCATGCTGCGCAGTGTTTCGTTTGAGTTTCGGATTCGCGCGAGCACTGAGCAGCGTCCCGTGTGGATCAACCGTTTCTGGCTTGGATCGGTGCTGACGGCCATGGGGCATGGCATGTTGCTAGCCAATATTGTGACGGGTTACCAGCAGGACACACCCTCGATCTGGTTCAGTGTATTTATAGGTATTTGCGCCGTCGCTGCCTATGCCTTGCTGGGTGCGAGTTGGCTGGTGATGCGTATGCAAGGAAGTTTGCATGCCATGGCGATTGGTTGGGCGCGTCATGCGATACGCTGGACTGCGGCGGGCATGGTGGCGATCTCTGTTGCGCTGGGTTTAGCCAATCCCGCAATTTTTTATAAATGGAGCAACACCACCAGCCTAATGCTGGCCGCTCCCGTGTGGTTTCTGATGCTGGGCTGTTTTGTCGGAATAGATATGGTGCTCAATCGCTTGAGCCAGCCTAAATACCGCCCCTTGTCCTGGATGCCCTTTAGCTTGTGCCTGATTTTGTTTGTTTGTATGTTTGGTGGTCTGGCTTATAGCGTGTTTCCCTATGTGATTCTGGATAACATGACGCTATGGGATGCGGCCGCCTCCGAGAGCTCTCTCAGGCTCGTACTCGCTGCCGCAGTCGTTGCAACGCCCGTCATGATCATTTTTAATCTGATGAGTTATCGCAGCTTGTTTGGACGTGCGCCATAAAGGGGCAAAAGAACCTGCACTTGTAAGCCTCCCTCTGGTCCTTGACCCAGACTCAGAGAGCCTGCATGTGCGCGTGCGATTGCCTCGGCCAGAGCGAGGCCCAGACCCACATTGCCTGTTCTGGTGCGTGCTTCGTCCAGTCGTACAAAAGGTTTGAGTGCGTTATCACGAAGCTCAGGCGCGATGCCTGGTCCATGATCACTAACCGTCAGGACGGCCCAGGATCCCTGCGTGCCGAGTGTGACATGCACGGGCGCTGCGCCGTGGTGCAGGGCATTGCTCACCAGATTGTCTAACAAGCGTGACAGCGCGACACTATCGGCGTTGACTGTGACTGCCGCGGGTTTACCTATCAGTGTGACCGTACCGTCTGCCGCACCTTGCCAGTTCCCCACACGCTCCTGAACCCAGTCGCTCAGAGAGAAAGGTGCGAAATGATAAGTAGCAATATCTGTACCGCGTAAAAAATGTATGAACTGATCAACCATGTGCTGCATGTCCTGCAGGTCAGTGCGCATACCATTCTTAAGCGCCAGATCATCGGTCATTTCAATACGCAGCCACATTCTTGCAAGAGGTGCTTTCAGGTCATGAGGCAAGCCCGCCAGCAGCGTGCGACGTGTCGACTCTGACTCGCTCAAGGCGTCCAGCATCGCGTTGAAACGCTCCCCGAGCAGGCGCGTCTCGCTTGGGCCAGCAGGTTCAACGCGCGCTGGTTTGCCCGCTGCGAGTTGATCTGTCGCCTGGACCAGACTGGTGATTGGACGGCTGATATGCCAGGAAAACCAGAGTGCGACCAGAAGAACCAGTGCCAGGCCGCCGCCCCACCAGGCCAGTAAAGGCGTAGTCAGTGGCGGGTCAAGTCGATCAATAGGGATGACTAGCCATTCACGTGCGCGCGATACCGAACTATCTGATGGACGCATCAGGGAAATATAAAGTTCAGGTCTTGGTCCGCGAGAAAGCGCAACGCGGCTGTCACCGTCCAGACGGTTGTTCAGTCGATTAATAAATTGGCTAAGGCTTTGACGAATATCGTCGGCGTTTTGATCCGTCCGGTTCGAGCTTGCCGAGTCGTACTGTGCCATATGAGCATGGGGCTGCACAGTGGCGATCGGGGTGTCCTGTGAACTGGTTTCTGCTGTTAGGGCAGGCTCTGCGCGGCGTTGCGGAGCACGGGGTGGAGGGCCAGGACGCGCAGGAGGTCTGCGCTGGAGGCGAGCCTCGTTCGGCAGGGGGTTAGACCATAAGCGCCACTGTCCTTGTGACGCATCGCTCACAAAACCGGCGCGATCCTGGGGGGCCATGTGATCCATCGAATATTGCAATGTCCGGATGGTCGTGGCAACCAAGTCGAGGGCAACAGTTTGTGAGTGATCGCGCTGAAATTGTGAGACCGTGTAGAGGGTCGCTGCCTGACCTGCCAGCACTGTGATCAGTATCAGCAGGATCAGCCGTGCGCGCAGGGATTGCGGTAAAAGAGCCGACAAGTATTTCAAGGCGAAAACCTGTAACCCGTCCCCCACACCGTTTGGATCCAGCGTGGTTGTTTGGGATCGTCTTCGAGTGCCCGGCGCAATCTTAAAATAGCGATGTCGATGGCACGATCATTACGCTCGCCCGCCTCGTCATCACGCGCGAGTGTGAGAAGCTTTTCACGCGATAAAGGTTTGCCTGGGTTGCGGATCAAGGCTTCGAGTAAATTGATTTCTCCGCCCGTCAGTTTGACGACTTCGTCTTGTTTGGTGAGTTGGCGCATGACGGGATCAAACACAAACGCGCCGAAATGCACGGGCCCGTCTTTGGTGAGTGCAGACGCGCCATGCTTGCGACGTAATACTGCCTGAATTCTGGCGAGTAACTCTCTCGGATCGAATGGCTTGCCCAGATAATCGTCCGCACCTGCTTCTAGTCCGATGATCCGATCAACCGCCTCGTCGCGTGCGGTGAGCAAAATAACTGGAATGTCCTCGCCCATTGCGCGTAGCGCACGACAGGCATCGGCCCCATCTCCGCCTGGCATCATGCGGTCGAGCACAATCAGTGCGGGTTCGAAGCGTGTGATGCGTGCCGACAGATCGCGCGCATCCGGCGCGAGCAGGGTGTCATAGCCATGCTTGTTCAAATAGTCAGCAAGGAGTTGTCTGAGCGCAGGGTCGTCATCGACGATCAGAAGTTTTGTACGTGTATCCATAGCTCAGAGTGTGCATCGGACTGTCAGAATGGGCAAGCCATTTGAAACCAATTGAAATAGAACGATCGGGGATACTTCATGCACAAGATAACAAAGCACTAAAATCCAGCCATCATGAAAGTTGTCAGTATGTATCTATCCCGGATGTCGATTGTTTTATTGACATTTATCTGTTGTGTCTTCAGCAGCCCCGCTCTCGCCGATGCCGTGAGCCGCAGCCTGCCTGACATCACGCCTGAGCGTCCCGGTTTATCGGTATTGCTTCCCGCGCAGTCCTTTGCCGTTGAGTCTGAGCTGCAGATTGCACTGCCTCAGGAACTGGCGCGCGAGCCTCTTGATGAAGATCCTTTCGCAGCCGTACCTGCCGAGCCGCAGACCGCCTATCAGTTGCAATGGCAGCCAGGGGTGGATTGGACACCCCAAACACAGTCTTTTGCTTCTTCCAGAAATGGTCGTTCACGTTATCGTCTTGGTCAGGTGCATCCCACCCAGGGCTGGATGCCTGATACGGGTCGTTTTACCTATATTCAGGATAACGGCTCGACAGTATCGATCGGTCAAGTCGGCGAAAGTGGTGGTTTTTGGGGGAGCTCTTCGCGCCTGGGGGGCGTACAGGTCACACGACTTCCAGGGGTGACCAGCCGCGGTACGCTGCTGCCTGGATCCTTTGGTGTGTCCGCCTCGATTGGTCGGATCAGTCATGAGGATCTTGCCACGACCGGGGCGGGTGGCTTGTCGATTGGCTCTCCAATTGCCGCAAGTACCTTGAGATATGGACTGACTTCTGACATCACGCTTGAAAGCCATCTGCAAAGTGCCCTTGATACGAGTGAAAAAGGCCTGGGTGGAATCATTGCAATGGGAGACTGGGGTGCATTGTATTTATCTACAACGCAGACTCAGGATGTATTTGCGCAATCCCAACGCTCGGGTCTGGGCCTGCGCGTGAAACTGGACCAGCAGGAATTCGAGTCAACGTATGAGACCTTGAGTTCAGGGGCAGGAACGCTTGAACAAAAGCTGGGGTTCAAGCACAGCTGGTTCATTGCTGAACAAACCAGAATGCAGATCGGTGGCGACCGGGAGCTGTCGACGGGTAATTATTCAATGAAAATGCAACTTTCCGTGCCGTTTGAAATATTAGGCGCGCAATGGTGGCGTGACTGATTTTGCGTGGGTTATCCCTTTACAATCACGCCATGTTGTTGAATTCATCTCCCCATGTCTGACCACGGTTTTACTGACCTGGGCACTGCAGACCCCCATCTTTCCGATCCACGCGCCGCTGAGGTGCTCGCGCGCGTGTTCGGCTATGAATCGTTCCGTGGCGATCAGCAGGCGATTGTTGATCATGTTATTCAGGGCGGTGATGCGCTGGTATTGATGCCAACGGGTGGTGGTAAATCCCTTTGTTATCAAGTGCCCTCGTTGGTTCGTCCCGGTACGGGTGTTGTGATTTCGCCTCTGATTGCACTGATGCAGGATCAGGTTGATGCGCTGACCGAACTGGGCGTGCGTGCTGCGTTCCTGAATTCAACCCAGGACTGGCAGGATACGCGTGAGGTTGAGCGGGCATTTGTTGCGGGTGAACTCGATCTTCTCTATGTCGCACCCGAGAGGTTGCTGACCGAGCGCTGTCAGCAGTTGCTCGCGCGCGGCAGGATTGCACTGTTTGCGATTGACGAGGCGCATTGCGTCTCGCAGTGGGGACATGATTTCAGGCCCGAATATCTCGGACTGTCGATGTTGCATGAGCAGTGGCCCGCTGTGCCGCGTATTGCACTGACAGCCACGGCGACCGATGTAACGCGTGTAGAGATTGCCGAACGATTGGCCTTGAACGATGCGCGTCATTATGTGGCGAGTTTTGATCGCCCCAATATCCGTTATCATATTGTTGAAAAACAGGATGTCAGGCGCCAGCTGTTGCAGCTGCTGCGTCAGGAGCATGCGGGGGACGCCGGAATTGTGTACTGTCTTTCGCGCAACAAGGTCGAGGATACGGCTGAATTTTTATGCGCGCAGGGCATTGATGCGATGCCTTATCACGCGGGGCTTGGCGCTGCCGTACGTGCACGGAACCAATCAAGATTCTTGCGTGAAGACGGGGTTGTGATGGTTGCAACCATTGCCTTTGGTATGGGGATTGATAAACCGGATGTGCGGTTTGTGGCGCATATCGATTTACCTAAATCGGTCGAAGGCTACTATCAGGAGACGGGACGTGCCGGTCGCGATGGGTTACCTGCAACGGCCTGGCTTGCCTATGGTTTGCAAGACGTGGTGCAGCAACGCCGCATGATTGATGAGTCGGCGGGTGATGATGCCTTCCGACGCCGGCTCGGGGCTGCACTTGACGCCATGTTGGGGCTGTGTGAGACCGTGTCTTGCCGGCGACAGCGTTTGCTGCAGTACTTTGGTCAGTCAATCTCCGCCTGCGGTAATTGTGACAATTGTCTGAATCCTCCCGAGTCCTGGGACGGTACAGTCGCCGCACAAAAAATGCTGTCGGCGATCTATCGGCTGTGGAAAGAGCGAGGACAGCGTTATGGCGCAGGACATTTGATCGATATTTTGCGGGGCAAAGAAACGCCGCGTGTGCTGGAGCACAGTCATGGTTCACTCACGGTATACGGCATTGGCAAAGACTTGTCCGAGCAGGCCTGGCGCAGTGTGTTGCGGCAGTTGCTGGCGCAAGGTCTGCTCATGGTCGATCAGGAAGGTTACGGCACGCTGGCCCTGACCGATGAGAGTCGTGCGGTACTTAAAGGTGCCCGCACCCTGATGCTTCGGCGTGAGGCTGACAAACCGGCGAAAGTAAGCTCGCCACGCGTCAAAAGCCTGCAGCCAGATTTGCCCAGAGCTGCGCAGACGGTCTTTGAGGCGTTACGTAGCTGGCGCGCAGGGATTGCGCGCAGCCATGGCGTACCGGCTTATGTCATTTTCCATGATGCGACATTGCGCGAAATCGCCCTGGCATGTCCGCAAACCCTTGAGGATCTGGGTTTTGTGAATGGTGTAGGGGTTAAAAAACTCGAATCCTACGGCGAGTCCATATTGGAATGTATCGCTGAATTAGCTGAATAAAGGGCCATCATCAGAAATGGCTTTCGGGGGTGTCAATCCCAGATGGCGCCAGGTCGTCTGGGTAGCCATCCGGCCCCGCGGTGTCCTTTGCAGGTAACCGTGCTGAATCAGATAGGGTTCGATCACGTCTTCAATCGTGTCCCGTTCTTCGCCAATGGCCGCGGCCAGACTGTCCACTCCGACAGGACCTCCATCGAATTTGTGGATAATTGCTTCGAGCAATTTGCGATCCATCAGGTCAAGACCTTGCGGATCAACCTCGAGCATTGCGAGCGCAGCGTTCGCGACCTCTGCATTAATGATCCCGCCTGCCTTGACCTGGGCATAGTCACGCACCCTGCGCAATAGCCGGTTAGCGATCCGCGGTGTGCCACGGGCCCGTCGTGCGACCTCAGAGGCGCCGTCAGGGGTAATGGGTACCTGAAGCAATCCCGCGCTGCGTGTAGCGATCCGGGTCAGCTCCTCAGCGTTGTAAAACTCGAGCCGTGACACAATGCCAAACCGGTCACGCAAAGGGTTGGTGAGCATGCCTGCACGCGTGGTGGCACCGACCAGAGTGAAAGGCTGCAGGTCGAGTTTGACGCTGCGTGCAGCAGGTCCTTCGCCAATCAGAATGTCAATCTGGAAGTCTTCCAGAGCGGGATAGAGGATCTCCTCAACCACAGGTGAAAGCCGATGAATTTCGTCAATAAACAGCACATCATTACGCTCAAGATTAGTCAGGAGTGCAGCCAGGTCACCAGGCCGTTCAAGCACCGGACCTGAAGTCTGACGAAGATTGACGCCCATTTCATAGGCAATGATATGTGCCAGCGTGGTTTTACCCAGACCGGGCGGACCAAACAGCAATACATGATCCAGAGACTCCTGGCGATTACGCGCAGCGGCGATGAAAATCTCGAGCTGGTCGCGTACTCTTTGCTGACCGACATATTCCTGTAATGCTTTGGGCCGCAATGCCCGTTCGATGTTTTCTTCGTTGGGCGTTGTGGCTTGAGGCGAGACAATACGAGTATCGGGACGCGAGGAGAGGGAATCTGACTGAATGGCCATGAAATGTCTGGAATGAGTGATGCGACAATCGTACACTATTCGTAATGCTAATCAGGTTTGAATTCAAGGATGACCATGTCGCTCGTTTTGCCTACTTATGATGATGTTGTGCATGCCTCTGCCACCCTCAAAGGTGTTGCGCACCGCACGCCCGTAATGACCTCACGCACTGCCGATCGCCTGAGTGGTGCGCAGCTGTTTTTCAAATGCGAAAACCTGCAGCGGATGGGGGCATTTAAATTTCGCGGTGGCTATAACGCGATTGCGAATCTGACGCCTGAACAAAAACGCGCCGGTGTGATTACCTTTTCTTCCGGCAACCACGCTCAGGCGATCGCTTTGTCAGGTAAGTTGTTGAATGTTGCGACCATTATCATCATGCCCGAGGACGCACCTGCCGCCAAGAAAGCTGCGACAGAGGAATACGGCGCGACTGTCGTGACGTACGATCGTTATACACAAAACCGCGATGATATCGCCCGTCAGATGCAAGAGCAGACTGGTATGGTACTCATCCCTCCCTATGATCATCTGCACGTGATCGCTGGTCAGGGTACGGCTGCCAAAGAGCTGATTGAGGATGTTGGCGAGCTGGATTACCTGATGGTTTGTCTGGGTGGTGGTGGTTTGCTGGCGGGCAGTGCATTGGCCGCCAAGGCACTCAGTCCGCATTGCAAGGTCTACGGTGTCGAGCCAGAGGCGGGTAACGATGGTCAGCAATCCCTGCGTAAAGGTGAAGTTGTTCGTATCGAGCCGCCTCGCTCAATTGCTGATGGCGCCTTGACCTTGTACCTGGGGCAATTGACTTTCGGCGTCATCAAGCGCGATGTCACCGATATCGTCACCGTCACGGATCCTCAGCTTGTCAAGACGATGAAGTTTTTTGCCGAGCGTATGAAAATCGTTGTCGAACCGACAGGCTGTTTGGGCGCCGCCGCAATACTCCAGGGCGCATTGTCAATTCCTAAGGATGCCAGAGTAGGCGTGATTTTAAGTGGTGGTAATGTAGACTTGAAAGAATATGCTGGCTTTTTATCGCAGCCGTAGTCTGGAGTAGTTAGTTCTTATTTGGGGTTTGCATGCGTGTTCTGGTGATAGGCGGTACGGGTTTTGTAGGTCGGTGCATCGTAGGTCGACTCGTGGCTGCTGGACACGTCGTGCATGTTCCGACACGCCGCCTTGCACATGCCCGCGAACTGCAGGTCCATCCCACCGTGACCGTCATGCAGGCCGATGTGCATGATGAAAAGGCGCTGGATGGTCTGATCGCAGGTTGTGATGTAGTGATCAATCTTGTGGGAATTTTGCATAGCCGCACGGGGCAACCCTATGGTCCTGATTTTGATCGTGCGCATGTGCAATTACCTAAACAGATTGCCGAGTCTTGTTGCAGGCATCATGTCAAGCAACTCATTCATATCAGTGCGCTGGGGGCGAGTGCGAGTGCTCCAAGTGGCTACCTGCGCTCAAAAGCTGCTGGCGAGCAGGTGATTCGCGATGTTTTTGCTGCACAGTCTGGTGCCAGCGCAGGTGTTTTCACGTTTCTCAGACCCTCGGTGATTTTTGGTCCGGACGATCAGTTCATGAATATGTTTGCGCGTCTGGCGCGAATCTTTCCCGTACTGCCTATGGCAGGCGCCAAAGCCCGTATGCAGCCAGTCTATGTGGGTGATGTGGCGAGTGTTGTAATGCGTGTGCTTGGTAATCCTCGCGCTGCAGATCAAACGTATGATCTCGCTGGCCCGCGTATCTATACGCTGGGTGAACTCGTCGAGCTCGCTGCGCTCTGGAGTGGTCACCCCCGCCCGGTGATCGACCTGCCAATGTCACTTGGCCGGGTGCAGGCTTTCATATTTGAATGTCTGCCTGGCGTGCCTCTGATGTCACGTGACAATCTGGATTCGCTGACGGTAGATAACGTCAGCCAGTCTCCCATGAGTCCTGATCTGGGTATCGTCCCGACTCCATTAGAGTCCGTGGCGCCCGTCTATCTGATGCCAACAAAAGTCGGTTGATTGGTCGATTTGGTCATTTTTTTAAGAAAAAATATGGCCAATAAGGCTAAATATAACTAAGTATATTATTAAATTATCGAAGTTATCTGATATTATAAAAAATCAATAAACTTTAATAATATTCTTATATATATGAATCCAAGGCATAATCCTTTTTCCCCGGGAGCGGGGACTGAGCCGCCTGAGCTGGCTGGTCGCGAAAAAATCATTGAAGATGTTTCGGTTGCGCTGCATCGCATCCGGGCTGGGCTATCGGCGAAAAGTGTATTGATGGTCGGGTTGCGCGGTGTTGGCAAAACAGTCTTGCTCAATAGACTTAAAAATGACGCAGAAGCCGAAGGTTTGGTTTGTGTGCAGTTTGAATCGCCTGAAAATCGAAATTTGCCAGCGATGCTCGTTCCATGTTTGCGCGCGGCGTTGTTTAAATTGGATCGTATTGCGGGTACTAGGGATTTAGTCGCGCGGGCGGTGAAAGTGCTGGGTAGCTTTATTGGTGCTGCCAAAGTTAAGTATGAAGGGATGGAGTTTGGTTTTGATCTTGGAAGTGAAGTCGGTGCAGCAGACACTGGCGACCTTGATTACGATTTAACTGAGTTTTTGCAGTGCCTGGGTGAAGCTGCTCGAGAAAAAAAAACTGCAGTCGTACTTTTTATTGATGAACTTCAATATGTACCTGAAAGAGAGTTGGCAGCGCTCATCTCTGCGCTTCACGCTTGCGCTCAGAAACGTTTGCCCATTACCTTAGTCGGTGCGGGACTACCCCAGCTTGTTGGAAACGTTGGGCGCGCAAAGTCTTATGCCGAAAGATTATTTGATTTTCCTATGATTGGCGCACTCTCAAATGAGGCGGCAACTGACGCTTTGCAGCGCCCGGTTGAGGTACATCAAGTGTATTTTGCAAAAGAAGCGATTGAAGAAATTTTGAAACAAACGCAGGGGTACCCCTATTTTCTTCAGGAGTGGGGGAGTATGTGCTGGAGTGTTGCTACAGTCAGCACGATTACCCATGAGGATGCCAAAGTCGCTACTTCGCTTGCAATCCTTCAGCTGGACACGAGTTTTTTTCGGGTGCGATTTGATCGATGCACGCCAATGGAAAAAAATTATCTCAGAGCGATGGCTGAAATTAATTCTCCAGCGCCCAGGTCGGGTGATATCGCTGCTGCCATGAAAAAAGAGGTCAATCAGGTTGGACCGCTGAGACAGTCGTTGATTAGAAAAGGAATGATATACAGCCCATCTCATGGAGATACAGCTTTTACAGTTCCTTTGTTTGCAGATTACATGAAGCGAATCATTCGTTAGGGCGCAAATCAGGAATAAGCAAGGTAAATGTTCGAACGGAACAGCCAAACAACCAAAGTTGCCTATTTCTCTGAAAGCGTGGAAAATCGACCAGCGGTATATAAAAATTAAATTAACTACGTCGAAGATAAATTTTGACGCGGGGACAAAGCACTAACGTTTAATTACGTACCTAACTAGAACTATTTCCGTTGTGGACTGCGTGATGCGGACCCACATTCGTTTCGTTCGTATTTTGATTTTGAACACTGATTTTTTTACGGTAACAGACACATGACAACTGCAAAACAAGGCAAGGCATTGAATATCAAGGACTCACGCATTCTGATCGCAGGTGCGGCCAGTCTGGTCGGTTCACACACAGCGGACTTGCTGCTCGAGGCTGGTGCGCGCGAGGTTTTGCTGCTGGATAACTTTTCATTTGGTTCGATGGATGCGATTGCTCATCTGCAGGATAATCCCCGGATCAAGATTGTGCGCGCTGATCTGATGCGTTTGCCCGACTTGCTGGACGCAACGGCGGGCGTGGATGGTGTCATCCATCTGGCCGCTTATATGACGCTTGGTTTTTCGCAAACGCCCTGGCAGGCTGTGGATGTGAATATCCGCGGCGCGCAAAACATGCTCGAAGCCTGTCGGGTCAATAAAGTTAAGAAAATAATCTTTGCCTCCTCCAACGCGACCTATGGCTACGGTCCTGGCATTAAGGGCGCACTGGTCGAGGACACACCGTTCTATTCCGTGGGCGCACCACCCGCTGCGATCCTGTATGGGGCATCCAAAATCATGGGTGAGCAGTTGTGCCGTCATTACCATCAGAGCTGGGGACAGGACTACGTTGTTCTGCGCTATTCAACTGTCTATGGTGAGCGCCAGCACTATCGTGCTGCGAATTCTCTTTACATCATGGAAACCTATGATCTGATTCGCAGCGGCAAAGCACCTGTCTTGCCAGGCGATGGCACGGATACCAAACATTTTGTTTATGTGACCGATGTCGCACGTGCGAATATTGCTGCCTTACAAAGTTCCGCAACAGACGTTGCGGTCAATGTCTCAGGCCCTGCGCCTATTACAACGGGTGAGCTGGTTCAGTTGGTGCTTGAATATTGCAAGAGTGATCTCAAGCCTGAAGTTCGTCCTGACCCTCCAGGCAAAGTTCGCCTGACCTCGGGCGGTGCGTTCAGCATCCCACACGATAAAGCCGAAGTAGTAATCGGTTGGAAACCTGTCGTGGAGATGAAAGAGGGCGTCGCAAAGTTACTGGCCTGGCGCGCGCAGCAGGAAAAGAAGTTAGCGCAATAGATTAAAAAAAGCGGACGTCGAGTTACGTGCGCTCTGGGCTCGCAACCGCTGGGCCGACTAAGTCAAAAAGGATGACTCATGAATATCAATAAACTTATTACCCGCCTGGCTGTTGGTGTGACGCTATGTTTATCTAGTCTGACCCACGCCGCGGGATTTCCGGAGCGGGCCGTGACGATTGTCGTGCCTTATCCTGCTGGCGGTGCGACGGATGTGGTTGCCCGGCTACTGGCTGAAAAGCTCCCTGCGGTCTGGGGGCAACAGGTGGTCGTCGTTAATCGCCCAGGTGCGGGTACGACGGTCGCTGCTGAGGCATTGGCCAGATCGCCAGGCGATGGTTACACCTTATACATGACGACCGCAGCACATACGATCAGTGCCAGTCTCTACAGCAAATTGAGCTATGACCCGATCAAGGATTTTGCCCCAATCACGCTGGTGTCGACCATTCCGCTCGTGCTGGTCACAACACCAGCCTTGCCAGTGAAAACCTTAAAAGATCTGATCGCCTACGGCAAACAGCATAAAGACGGCTTGTCGATGGCCTCAACAGGGAACGGCACGCCACAGCACCTTGCAGGTGAGCTCTTCAAAGCTAAAACAGGTACACCGCTGGTGCATGTTCCCTACAAGGGCGATGCACCGATGCTGACAGATCTGATTGGTGGTCAAGTGCAGGTTGCGTTTGTCACCTTATCCGCAGCGCTTCCTTACATCAATAGTGGAAAATTACGCGCCATCGCTCTGGCAAGCGACAAACGGGCACAGGGAATTGCCGATGTGCCTACGATGGCTGAGGCCGGGATGCCTGGTTTTACGGCCGCGACCTGGTTCGGCTTGTTCGGACCTGCTTCGATGTCAGAAGCGCTGGTTGAAAAGATTTATCAGGATGTCTCAAAAGTTGTCGCCGAACCCGCCACCACTAAACGTCTGCTCGAAATGGGTGGTGTGATTAACAACAGCACGCCGCAGCAATTCAAAATTATCATTGATGCTGAAGTCAAAAACTGGTCTGAAGCGGTACGCCTGTCAGGTGCGCGCGTCGATTAATACAAGCTTAGCGAGAGAGGCTTTTAAGAGCCTGGCGGATACCATCAGAGATACTTAAACCATCAGGCAATATCTTGACTGCGGCGAGGGCTTCTTTATCCGAGTAGCCTAATGCAGTCAGTGCGTGCAGGATGTCTGATTGTCCGCCAGCGTGCGCAAGTTGTGTCACGCCCAGGTCGGCGCCGAGTTTGCCTTTCATTTCCAGCAACAGACGTTCAGCGGTTTTTTTACCAATCCCCGGGATGCGTATTAGCAGCGCGGTATCTTGCAGGGTAATTGCCTGGGCAAGATCTGCGACCGACATGCCGGACAACACAGCCAGCGCTGTGCGTGCACCGATGCCACTGACTTTGACCAGTTCGCGAAAGGCCGCACGCTCTTCCAGACTGGAAAATCCATACAGGATATGCGCATCTTCTCGCACGGTCAGGTGGGTCAGGATCGTGACTTGTTTGCCGAGTTCAGGCAAAGCATAAAACGTCGTCATCGACACATCGATTTCATAGCCCACGCCTTGCACATCGAGGCCGATGCGTGGAGGGGTCTTATCGTAGAGCGTGCCAGTCAAACGTCCGATCATGTGAGATACCTGAGTAGTTACTGAAGTGGATGATATGAGCGAATCAGGCTGGGTGAATCTGCTTAACCAAGCAGGCGACCCGCGCGAACGCGCGAGCGTCCACGTGAGGTACGTGATTGATAGTTCAGTCCGCCAAGCTTTTCTGATAAGGGTGCAAAGTGGGCATGGCATATTGCACAGGCTAGTGCGTCTGCCGAATCAGGTGCTGGAACGCCATCGAGCTTGAGCAAGCGCTGAACCATCATCTGGACCTGTTCTTTTGCAGCACGTCCGGCGCCCACAACGGATTTTTTAATTTGTAGCGCCGTGTATTCGTGCACATCGAGATTGCGGTCTGCCAGCGCGCAAAGCGCCGCACCGCGGGCCTGACCGAGCAAAAGAGTGCTGGCAGGATTGCTGTTCATGAATACAATTTCAAGTGCTGCTGTATCAGGTTTTGTCTCCTCGACGACTTGTCGCAAGTTGTCGAGGATGACTTTCAGCCGCAAGGGAAGTGTGATGCCTGTGGGAACGACGATGGTGCCGCTTGCGACATAGGTCAGCTTGGCGCCTTGAACATCAATCACACCAAAACCGGTGCGACGCAAGCCTGGATCGACGCCAAGAATTCGCATTAATGATTCATCAATGACGGAAGTGACGCATGCCGGTCAGCACCATCACGATATCCTGTTCGTCGGCGGCTTTGATCACCTCGTCATCGCGCATGCTGCCACCAGGCTGAATGACGCTGGTAGCACCTGCGGCAACAACGACATCCAGACCATCGCGGAAGGGGAAAAACGCATCCGATGCGACCGCTGAACCCTGCAGTGTCAAGCCAGCATTCTCAGCCTTGATCGAAGCAATGCGGGCAGAGTCAATGCGACTCATCTGTCCGGCACCCACACCGAGTGTCATGCTGTTTGCGCAAAAAACAATGGCATTGGATTTGACGAATTTTGCAACCTTCCAGGCGAACAGTAAATCTGTCATTTGTTGCTCGGTAGGTTGTTTGCGACTGACCACGCGTAAATCGGCTGTGTTCAGAATCTGAGCGTCCGGAGTCTGGACCAGCCAGCCGCCACCGACCCGCTTAACATCAATGTCGTTCTGGCCATCACCCATCGGTACCTGAAGCACGCGAACGTTTTTCTTGGCGGCCAGCAATGCGAGCGCGTCTTGATTGTAGGAAGGCGCGAGCAATACTTCTACAAACTGGGCGCTGATGGCTTGCGCTGCCGCAAGATCAACGTTGCGGTTAAAAGCAATAATTCCACCAAAGGCTGAGGTTGGGTCTGTCTGGAAGGCCTTGCGATAGGCCGCGACAGAGGATTCTGCAGTGGCTACGCCGCAGGGGTTGGCGTGTTTGACGATCACGCAGGCAGGAGCGTCGAAACTGCGTACGCAATCCCAGGCAGCATCCGCATCGGCGATGTTGTTGTAAGAGAGTTCCTTACCTTGCAGCTGTGTGAAATTTGCCAGCAAACCAGCGGGCACTGTCGGATCAACATAAAAGGCTGCGAGCTGCTGGGCGTTTTCGCCATAACGCAGGACTTGTTGCTGATGGACTTGCAGTGTCAGCGTATTGGGCCAGGTACTGCGTGCGGGGGTTGCTGCCTGAGCAGGCTCGGCATCGACCAGGCTGCTGAGATAGGCGGCAATCGCACCGTCATAGGCGCAGGTGTGTGCATAGACTTTGGTTGCTAATGCGAGTCGCAAACCGTAGGAAGTCGTGCCGGTTGCATCCATCTCAGCGAGTACGCGAGGATAGTCTGCGGGATCGATCACCACGGCAACGCCGCCAGCTTCGGTGCCGTGATTTTTAGCTGCTGCACGCAACATGGCCGGGCCACCAATATCAATATTCTCAACAGCATCTTCAAAGCTGCAGTCTTGTTTAGCAACGGCTTCACGAAAGGGATAGAGATTGACAACCAGCAAGTCAATTCGGTCGATGTCGTGTTCTTCGATCGTTTTCATATGCTCTGCACTGTCGCGTCGTGCCAGCAAGCCACCATGGATCTTAGGATGTAAAGTTTTGACACGGCCGTCCAGAATCTCTGGTGAGCCGGTATGGGCCGCTACCTCGGTGACCTGCAAGCCTGATTGTGCAAGCAGTTTGGCTGTACCGCCGGTCGACAGGAGTCGCACACCACGCTTGGCCAGGTCTTGGGCAAATTCGACAATACCGGATTTGTCAGATACGGAAAGCAGGGCAGTTTGAATTTTCATTAGGGTAGTTATTCAGTCGTTAAATTAAAAATAGGTGCTGGCAACGGGCGGGAGAAAGCGGCTGAGTGGCCGGGCCTTTTTAACGTTGCGCGAGCAATTTATGGGCAAGAAGTTTTTTTCGTAACGTATTACGTGTCAGACCAAGCATCGCTGCCGCGCGAGACTGGTTGTTTTGTACGCGTGTCATGGTGAGCTGCAACAAAGGCAGTTCAATGCGGTTGATGACCATGTCATACATATTGGTCGGATCCGCGCCCCCAAGATCTTCGAGATACTGTTCGAGACTTGCGCGCAGGGATTCTTCGAGGGGTGTTTTAGTTTTCATTGAACAAGGTCTATTCAGGCAGCCTGAAGACCAGGCATGACATCTTCGAGATTGTCGCAGTTTGTCGGCCCAGTGTCTGGCGAAATGTCGTTTTGGCGGGAAAACCAGAGGTCTACGGCCTTGAATTGTTCGCCGGTAGACTCGATCCGGTTGATCTGGTCAGAAAAAGCCTGACCTGCGGGCAGTCCCGAGACATACCAGCCGATATGTTTGCGAGCCGTTCTCACGCCTGGCAGCTCGCCATAAAACTGATAGTGATCCGCCAGATGCTCCAGAAGTAAATCACGCATTTCCAGCCAGCCCGGTGGAGCGAGCGTTTTGCCGGTCTGGAGATAATGATCGATTTCACGGAAAATCCAGGGCCGTCCTTGTGCCGCGCGTCCAATCATGACGGCATCCGCGCCGGTAAATGCCAGGACTTCTCTGGCTTTCTGGGGGCTGTCAATATCGCCATTGGCAACCACTGGAATCGACAGGTTGGCTTTGACCGCCCGGATAGTCTCGTATTCTGCCGCACCCTCATACATGTCGGCGCGTGTGCGTCCGTGAAGGGTCAGGGCACTGATCCCGCAATCCTGTGCGAGTTTTGCTACGCGCAGCGCATTACGCTCATCCCGGCTCCAGCCAGTCCGCGTTTTGAGTGTGACGGGTATACCAAGAGGATGGCAGGCCGTGACCACCGCATCGAGAATGCGTGCGATCAGATCCTCGTGACGCAACAACGCTGAGCCCGAAGCCACATTACAGACCTTTTTGACAGGGCAGCCCATGTTGATATCGATCACCCGTGCGCCTTTGCTGATGTTGAATACGGCAGCCTGCGCCATCATGACAGGATCGGCCCCAGCAATCTGGACCGCGACAGGGTCGATTTCCCCGTCGTGGTTCAGCCGACGCGAGGATTTGACGCTTTTCCAGAGCTGTGGATTACTGGCCGCCATCTCGGAAACCGCATAGCCCGCGCCGAGTCGTTTGCAGAGCTGGCGGAAAGGGCGATCGGTCACCCCCGCCATCGGGGCGACAAATACGTTGTTCGGGAGTGTCCAGGGACCAATTTGCATACGCAAATTGTAATCGCAGCTCGAGGCTCTGTTTAGAGGCGCATGCCTTGCAACAAATGACGTGCAAGCGGCGCACGCAGTGCGGGAATGAGATCCATTCCCAATAACGCTAAACCAGCAGCATGTTCGACTACTGGCCAACGGGTGGTGAAGATACGCGACATCACATCGGTCAGTCGCGCCGTGAGCTGACGATCGGGCCCGCGCACCCGCTGGAATGTCTCAAGTGCCTGGGCGGGGTGACTGCCCGGCGCATCAAGCCACTCCTGAAGGCAAAAAGCCAGAGCCGCCGCATCGCGCAGCCCCAGGTTAAGTCCTTGTCCTGCTACGGGGTGCAGTGTCTGTGCGGCGTTGCCGATCGCCACTGCGCGTCCGTCTACGGCTTGCTGAGGCATATTCAGTATGAGCGGAAAAGCAGCAACGGGCTGTTCTACGTTCAGCGCTCCAAGGCGTGTGCCAAACATTTGCGTCAGCGCAAGCGAAAAAGCTGGCGCACTGAGTTGCGTCAGTTGCTCGGCACGTTCTGGCGCGCAGCACCAGACGATTGATTGCTGTCCGGCCTGATTGGGGTGGGGCAATACGGCCAGCGGGCCCTCCTGGGTAAATCGCTCAAAGGCCCAGCCTGGACGAGGCAAGCTGGCCTGCGCCTGCGTGATCAGCGCCATCTGGGCGTATCGGCGGGTGATTTCGGTATCGGGTTTGCCATCGGCATGTACGGCTATGCTTGCACGGATGAGGTGATCGCCCTGGCGAATTTCAATGCCCTGCGCATCCTGGTGCGTGACGCGGGCGGCCGATCCGCTCAGTATGGTTACACCACTTTGGGCAACGGCCTGCGTCAGTTGTGCATGCAGGCTGGCATAACGCACGACACATCCGAGCTGAGGCACATCAAAGTCTTCATGGCGAATGATGGTGCGACCAAGGCGCCCGCGCTGTGAAACATGAATGGTCTGTATCAGGGCTGCCTGATGCGGAAAACCTTTCAGTGACTCAAGCAAAACGCGACTGCCGTGGTTAATGGCGAGCACGCGTGGGTCTTGTTCCGGAACATAGCCGTAACGCGTCTGGTCGTCTGCCTGCAACAGCGCAATACGCTCTGGCCGCGGGCAGGTGCGTGCCAGCAGTAGTGCCAACGCACAACCCGTAGGCCCGCCTCCGAGAATCGCAATATCGAAATCATTTAGTGACATGTGACTATTCTAGAACACCACTACAATTCAGCATCAAAACCTACAGCTCTGCTCCCTAAGTACACTTCGCAGCATCCACTCGAGTTCAATATGTCATCGTTCAAGACCTTTCAACCCCTCCCGTCTGGATCAACCCAGGATCGGGCATTCATCAGTAAAGTCAAAGTTGGTCTGCTGGCCGCCTTACTGGGCTGCGTCGGCGCGCACTGGTGGTATCTGCGCCGTCCGCATGCCTGGATGGTGACGGCAATAGGCCTGGTGCTGATGGTTGCTGCGGGATTTGCAGAGGTCTGGTGGGAAAATCCGGCGTTCTTTTTGTTATTTATTCCGATCCTGGATGGTTTTATCGAGGCGATCGTGCTGTGTCTGATGAGCGATGCGCGCTTTGACGCGCGCTACAACCCGGGTCTGGTGCGCACTTCCCCCAGCGGCTGGGGACCCGTCCTGGTGGCTGGATTTACGTTGTTAATTGGCACGGTGGCACTCATGATCGGCATTGCTGTGATCGTGATCTACGTATGGACCGCGCTAGGCTGGCTCGATGGTTTTGATCTGAGTTCGGACTGAAATCATCCCCGCATCAGGGCTTCGATTTCATCGATAGCGACTGGAACGTCACGCGTGATGAGCGCGCACCCTTGATCTGTGACGATGGCATCGTCTTCAATTCTGATGCCAATACCCCAGAACTCCTCCGGCGTATTTTCATCCGGTCTGACATACAGTCCTGGTTCGATTGTCAGCACCATGCCTGATTCCAGCATTCGCCAGGGGCGATCTTCGTTTGCAGCCGGTGGCATGCGATAACTGCCAACATCATGCACATCCATCCCGAGCCAGTGTCCGGTACGGTGCATATAAAAGGGTTTATAGGCGGCAGTATCCAGTGCTTGTTCGAGCGTACCTTTCAGCAGACCCACATCCAGCAGGCCTTGCGTCAACACACTGACTGCTGCATCGTGTCCGGCATTCCAGTGATAAGCAGGTGAGGTACATGCTGCAGCGGCTTCTTGCGCCGCCAGAACAATCTCATACAGTGCACGCTGAGGACCTGAGAACTTGCCGTTCGCAGGAAAGGTACGTGTGATGTCCGATGCGTACCCATCGAGCTCGCAGCCTGCATCAATCAGCACCAGGTCACCGTCGCGCATGATGCTGTTGCCAGCCGCGTGATGCAGGATACAAGCATTCGCTCCTGCAGCAACAATGCTGTTGTAGGCGACGGCTTGTGCGCCGTGCTTGCGGAATGTGTAGAGTAATTCAGCTTCCAGTTCGAATTCATGCTTGCCAGGTTGCGCAGTTTGCATCGCGCGGACGTGTCCCTGGGCTGAAATTTTTGCCGCAGCGCGCATGGTCCGCTGTTCGCCTGCATCTTTAATCAGACGCATTTCGCAGAGCACCTCAGACAAGTCCAGCCAGTGGTGTGGCGTTGCGCGTGTCCCGCGGCTGCTTTGTGTCGCCTGCGTGACCCAAGTCTGCAACCTCGGCAGCAATTCCGGACCAGCGGGTCTGGATAGCGTGGTGAACAGGCGGGGCTGACCCAGCATCAGTTCGGGCAATGTTTCGTCCAGACAGCCAATATCCAGAGCACGTTCAAATCCAAAGTGTTCAGCCGCTGCCTCGGGGCCCCAGCGCACGCCGTTCCAGAGTTCCAGCTCGGCGTTTTTACTCTCACAAAACAGTATCGATTGATCTTGATCGCCTGCGATGAGCACCAGCCAGGCGTGCGGTTCGGTAAAGCCTGTGAGATAAAAAAAATCGCTGTCATGACGGAAACTGTAATGATTGTCACGGTTGCGTGCCCGCTCAGGTGCGGTGGGGATGACGGCGATCCCGCCCCCCTGGCTGCGCATCCAGGCCAGTAGTTGTTCACGACGAGAGGTATTGCCAGAAAGGTCGGGTGCGTGGAGTGCAAATGGAGGGGGCGTGTGCGATGTCATGAGGGCTCTCGTATTCTGTAGCAATCAACATACTACAATTGAATGCTTGTCGGCGATGCTCGCGGACAACGAGTTTCAAGGCGTGGCGCATGGACTGGATAGGCTGGCTGAACCCCTGGGAAGTATCTCCGACACTGATTGTGGCCTTTTTACTGGCGGCATGGCTGTTTGTCCGCGGCCAGCGCGTGCACCATGTATCCCGTAGCCGCAAGATTCTTTTCTGGGTTGGTATGGTGATGCTGTACCTGTCACTGCACACCATGCTTGATTATTATGCGGAGCGTATGTTTTTCATGCATCGTATCCAGCACCTGGTTCTGCACCATGCGGGTCCCTTGGTCGTGATGGCGGCTTATCCAGGTTCAGTCATGCGTGCGGGGCTGCCGATGGCATGGCGCCTCAGACTCAAAAAATTCAATCTGAGCCTGCCTGGCCGCGCATTGAAAGCCGTGCTGACTAATCCGATTTTTGTGCCTGCGCTCTTTGTTTTTCTGGTGATTATCTGGCTCGTGCCTTCGGTGCAGTTTTATTCGATGCTGGACTGGCGCCTGTATCGTCTGATGAACTGGTCCGTAGTGATTACGGGCTTTATGTACTGGAATCTGATTCTGGATCGCAGAGCCTGTCCGCCGGCAGCAATGAGTCCGGGTGGTCGTGTGATTTCTCCCATCCTCACGATGGCGCCGCAGATGGTTGCAGGCGCGGTGATTGCGTTTACCGAAAGAGATTTGTACCCGCTGTTTGATTTGTGCGGACGCGCGATCCCCATGCAAGCCCAAACCGATCAGATGATCGGCGGGCTGACCATGTGGATTCCTGCTGCGATGACCGAGGTCATCGGTTTGCTGGTCGCATTACGCAACCTGATGCGTTTGTCAGCGAAGGGGCGCTGGGGCCTGCCTAAACCACGACAGGTTCCTGCAAAATAACGCTCAGGGCTCCAGGCCGTGGTATTTGCGTGCAAGGGCGACAGTTGCTCTGAACATGCCTTCTTTGTTGCCGCAGTCGTAGCGAATACCTTCGTAACGGTGAGCAAACACGGGCTTTTCGTTCATCAGCGATGCAATGCCATCCGTCAGCTGAATTTCACCTCCGGCACCAGCCTGTGTCTGACGCAGATGGGCAAAAATACGCGCATCCAGTACATAGCGTCCAACGACTGCCAGTGTGGAGGGGGCGACATCAGATTTTGGCTTTTCTACGATATGACGCACACGCTCGGTTCTTGGTCCGACAGGATCGGTCGCGACGATGCCGTACTTGTCTGTGTCCGAAAGGGGGACGTTTTGAACGCCCAGAATGCTGCCCTGGTGGGTCAGCGCTGCATCGATCAGCTGTCCGATGACTGGTCGGTCTGCATCCAGCAGATCGTCTGCCAATAATACGGCGAAAGGCTCATCACCCACGATCGGTGCCGCAGTTAGTACTGCATGCCCCAGCCCCAACGGTGCGGACTGGCGGATGTAAATGCAGCTTACGTTTGCTGGCAATATGCCCTGGACAATCTCGAGCAGCTCGATTTTGCCTTTACGAAAGAGTTCTGCTTCCATTTCTGGAGCGGAATCAAAATGATCTTCGATCGCGCGTTTGTGCCGACCCGTCACGAAAATCAGGTCGGTAATACCAGCGGCGACGGCCTCTTCCACTGCATACTGGATCAGAGGTTTGTCGACAACAGGTAACATTTCCTTAGGCATCGCCTTGGTCGCGGGTAAAAAACGCGTTCCTAAACCTGCTACGGGGAATACTGCTTTGCGAACTG
This sequence comes from Sheuella sp., assembly GCA_030650995.1. GTDB lineage: Bacteria > Pseudomonadota > Gammaproteobacteria > Burkholderiales > Burkholderiaceae_B > Zwartia. Next base: position 16,742 of record JAUSCY010000027.1, on the reverse strand, counting down.
GGCGCATGATGAAACTAATCCTTAAAGTTGATCTGCACAAAGGCGGAACCAAATTGCTTGAGCCGCTATCATAAGCGTATGAGATTTCAATCTTCAACAAATGTGTGCCAATTTTCCAAAAAGTAATGTTTCCTCATTGTTCTAAACGTTTTACGTCCAGACTAGCTGAAAAGTTGCTCACAGGCGTTCTGATCATTTCCCTGACGCTCAGCCCGCTCTGGGTCAGTCCCCTGCAGGCGCAGCCGACGGGTGCTCCAACTCTGGGGCCCGCATCGGCTGCGGACTTGTCGCCCGCGCTCGAACGTAAGCTTGGTGAGGCCATCATGGAGCAGGGGCGGCGAGATCCTGACTACATCAGCGACCCCGATATTGATCAATATTTGAACAGTATGGCGCGTAAACTCGCCGCCTACGCTCCGGGCGGTGCGCCTGAGATCGAGGCTTTTGGTGTGCGCGAGAACGTGATTAACGCTTTTGCCATGCCAGGCGGTTTTATCGGCATCAACACAGGCTTGATTGTTGCCGCTGGTGATGAATCTGAGCTGGCAGGTGTGATGGCTCACGAAATCGCGCACGTGGTGCAACGACATATCGCCCGAGGACTCACTCAGCAGCAAAAAAGCGGACATATCGCTCTGGCCTCCATGGCTGCAGCGCTGCTGGCAGCCTTAGTTCCCGGAGGGGGAGCGAATCTGGCCGCAGGGATCGCTACTTTTGGTCAGGCCGCTGCGATTGAGCAGCAACTTGGATTTTCAAGGGATGCCGAGCAGGAAGCAGACCGTACGGGTTTTGAAATGTTACGCAAAGCTGGCTACGATCCGAATGGCATGGCGATTTTGTTTGGCAGGCTGATGAAATCGGCCTCACTCAATGAGGGACGTGGGGGCGGTGTATATGCATCCACCCATCCTCTGAGTATCCAGCGTATGACCGATATGCAAAATCGAATCAGTCAGCTCCCCCTTGCACGCTATCGCGCTTCTGATGAATTCTGGTTTATCCGGGCAAAATCACGGATTTTGCAGGCGACAGACCCGAAATCATTACGTGTGGCCGTCGATCAGCTCCAAGAAGAAACCCGCCAGACCGGGGGAGAACGCTCTGCGCTCAATCCTGTGCGCCGTGCCGCTGCCTGGTATGGCGTTTCCTTTGCCGCGCTCAGCCGTAAAGACCTCGCGGGTGCTTCGAGCGCTTTACAGCAGGCGCAAACCATCCTCACGAATTCTCCTTTTCTTGATCTGCAGCGCATCGACATTGAATTAGCCAATAAAAACTATCCAGCTGCACTGACGAGCGCGCAGGCTGCGATGAAACGCTGGCCGGAGCGCAGGGCATTCGCACAACGCGTGGCGCTCACCTTGCAGCTGTTGGGCAAGGATAAAGAAGCGGTGGTCTTTTTGAGCGAACAGATTAAACGCTGGCCCAGTGCTGAACCAGGATTTTTCCAGATGCGGGCGACCAGTCAGGACCGGCTCGATGATCCGGTCGGTGCGCGTCAGTCCCTGGCGTCTTATTACATTCTGGTGGGGGCTCTGCCTGCCGCGGCCACGCAGCTGCAACAGGCACGTACGATGTCCAAGGATTTTTATGTGCAGTCCCAGATTGATGTGGAACTGCGCCAGCTGACTAAAAAAATCATTGAAAACAAGCAGTTACTAGAAAAACTCAAATAATGGCGTCGTCTGTCGTGCACGCCATATTTTTTCGGGGTTGAAAAAATATGGCGTTAAAAACTATTTACGCTGCGAAAAAAATCTGGCCAGTCGTTCGGCAAGCCAGTTCAGATTCCCGGGAAAGTGACCCGTTACAAATCCTGCATGACCACCCGATGCGGGTTGATGCAGCAATACCTGCGCGGATGCATCCTCTACCGAAGGCAGGGCGGGTTCGGGGAGAAAGGGATCATTGCGTGCATTCAACACAAGTGTTGGCACGCTGATATGCCTGAGCCAGGGCTTGCTGGAAGATTGCGTCCAGTAGTCCATCGCATCTCGAAAGCCATGCATCGGTGCTGTGTACGCATCGTCAAAGTCGCGCAGGTCGCTCGCCTGGGAAATGCGCATCACATCAATCGCACCAGGAAAGCGTTTTGCTTTTTCCAGTACTTTGGGCTTGAGTGAACGCAAAAAATAACGGCTGTAAATATGGCGGTTAAACGTGTCATCAGAAAGATGGTTGCCTGCGGCGACCAGATCCAGGGGGACGGATATGCCGGCTGCGGCCTCTATCCAGCTTGATTGTTCGGGATGTTCGCCCAGATATTTCAGTAGGGCATTACCGCCCAGTGACACGCCAGCAGCGTGCCATACTGCTCCCGGCAGAGCGTGGCGCACCGTCTGCAAAATAAAAGCAATCTCTTCTGAATCACCGGAATGATAAGCCCGTGCGAGACGGTTGGGAAAGCCCGAGCAGCCCCTGAAATGCGCGATGACAACAACCCAGCCGCGTGCCCTGAAATACTGGGCGATCGATTGCACATAGCGGCTTTTGCTGCTGCCCTCCAATCCATGCAGCAAGACCAGAGCCTGAACAGGGCCGGTCTGGTGTAAATGTTGTAAATGCATCCGGTCTGCATGCGTCATCCAGCGTAATGCGCCCGTCCCGGTTAATGGCTGCTGCTGTGTGTGCGCGGGACTGTTCGCGTCACTGAGAATGGTGCCACTGAGACTGGCTTGAGCCGCAGGCGTTGCGCTACTGGCGACAGGTTGGGCAACCAGGCCGGGGGCCGTCCAGTCCATATCTACAAAATCGCCGTCGGGTGTTTCAATGCGGTCGCGGATAAAGCTGACACGGTGTGTCGGTGCGGCTAATGCGCCGTAAAGGGTCTGCAGCTGCCGTTCAGGCAACCACCAGGAAACGGGGCAGGGAGATAAATCCAGAGAGGCTGTCACGTCATCGGGCGCGTTTTAATGCAACATCCCGGGTACGTCATGCAAATCAAGCATCCCTGCCTGACCCGGTGCGGCAGAGGCGTGATGCATGATCATGCGCCAGCCAGTCGGGCCTTTGTGATACACATTGGTGGCATAGCAGTTTGCAATCTCTGTTGATTCTGTCCCGTGGACGGTGACTTGTTCCACCAGAGAGTGCACTGCGCTCATCATGCTGTGAAGCACCACAGCATTTGAAGGACGGATATGCAAGGCACCATTGGCGAGAATTTCCTGCCAGGATTCTTTTACTGCGTGATGACCGACCACGCGTAAACCACCCGGATGCACACAAATAATTTCCTCTTCGTCTGCCCAGACTTGCATCAGCCGTGCGAGGTCGGCACGTTCAAGTGCATCGTAAAAAGCAAGCTCTGCTTCTTCTGACGTGGCGAACATCACTGGCATGCTGGCAGATTCCTAATGAGCGTGTACCACTGCGCCTGGCGCAAGTGTGTAAGTGGTGCTGCAGTAAGGGCAGCGAACTGAGCCGGATTTTGTGACGTCCAGATACACACGCGGGTGCATACTCCAGAGCGGAGCGCGCGGCCCCGGGCAGTACAGCGGCAAATCCGAAGCCTGAAGCTGAACGGGGATATCGACTGAGCCAGCGGCGGTGTCAGACATGACGGTTCTCATAGTGTTGAAAGAATGCCTTATTGTAACAAGGCAGTCGCTTTACAATAGACAGACTTTTACGAATTTTCTGTCTGGGCAATGCGCCCGCTTTTCTGGTGTTGCTTTGTCCGAACTCCCTCCACCCTCCGATCAGTGCGTTAAAGATTTGCGCGCCCAGCGTATAGCTGCAATGCGCGATGGCTGTCGCGCCGTATCTCCCGGCCTGCTGGCCCTTACCGTCTGGGGCGTGGTCACGGGGGTCGCGATGGTTAAATCCGGGCTGGCCGAGCACACTGCCGTGGTGATGTCTCTACTGGTCTATGCAGGCTCCGCTCAGTTAACTTCATTGCCACTGATCATGGCGGGCGCGCCGTTGTGGCTGATTTTTGCCGCGGGCACCGTGGTGAATCTCAGATTCATTATTTTCGGTGCGGCATTGCACCCGTATTTTAAAAATATGCGCTGGCCCAAACGTTTGCTGATGGGCTATCTGAGTGTGGATGTTGCTTTTGTGGTGTTTATGCCGCGTTTCAGCGACGCACCGCAAAAAGGCACGCTGGAGCAGCACTGGTTTTATCTGGGTGCCCTGGTTTCTTCCTGGACCGTGTGGCAGGTCACTTCCATAGCAGGAATCGCACTCGGTTCTTTTGTGCCATCGACCTGGTCGCTTGATTTCGCTGCGATTCTGGCACTGATTGCCATGATGATGCCACTGGTCAGTAATAAGCCTATTCTTGTCGCTATTCTGGCCGCTGGCGTGGTGGCCTGGATCACCCAGATGTGGCCGTTGCGCCTGGGGCTGATCGCTGCCGTGATTGCTGGAAGTGCGGCCGGTATGTGGGCGGAAAAAGTCTTTCGCAAAGGGCGTGTCTGATGCTGATTGAAGATTGGTATGTTTACGCTGCGATCTTGTTGCTCGCCTTGTGCAGCGTCATCACCCGTGCGGGATATTTCCTTTTCGGCCACTTGGTGCCATTACCCGATCATGTCCGCAGTGCCCTGCGTTACGCCCCGCTGGCGGCGCTCACAGCCATTATCGTTCCAGAAGTTCTGCCGTGGTCAGCCCAGCATGGACCTGTACTTGATCTCAAGCTGGTCGCGGCGATTGTGTCAATCTGGGTGTTTCAACGAACCCGCAGCGCATTGCTGCTGATCGTCTCTGGCATGCTGGCTTTGTGGCTGATGCGCTGGATCGCTTCATTTTGAGATAACTGGGTGAGTTGTTGTAATCGGGCCTTTTGCACCCATATATAAGGGGAATCCCGAACAAATTGCCGCAGCTGCGGTACACTTGACGGATATTCTTCAAATAATTCAATGACTTCAAACATACAAACTCCTGCTCTGACTCCCGAGGCGCCTATTGCCGCCGTCCCAACTTTTGCTGAAATCGGCTTGCATCCGAGTCTGTTGCAAGCGGTGATTGACACGGGTTACACCACTCCCACACCTATCCAGGCACAAGCTTTACCCTCGATCATGGCGGGTAACGATGTGATGGGGGCTGCGCAGACAGGTACTGGTAAGACCGCGGCGTTTACGCTGCCGATCCTGCACCGATTGATTCCTTTGTCCAACACCAGTGCATCGCCTGCCCGTCATCCGGTCCGTGCTTTGATTCTGACACCGACCCGGGAACTCGCCGATCAGGTGTACGAAAGCGTCAAGCGCTACAGCCGTCATACGCCTTTGCGTTCTACGGTCGTGTTTGGTGGTGTGGATATCGGTCCTCAAAAAGAAGCCCTGCGTAACGGTTGTGAAGTCCTGATCGCAACGCCGGGTCGTTTGCTGGATCATGTTGAACAGAAAAACGTGAATTTGAGTCAGGTTGGCATTTTGGTGCTCGATGAAGCAGACCGCATGATGGATATGGGGTTTTTGCCTGATCTGGACCGCATCATTCGTTTGCTGCCTGCTCAGCGCCAGGCGTTATTGTTTTCTGCGACTTTCAGCAACGAAATTCGCAAGCTTGGCCGTACCTATCTGAATTCGCCGGTCGAAATCGAAGTGGCGAATCGCAACGCAACGGCTGATACCGTTACGCAGATCGCTTATCCGATGTCAGGCGATGCCAAACGTGCAGCCGTTGTGCATTTGGTAAAGTCACGCGGTTTGAAACAGGTGATCGTATTTTCCAATACGAAAATTGGTTGCGGCCGACTTGCCCGTCAGCTCGAACTCGATGGTGTGCGTGCCGAGTCTATCCATGGTGATAAATCCCAGGCTGATCGGATGAAAGCACTAGAAGCTTTCAAAGCCGGTGAGCTCGAAGTGCTCGTGGCAACTGATGTAGCTGCGCGTGGTCTGGACGTGGCGGGCGTGCCGTGCGTGATTAATTATGATTTACCGCATAGCGCCGAGGATTACGTTCACCGCATTGGTCGTACAGGCCGTGCCGGCGCCAAAGGCGAAGCCATTGCGTTGTACGCTCCAGCAGAAGAAAAATATCTGCTTGATATTGAAAAACTGATTAAAACGACGGTCCCTCGTGCTGTGTTGCATATTCCTGGCGAATTGCTGGCGCGTGCAGCCCCACGTGAAGCCAGGACGGGTGCCTCAAGCGAGCGTCCTGCGCGGACTGCGTCGAGTGGCCGTAGTGGTGAACGCGGTACTGAAAGAAGCACCGAAAGAAGCACCGAAAGAAGCAGTGAGCGCAGTGCGGATCGCCCTGCGCGTCCAAGCCGTTACAGTGCGCCACCTAAGCCGATCGATGAGTTTTTCACAAAACCCTACGAGCCTTCACCTGCTGCCTTGGCTGCGGCGGCGCAGGCCAATGCTGCGCCTGCTAAACCTGTACTGGGCGCCAAGCGTCAGGTGGGTTTGTTGTTGGGTGGTGCTTTCAAAAAAGTTTAAGAGATGCTGACAGACTGAAGCATCTCGAGCAGATTTTCCGGTAACTCGGTATCTTGCGTTTTGCCGGGAGCCTGCATCGCCTGAATCAGGCGGTCAAGATGGCCGATATGGGGCAATATAGTGCCCATGAATCTGACATCGTGACCCTGCATGATCGCTACCGTTGGAAAATTCTCCACATCCTCGTCACCCAGCAATAGAGGATGATCTTCAATGTCGATCCAGACAAACGTCGCATCAGGGTGTTGAGCCGATAAGCTTTCAAATTTTGGCTGGTACTCTTTGCAGGTATCGCACCAGGCCGCGCAAAAACACAACACGACGGTTGGTTTGGTTTGATTCAGACGGGCGGCCAGCGCTGCTGAGCCGGGTAAAAATATTGTCATGTGTAGTCATGCTTAATCTGATTTGATTATGATAGCTCCTTTCACCCTCTCCTAGACTGAGTAGAACTTCGCGATGATTCAAAAACTTTCACCTGCTCGCTCTGCGCATTCAGAAACGATTGATTCGTCTGGGTTATCGGGAGTCGCGCTTGCTTTTGGTCGAGCCCTGCGCTCACAGTTTCATCCACGGATGCTTTTTGCGCTCTTGCTGCCGTTCATGATTATGCTGGGAGGCGCGGTTTTGTTGCTTGTCATGGCGCTGGGTCCTCTGACGAGCTGGATGGATCAGCAGATCAGCGAATCCTCAACAATTATTCAGGCTAATCAGTGGCTGCTATCGGTGGGCTTGTTTTCGCTGATGTCGGTGCAGTCTTTTATTGTGCCCATCACCGCGATTGTGATTCTGCTGCCTCTCTCAGGGATCCTCGGTCTGGCTGTGGCTGCGGTGTGTGTCATGCCAATGGTGATTGCACATTTGTCTGCCCGTGATTATCAAGGTCTCAAGATGCAGGGGCAGCAAGCTTTCGCAGTCAGCCTGTGGAATGCGGTCTGGGTCAGTTTTCTGTTTGCCGTGGGCTGGCTGGTGACCTTGCCTTTCTGGTTAATCCCGCCCCTGGGGTTGATGGTTTCCATCTTCTGGTGGACCTTCGCCTTTTCCCGCATGATGCGCATCGACGCCATTGTTGAGCATGCCAGTGCCGAGGAAAGACGCCTGCTGATCGGACGCCACAATGTCGGCTTCTGGACGATTGGTCTGATTTGTGCGCTGATTAACCTGGTGCCGCCTGCGTGGGTTTTTCTGCCGGTTTTTTCTGGGTTGGTCTATACGCACTTTGGTCTTGAGGCGCTCAGACGCTTACGCACTGAAAAAACTCTGGATATTTGATTGCCGATGCAGCGTGAACGCTCGGATAAGAGTGATTTGTGCTGAAATACTGAATTGATTTTTTCTATTTGCTGATTTTTTTCTGGAAAACTGATGTCTGCAACGCAAAACAAGTCACGGATCGGTTTAATTATTGTTGGCGACGAGATTTTGTCTGGTCGCCGTCAGGATAAGCACTTCTCGAAAGTGGTCGAGTTGCTTGGTGCACGGGGTTTGCAGTTATCCTGGGTAGAAATCCTTTCTGATGATCGTGAACTCCTGACCGCTGCGCTCAAACGCAGCTTTGCCAGTGGCGATATTGTCCTGAGTTGTGGTGGAATCGGTGCAACACCTGATGATCACACCCGCCAGGCAGCAGGCGCTGCGCTGGATCTGCCCCTGGTGCTTCATCCTGAGGCTGCGGAGCAAATCAGACTGCGTTGCTTAGAAAATGCTGAGAAAGGTCAAGGCACTGCGGATATGAGTGCCCCTGAAAATCAGCAGCGTCTGCAAATGGGGATGTTCCCGGCAGGCTCTGAAATTGTGCCCAATCCTTTCAACAGGATTCCTGGTTTTTTTATACAGAACCATACTTTTGTACCCGGCTTTCCTGTCATGGCCTGGCCGATGCTCGAATGGATGCTTGATACACGTTACGCGCATTTGCATCATAAAACTCAAATCGTCGAGCACTCCTTCATTGTCTTTGGCATGCCAGAGTCACGTATCACGCCGGCGCTGGAGGCGCTCGAACAAAAATGGCCGGGTGTGCGTGCGTTTAGCTTGCCTTCAGTCGGTGAAAACGGCGCTTCTCCGCACATCGAGCTCGGAGTCAAAGGAGAGCCTGAGGTTGCAGCGCAGGCCCTTGGATTTCTGCGCGCTGAAGCCGAGCGTTTAGGTGCACGCTACGATCCTCCTGTGGTCAAGTAATTCATGTCGCGTCTGCTCGCCCCCAGCCCTGCCGACTCAGCATCCCCTGTGCTGCGAGACTCCGGCATGGCGATCCAGGTGCTGGAACGAGCGACGCGCCTACTCGATGCGCTGGCTGCTCAGCCTGATCCGGTCACACTCAAAGATCTGGCCCTGACGACAGGCCTGCATCCCTCTACGACGCATCGTATCCTCAACGATCTGGTTCTGGCGCGCTATGTTGAGAGAGTTGATAATGGTCTGTACCAGCTGGGTATGCGCTTGCTTGAACTCGGTTCGCTGGTTAAAGGGCGTCTGAATGTTCGCGAAGCTGCCATTGATGCCATGCGTGATCTGCATCAGCTGACCGGACAGACTGTGAATCTGTCGGTGCAGCAGGGCGATGAGATTGTTTACATTGATCGCGCCTGGAGCGAGCGCTCGGGTATGCAAGTTGTGCGCGCGATAGGTGGTCGGGCGCCCCTGCATTTGACCTCTAACGGAAAGCTTTTTTTATCAGCCTCAGATTTGCGTCAGGTACGCACGTATGCAACACGTACCGGGCTGACAGGCAGTACGCGCAACAGTATCACTGAGCTGGACAAGCTCGAACAAGAGCTGTTGCACGTCAGAGAACTGGGCTATGCGCGCGATAATGAAGAGCTGGAAATGGGTGTGCGTTGTATCGCTGCAGGTATCTATGACGATACGGGCAAGCTAGTCGCAGGCCTATCAATCTCAGCGCCATCAGGCAGGATGCAAGACGCATGGATTGCACAGTTAGTCGCTACAGCAGGTCGAATCTCCGAAGCACTTGGATATGAACAAAGTGCCTCAGAGCAAAGTACCTGAGTAATTGAATCCGCTCAGTATCTGCGTTATTTCAGTGTGATGCCACGCGCTTTGACGAGCGCCCCCCAGCGGGAAACTTCCTGAGCAATGAGTGCGCCAAATTCCTCCGGAGAATCCGAACTGGCAGTCAGCCCGTCAGAGGCCAGTTGTTGCGCCATGAGCGGATCGTTGAGTGCTGTGCGAACGGCCTCATTGATTTTGAGCACGATATCGGAAGGAATTCCTTTGGGCCCGATCAGTCCGTGCCAGACAGATACGTCAAAGTTGGGATAGCCGGACTCCATGACTGTTGGTACCTTGGGTAATGCTTCAAGTCTTTGCGCAGTTGTGACAGCCAGCGCATTGAGTTTGCCAGACTGCACATGTGGCAGCGTAGAGGCGACAGTGCCGAAAATAAACTGTACTTGTCCGGAAATCGTGTCGGTGAGTGCAGGCGAGGTCCCTTTATAGGGTACGTGCAGCACATCGATGTCGGCCGTTGTTAAAAAATACTCTGTTGCGACGTGCGTGATACTCCCGCTTCCCGCCGAAGCGTAACCGAGTTTGCCGGGCTCTTTCTTAGCCAGATCGACAAGTGCCTTTAAATTTGGGATTGGCAGATTAGGGTTAGTCGCAATAATGAATGGGCCGCTTGCCAGTCGCGCGATCGGGGTGATGTCTTTGAGCGGATCGAAAGACAATTTGTACAGATTCGCGTTGACGGTATAGCTGGTCGCTGCCAGAAACAGTGTGTAACCATCACCAGGCGCTTTCAGGGCAATTTCTGCGCCGAGATTGCCACCGGCACCAGGGCGATTTTCAACGAAAACTGTCTGGCCGAGTTGCTGGGTCAGCTTTTGAGCAACGATTCTGGCGATAAAGTCTGAGCCACCGCCAGGAGCAAAGCCAACAACGATTTTGATGGGTTTCGTTGGGAAGGTGCTGGCAGTTTGTGCCTGCGCCAGGCTGCTTATGGTCATCAAGCCGGCTGTCATCAAGCTGCAAAGAATGCCCTGAATACTGACTGTGTCCAGCCAGCGTGTGATCAATAACCCTTTTTTCATTGCCAATCCTTTTATATTTAATTGACAGTCTAGGAGAGAAAACGGTGGAGGTCGAGGCAATTTTGTGGTCTTTTTGTTGCGTTGCAACAAAAAGTTGTTGACATCTGGATTTTCGACCTTACAATAGAAGTTGTGCAGTGCAACAATTTATTTAATTTGAATATCGGAGAACACCATGTCAGCGATTCCTCAGCAAGTTTTAAACAGCCAAAAAGCCGCCATTGATACATTGGTGGCTTTCCAGAGTTCCGTATTTACCGGTTTCGAAAAACTGGTTGATTTGAACCTCAAAGTCATCAAGGCGACCCTTGATGAAGTTGCGCAAACCTCACAAAAAGTTTCCAGCGTGAAAGACGCGCAAGAAGCCGCTTCATTGACACAGAGTCTGGTTCAGCCTGGTGCTGAAAAAGCCATGGCTTACAGCAAGCATGTCTATGACATCGTTACAGCTGTGCAGGCTGATCTGTCCAAACTGGGCGAGTCACATGTTGCTGAAGGTCAGAAACACGTGAATGACGCGATCGAACAGTTCACCAAAAACGCACCAGCTGGTTCGGAAAGTGCTGTTGCTATGCTTAAGTCATCATTGGCTCAAGTCAGCGGCGCCTACGAATCAATGACCAAAGCTGCTAAACAAGCTTCTGAAGTCGCTGAGAAAAACCTGTCAGCCGCTGCGGCTGCTTCGTTTAAAGCTGCCGGTGACGCTGCTGAAGTTGTCAAGTCGACAACACGTGGCCGTCGCGCTGCTTAATACCAGGTTTGGGTAAATAGTAATTGTGTAAGTAGTAAGTGAAAGCAGACTCCATTAAAAGAGTCTGCAGACAACAAAAAGGCCACGTGTTGTGGCCTTTTTGTTGTCTGCAGACTATCCGAAACACCCACCAGAAAAGTAAGAATCAGGATTTGCTGTTGCGCATCGCGCGGACACATTCTCCCACCAGTGCTGGGCCACGATAGATCAAACCTGTATAGAGCTGGACTGCATTCGCACCGGCCTGGATTTTTTCGACGGCCTGCTGGCCGCTCATGACGCCGCCAACCCCGATGATTGCAAACTCTTTGCCGAGTCTGCTGCGCAATCGCCCGATGACTTCAAGCGAGCGTGCATGCAGAGGAGCGCCAGACAGACCACCTGTTTCTTCTGCGTGTTTCATGCCTGTCACAGCACTCCGTGCCAGTGTGGTGTTCGTCGCAATCACACCATCAATGCCATGACGCGGCAGAACCTCTGCGATCGTATCGATTTCTTCCTGTGTCAGATCGGGGGCGATTTTAACGACTAACGGAACGCGTTTGCCATGCTGGTCAGCCAGAGCGGCACGGCGCAGTGCGAGCTGTGACAGCAATTGATCCAGTTCGTGTTCCCCCTGCAGTGCACGCAAATTCTTTGTGTTGGGCGACGAAATATTGACAGTGATGTAGTCGGCGTGTGGATACACACCTGCTAAGCCGATCAGGTAGTCATCGGCTGCGCGTTCTATCGGTGTGTCCGCGTTCTTGCCGATATTCAGTCCCAGTATGCCGCCTTGTTTGCGGAACTGGCTGCGCTGGACATTCTCCAGAAAGGTATCCAGTCCTAGATTATTAAATCCTAGTCGATTGATTAAGGCCTGCGCTTGAGGAATTCGGAACATTCTGGGTTTAGGATTGCCCGATTGTGCGCGTGGTGTGACGGTGCCAACCTCAATAAAACCAAATCCTAAATTGCCCATTGCATCAATATGCGCACCGTTTTTGTCCAGACCCGCAGCCAATCCAACGGGATTGAGTAGCGATAGCCCCATGAGTTGCGTGGGTGCCAGGGCGCGGTCACGCATCAGCGCGCGTGTCAGGGAGCAGTCATACGCTTTTTGCAGGGCATGCAGCGTGGCTTCGTGAGCAGCTTCGGCATCCATTGCAAATAGTGCCTGGCGGGCGAGGGGGTAGGCTTGAAAGAGAATTGACATGGGCTGAGGCTATAAAAGGATCTTAACGAGGAAATCTTGAGGTTTTAGAAAGAGTCGGGCTCATCGGGTGCAGGCGCATCGCGCCATTGCCCGTTCCAGCGGTATTGTGCAGGTGTAAAGCGCGATTTGTAAGCCATTTTCTGGCTATTCGCAATCCAGTACCCAAGATAAAGCCAGGGCAATTTTAACTGTCTGCACTGATTAATCTGCCAGAGGATTCCATACGTTCCGAGGCTGCCCTGGATGGCTGGGTCATAAAATGTATAAACCGAAGACAAACCCTGCTCGAGTATGTCGATGATCGAGACCATCTGCAAGGCGCCATCTTCATCGCGAAACTCCACCAGTCGCGTGTTGACACGGCTGGCCAGCAAAAACTGACTGTATTGCGTGCGGCTATCCTCGTCCATGCCCGCGCCAGGATGGCGCAGCGTTTGATAGCGTGAATAAAGCTTGAAATGCTCCTCAGACCAGGCGAGCTCCCCAACCAAAGGCCGCAAATTCTGATGCCGTTTAAAACTTCGCATCTGCGTGCGGTTAGAAGAAAACTTTTCAACATCTATCCGCACAGGAATGCAAGCCTGACAATCGTCGCAATGCGGTCTGTAAGTAAATAAACCGCTGCGCCTGAAGCCTTCGTCCACCAGCAGGGAGTAGGTGTGGGCTTGAATCAGATGGCCGGGCGCTGCAACCTGCGAGCGTGCTTCTTTTCCAGGCAGATAGCTGCACGGATAGGGGGCTGTTGCATAGAACTGCAGCGTCGAGAAGGGGAGTTCTTTGAGTTTGCTCATGCGCGCACATTTCAAGCCCGACCGGAAAGTCGGAGTGTGACATCGATATTACACGTCAGCGTGCAAAATGCCCGCATCGTCCAGCCAGCCTTTGTACCAATTTATAGGCGGCTGTGCACTGGCCTGACGGACATGTTTTACAAATGCCTCGCGAGAAACGGGTGCTGCGCCCATGCTGGCCAGGTGATCGGTTTGCATTTGGCAGTCAATCCAGGTGACACCTTGCCTGTGCAAGAAACTCACCAGGTGTGCAAGCGCGATTTTCGAGGCATCCGTTGCGTGACTGAACATGGACTCACCATAAAACATGTGGCCTATGCTCACCCCATAGAGGCCGCCGGTGAGTTGGCCATCCATCCAGGTTTCGATACTGTGGACTTGGCCCGCGAGGTGCCATGCCTGATAGGCGAGCTGCATATCGCGCGTGATCCAGGTTTCGGCACGGCCATCTGCGGAGCGCCTGGCGCAACCCTGCATCACACCGCGCAGCGAGTGATCGACTTTAACAACCACTTCAAAATTATTTTGTTGCTGATTGCGTGCGATCTGCCTCAGCCGTTTGCGCAATGAGTGGGAGGGATGAAAGTCCGCGCATTGAAGCACCATACGGGGCTCAGGCGACCACCACAGGATCGGCTCACCCTCTTGAAACCAGGGGAAAATTCCTTGCTGATAGGCTTGCCGCAATCTTGTGATCGACAGATCTGCACCGGCTGCAAGCAGACCGGGCGGGTCTGCGAGCGCGTCTGCAGGGTCTGGAAAAGGCGTATCGTGATCGAGCCAGATAAGCTTCACGCTAGGCACCTGCGCATCGCGCTATGGATGCTTGGGGCCGCCAAGGGCATAGTGATGTGTAGGGAACTGACCCGTCTCGCGGTCTGTGATGTAGTGTTTAAGTGTGGTGTAGACGGATTTGAATGCGAGCTGGTCCCAGGGTATTTCATCCAGGCCATACCAGCGCGCTTCGATTGTTTCGGGGCCCGGGTCAAGCTCAGGACCCTGAGCTTCGGCCATAAAGTACACGTGTACCTGATCAACATGCGGAATGTCGATGACCGTGTAGAGCCCACCGAGTTTAATTTTAACGCCCGCTTCTTCCTGGGTTTCGCGTTCTGCACCCTCAGAGAGCGATTCGGCCAGTTCCATAAAACCAGCTGGCAGCGTCCAGAAATTGGCGCGCGGTTCAATTGCACGCAGGCAAAGCAGTACTTTGTCCTGCCAGACCGGCATGGTGCCTACGACTAATCGCGGGTTCTGATAATGCACAGCGCCGCAGTTTTCACACAAGTCACGCTCGCGGTTGTCACCTGGCGGAATGCGGCGGGTAATGGGGGTGGCGCATTGGCTGCAAAATTTTTGCAGGCGCGGGGCAGGGAAATAAAACTCGGCGTCTTGGCTCATAGCGTCCTATTTTAGGATACTTGTGGGGGAAGTTGTCGCAGATTGTGGATTCATCATAAACCCCATTTTGTGTGCAATTTCACTGTGCAGCACTTTATTGCAAGGCACCGCCAGGCGTAGCGCCTGATAGTGTCCCGTGGGGTCTGATAGCTGAAAAGCAGGGCTGTCTGGATTTCGCGCGGTAGTGTCTGTTGTATCAGGGGCGCAATCCTCAGCCTCTAGCGTATCGAGCAAGCTCAGCTTTTCCTGAGTTTGTAATATATCAGCCAGTGCGATGAGATCCCTGTCATCGATACGTGCTGCCCCCAGATTGGTTTGGGTATACAGCTGACCAGTGTCGTCAGAGAACCACGCCAGCACCTGCTCAATGATTAATCCATTGTGAGTGATGAGTGAGGCAGTTTCAGGCTGCAGGTGCGCAATATATGGAGCGGCATCCAGTCTGACGTAGACGCGTTGCGGACCATTCTGAAAAAACCATTTTCCGTCTGGTTCACTGGAGTAATTGCGTCCCATGAATCCGAGAATTTGCGGGTTGGTGATGCCTTCGCCTGCGCCGCCATGTTGTGCATCACCAAGTGGATGCAGGCGCCAGTCGCCTCTGGCCGTCAAAGACAGCCAGCCATAGACCGCAGGAACGTCAGGCCAGCGCCTGAGCGCATCAAGAACAGACTGATCCATCAGTGTCACACCTCAGGTGGAAGGTTGTTGGGCAGAGACGCTATCGCGTCGCATCAGGAACCAGGCAAGGCTGCATAGTTGCAACACCACCAGGCAAGCAAAGGCCATGGTGAGCGAGGCGCGCGAGCTGTACTGCATGGCGCTGAATAAGTCGGCAAGCAAACCAATTCCCCACTGAATGCTGAATGCGCCGCCGAACATCACCAGATTGAACGTGGTGAGTACCCGGCCCGCCATATGCCGTGGAAATGCAAGCGCTGTCTGGGTTTGCATCAGAATCACAGCGGGCACACCCGGAGCAAGAACGATCCACATGATCCATGATTGTTGAGATTGCCAGATCAGCATGGTGCCCAGACAAATTGGAAACCACACAAAGGCGAACAGGGATTGCTTTGCAAGTGTCAGACCACGTTTCTCAAGTCTTGGACTGATCATGCTCATGGCGACATAGCTCACCAGTAAGGCTGCATTAAAGTAAAAAAGATGCTCGCCTGCTTCTGCCGCGGTCATTTGTAATACTTGAGTCAGCCAGGGACCTGCCCAGAGCGATTGCAAGGCGGCAAAGCCACCTGAAAAAAATATCGTGGTTGGAATGACGCGTAGCATCAGTGGGTTGGTCAACAGGCTCAGAAAACCTGCCGCCTGATTACTTGCAATCTGTGAGGCGCTCTGTCGGTCGTGATCCCCAGTCCACAGAAATATGGCGCAGGCAGCACAAGCAAGCAAAACTGCTGAGAGTACAAAAAACTGTCGCCAGCCCAGCCATTGCGCCAGCGTGAGCGCAGGCTGCGTCGCGAGCAGGGCGCCCGTTGTTCCTGCGATCAGCATCCACATGGCGAGCTGTGCCTGTCTGTTTGCCGCAAAGCTGCGACGAAAATATGCATAGGGTGCCATCAGACAGGCTGCGACACCTATTCCGATCAGCATGCGTCCAAGCGAGACCATCCAGAGCGAATGACCGACAGAGATGACAAGTGCCCCGCAGGCTGCAATGACAAGTAATAAAGACTCTGTACGTCGTGCCCCAAAGCGGTCAAGACAAATGCCAAGTGGTATTTGCATCGCTGTAAAAGAGAGAAAAAAAGCGGAGGAGAGCCATCCGAGCTGGCCTGCTGATAAATCCAGATCCGCTGCGAGTAATGGCGCGAGCGCAGCATTGACCGAACGCAGTGCGTAAGAAATGAAATAACCAGCCGCAAAACTGACAAATATCCGGATCGCTATGGCACGTGAAATGACAGGCGGCAAAGATTGCTGGGCGTGGGGAGACGTAATGGGATAATTAATAGGGGTGGTGGGGGGATTAGAGGGCATCTGAATACAGTCCGCCTGAACAGTGTGACTGGATCATAACCTTAGGTGCTGGAGGCGCAACCCGGAATCGAACCGAGCTTGACGGATTTGCAATCCGCTACATAACCACTCTGCCATTGCGCCAGTGCAAAATCGAAAAAGGGGGAAGCA
>JAUSCY010000022.1 GCA_030650995.1 Sheuella sp. | reverse complement strand
ACACGGAAATTATGTCGCGATGGTACTTCTACAAGTCATTGGTGCGGGCCGGTTGATCGGGGCCGTGTACGCGTTGGTCTCCTCGGGGCTGCGCTTCGTCTGGGGCATGATGAACGGGATCAATGTCGCTCACGGCGAATTTGTGATGCTGGGTATGTATGTAAGCTTCTGGACCTTTACGCTGCTGCATTTCGGTGTGGCGAGTTTCAGTGTGGCCGCTGCAGTCATGCTATTTATCCTGGGCATCCTTGTTTACCTGTGCTTAATCAAACATGTCATGCGCGGGCCCATGCTTGCACAGATCTTGTCGACGTTTGGGCTACTGCTGGTGTTACGCTATTCAGCATTCTGGGCGTTTGGTTCTAATTTTGTCGGCCTGACTGAAAATATTCTTGGCACCAGTCTGAATGTTGGCGGTATTTTGCTCAGCGCACCGAAAGTCGTTGCAGGCCTTGCTGCGTTGGGTATCACGATTGGCATGCATCTGCTTTTGACTCGCACGATGCTAGGCAGTCAGATTCTGGCGGTTGCTGAAAATCGAAATGCTGCCATGTTGATGGGTATTAAGCCTGACCGGATGCAGGCTATTGCCTGGGGCCTGTCGGGTGCGAGTGCCGGAGTCGCAGGCGCATTGATTGCAACTTTCTTTCCGATCTCTGCCACGGTCGGTGAGTCGCTTGGGCTGATCGCGTTTGTGGTGGTGACCTTCGGCGGTTTTGGTAGCGTGCCTGGCGCGATGCTGGCTGGTCTGATCATTGGTCTGATTGAGTCCTTATCCGCGTTTTATTTCGGACCTGTATACCAAGACGTTTTTGTTTATGCATTATTTGTTCTGGTTCTGTGGATTCGTCCTCGCGGACTGATGGGGAAAGCCTGATGAAACGCACAGGATGGATTGCGCTCGCGCTCGTGTTGGTATTATTTCCGCTCAGCTTCGATGATCCCTATTACGAGCAGTTAGGATCACTCGTGTT
This sequence comes from Sheuella sp., assembly GCA_030650995.1. Taxonomy (GTDB): domain Bacteria; phylum Pseudomonadota; class Gammaproteobacteria; order Burkholderiales; family Burkholderiaceae_B; genus Zwartia. Next base: position 2,744 of record JAUSCY010000022.1, on the reverse strand, counting down.
GCTCGCGGCAATTTCCGCCTCAGCCTGGAATCTGATTGGTGGATACGCTGGTCAGGTATCCGTTGGTAATGCCATCTTTTTTGGCGCAGGCGCCTATATGCCCTTGTTGTTTTACAAACTGTGGATGGTCAGTCCACTGTTTGGATTTCCCGCGGGTATCGCTGTCAGCATCGTGATTGCTGTGATTATTGGCATTCCGACGTTCAGGTTGAGCGGTCATTACTTCAGCATGGCCACGATTGCGGTGGCTGAGTTGATACGGATTGTTGTGAGTAACTGGGATTTTCTGGGCGCATCAATCGGCTTAACGGGGCCGGCCGTAGCGCGCGATTGGTCTGATCTGATTTTCCGCAGCTCAACGCCTTACTACTACATGTTCCTGGCTGTCCTCGTCTTACTGCTTTTTATTACTTACAGAATTGAACGCAGCCGCTTTGGTTATTACTTGCGTGCAATTCGCTCAGGCGAACGTGCGGCCCGTAGTCTTGGTGTACCAGTAAGTCGCTGCAAACTCTATATCTTCATGTTGAGTGCGACCTTTACTTCCTTGGCTGGATCTTTGTATGTAGTCAAGTTCGGGTTTGTCGATCCTTCGAGCGGCTTTGGCACACTGATCTCTGTCAATATGGTGATCATTGCGGCCTTCGGTGGTGCAGGCAGATTACTTGGGCCGTTGTTAGGCGCTGTCATTCTTATTCCATTGCAGTCCGAAGCAAACTCTTTCTTCGGAGGTGGCGGTACTGGCCTGACCTATATTATTTATTGCGCGATCATTATGCTGATCGCGCGCTACGAGCCAGGTGGTCTGCTTGAAATGTGGGATCGTTTTCGTGAGCGCCGTGCCTCGCGTCGCAACAAAGCTCTGGAGCGTGCGCAGGCTGACTCCAAAGTACAGAATTCAACGGCAGGCTAACTATGTTGCTCAAAGCAGAAAACGTCTCGATGCAGTTTGGTGGTTTTCGTGCCGTGTCTGGCGCCTCGCTTGAGATTAATCAAGGCGAGATCATCGGTTTGATCGGCCCGAATGGTGCAGGAAAATCTACTTTTTTTAACTGTTTGGTGGGTGACTTACGTCCGACCGAAGGTCGTGTCTGGTTTGACGGTCATGATGTGACCCAGGCCTCTCCTGAAGAGCACGCCAAGCTCGGGATCGGCCGGACCTTCCAGCTGCCTGCAACATTTGAAGATCTGTCGATTCTTGATAACGTGATGGTTGGAGCGTTTTTGCGTCATCCGCGCGTAAGCGACGCCCTTGAGGCTGCTCATCTTGTCCTTGAGTTGACAGGGTTATCCGAGATCGCACAACAAAAAGCCAAAACACTTGGCACCCCTGGACGTAAACGTTTGGAGATCGCACGTGTGCTGGCAACTGAACCAAAACTCATGTTGCTTGACGAAGCGCTCGCGGGCCTGACGCCTGTGGAAGTTCGCCGTGCGATAGAGCTCGTCAGAAAAATTCATCAGTCAGGCGTGACGCTGGTCATTGTTGAACACATCATGGAAGTTATATTGACATTGACCGACCGCGTACTGGTATTCAATCAGGGTAAAGTGATCGCAAGCGGCAAACCCTCTGATGTCGTCAATGATCCCGCTGTGGTCGAGGCTTACCTTGGTCGTTCTTTATCCCGTCAGAAAGGTCGTGCAGCATGAGCGCCATGTCCAATCATTTGAAAGTCGAGCATCTGGAGGTTCGTTACGGAGACCTGGTGGGTATCGCAGACGTCTCGATTGAAGTCAAAATGGGTTCAATCGTTGCTTTGTTAGGTTCGAACGGTGCGGGTAAAACGACAACTTTGAATGCGATTGCCGGTCTTGTTCAATCCAGTCAGGGCTCGATTCAGTGGCAGGGTGAAAATATCGCCTCGCAACCCGCCTACGCCATCGTGCGCAAAGGAATTGCTCTCGCCCCGGAAGGCTGGCATTTGTTTACGCAACAAACAGTTGAGCAAAATCTGATGCTCGGCACGACTTCGTTGGCTGATAAAAAGCGCATTCCTGAGCTGATGGAACAGGTATTCAGTTATTTTCCGCGCCTCAAGGAGCGACGACGTCAGCGGGCCGGTACGCTGTCAGGCGGAGAGCGGCAGATGCTGGCTGTAGGGCGTGCACTCATGAGCGCACCTAAAATCCTTCTGCTCGATGAACCGAGTCTGGGCCTGGCTCCTGCGATTGTTGAAACCATGTATGAGACGCTCAGTGAGCTGCATACGGCTGGTTTAACGCTGCTGATTGCTGAGCAATCGGTGCAGCTCGCATTAGAAGTCGCGGATTACGCTTACGTGTTGCAGACCGGTAAAACGGTACTAGAAGGCTCGGCTGATGCGCTTTCCAACGATGAACAAGTACGCCAGATCTATCTTGGGATCACGGATGCGACGCAGCACGCTTAGCGCTTAGTGATTAGTTTTTGCTGCCTGTCATGGCGGCCGCCGGAAATCGGTCAGCAAAAATATTTCGCCAGGCTGCATCGGTATGCATCAAGGCGTTGAGTGACGTGGCGTCGAAAAACTGACCTGACTCCATTTGATTGAGTTGCCACGTCATACAGAAATTCGATGAGATGGCAGGTACGCCAAGATCGGCAAGCGCCATGATTGGCCCTAAAGTCGGCATGCCTGCACCCGCCAGCAAAATGACATCAGGCTTGAGTGGCATGAGACGTTTGGCCGCCTCAAGCACTGCGGGGTTGCGCAGTGTGTAAATATTGTGAAAACCACCGACTTGATTGGGTGACTCGATAC
>JAUSCY010000009.1 GCA_030650995.1 Sheuella sp. | reverse complement strand
CAGTAATCAGTCTTTGCATTTTGTATGCGTTGGCCAAGCTCAGAACTTTTATTGCTTTTGGTTATATAAAAGCATGCTGTTTAGTCGTTGTGGAGTGCTTAATGGGCGGTATAGGAGAATCAGTTCATGCCTTCCGTGTGGGAAAGCGAGGATTTCTCAGAGGACTGATTGGTTTAAGTGCCGCGGCCACGGTGATCCCGTTCGTATCCCCACACCTGCAGGCCATATTCCGGATTCAAGCTTAGATTTAAAAAGCTATTGCTAAAAATTGTGCATAGGAAATCTGATTTCTATACATGTTCCTGGACCTGAACCATTTTGTCTGTGCGCATCGACGACATGAACGCTCGCATGATGGCGTTGTGCGATTTCGCGGACAATCGCCAGACCCAGACCACTACCATCTGCGCGGGTACCCAGTACGCGGTAAAAACGGTCAAAAACTCGCTCGCGTTCTTCTGGTGCAATCCCCGGGCCCGAGTCTTCAACGACCAGAATAATTTGGGTCAGATGGCGTTTCACGCTCACAGTCACCTGACCAGGCGCCGGGGTATAGCGCAGGGCGTTATCAATCAGATTGTTCAGAACCTCAGCAAGGAGCAGGGGGTGACCCCGCACGATGATGGGCTCATCATCGGCCTCTAAGCCCAGATCAATTCCCATACTGATTGCCTGATCCACCCACTCGAGCGTCTGTTCGCGTGCAATGGCGTTCAGGTCCAGGTCTATCATCCCGACGCTGTTGGGATTTTCAGCATTCGCCATCAGTAGTAACTGATTGACCAGTCGTGTTGCGCGCACGGTTCCTTGCACGATATGTTTGAGGCTTGCCTGCGTTTCTGCGTTCGTTGCTTCACGCATAGCCAGTTCAGCCTGCGTGCGTAAACCTGCCAGTGGTGTTTTGAGTTGATGTGCTGCATCTGCAACAAAGCGCCTCTGCGTCAATACGTTGGCCGACAGACGCTGGAGCAGATCATTCATCGCGGTAATGAGAGGGCCGATTTCGGTCGGGGCTGCGTTCTCGTCGATCGGCGACAGATCGTCCGGACGCCGCGCCCTGAGTCGTCTTTGCAGCGCATTGATGGGGGAGATTCCACGTGATAATCCGAACCAGATCAGCAGGACCGCGATCGGCAGGACAAAAAACTGGGGCATGATCACGCCCTTGATAATGTCATTGGCCAGTTGTTTACGGCGATCGGTGCTTTCGGCCGCCACCAGCAGAACCGGACCGGTATCTTTCAGTGAAAGATCAACCCAGGTATAGGCGATACGGATTTCAAAGTCACGCAAAGACTCATTCTGGTAATACATCTTGTTAATCGCGTGGATGGGAGTGTGGTCGGGCGATGGCAGGTCACGGTCTCCACCCAGGTATTCACCATGCGGGCCAATCGCTTTCCAGAACACGCCATCGTTTTCACGTGTCCGCAAGGCCAGCCTCGCAGGAGCGGACATCTTCAGTGTGATATTTCCATTCTCTATTTCGAGTTGTTGACCAAGTACCTGAATGGCATTGGATAAACCCATATCGTATGGAATGTTGGCAAGATTCTGGGCAACAACATAGGTGATGGCCACACTCATTGGCCAAAGCAGAAAGAGGGGGGCGAGCATCCAGTCGAGAATCTCACCCAGTAACGAGCGCCGCAGCGGCAGGATGCTTGGACCTTCCGTTCCGCCATGGGTAATTTCGAGTGCTTCTTGATTCAGTTCGGCGCGCGCGCGCGCAGGAGCTGGGTCTTTTGTCCCGTTCGTTGTGGATGGAGTCGGCTGTTTACGCCGAAGCAGACTGAGCACTGGTATCCCGTTCCAGGCAATAGCCAAGCCCTCTCACCGTGGCGATTTTGACGCCGCTAGGTTCTATTTTTTTACGCAGACGGTGTACATACACTTCAATGGCGTTAGAGCTGACTTCTTCACCCCACTCACAGAGGTGATCCACAATCTGATTTTTACTGACCATACGGCCACTGCGCGTGAGTAAAATTTCGAGCAGACTGACTTCGCGTGCCGAAAGTTCCAGCGTTTGATCATCCACGAGCGCGACGCGTCCGGTCTGATCAAAAACCAGACGACCATGCCGCAGGATTGTGGCACCACCCCCCGCGCCGCGGCGCGCCAGCGCACGAACCCGTGCTTCGAGCTCAGAGAGTGAAAAGGGCTTGGCCATGTAATCGTCTGCGCCCAGATCAAGACCTTTGACACGCTGCTCAATACTATCGGCAGCAGTCAGAATCAGAACTGGCAGGCGGGAATTGCGTGCGCGTAGTCGGCTCAGGACTTCATGGCCTGACATTTTCGGCAAACCGATATCCAGTATCAGCAGATCAAACTCCTGAGCGATCAGGGCTGAATCTGCTGCGGCACCATCGCTCACCGCATCCACTGCATAGCCGTTGTTTCGCAGCGAACGAGTTAGTCCATCAGCGAGGATACTGTCGTCTTCAGCAATCAGGATACGCATCTCGGGTGGCAGCCATACAAGGTTATGTCGGGACATCCGGCAAATGTGGCTATTCTGTCACGGCGCTTACATCTTGCGTACTAGACTTGCACCAAATAGGGATAAACCCCATGTGTGATAAAAATAGTTGCACTGTTTATTTGTACAGTATAATCTGATGCAATAATTTAAAAGTACTGGTTGAGCTGCTTAGCAAACCATACTTGTCGTAATACATACTGCCAAACATTAAAGGATCTCTCATGGATGATAAAACCCTCAAGGCCGGCTCTTCGGAAAAAGGCAAAGCACTCGCAGCAGCGCTTGCTCAGATCGAAAAGCAGTTCGGCATAGGGTCGGTCATGCGTTACGGTGACAACGAAGTCGAGCACGACATCCAGGTTGTTTCGACTGGTTCTCTCGGGCTTGATATCGCTCTGGGCGTTGGCGGATTGCCACGCGGTCGTGTGGTGGAGATCTATGGTCCTGAATCATCAGGAAAAACAACACTGACCTTGCAGGTCATCGCCGAAATGCAAAAAGTCGGTGGTACATGTGCATTTATCGACGCCGAGCATGCGCTGGATGTGCAATACGCGTCCAAACTGGGTGTCAATCTGACCGATTTGCTGATTTCCCAGCCAGATACCGGTGAACAGGCTCTTGAGATCACCGATGCACTGGTGCGCTCCGGATCTGTAGACCTGATCGTCATTGACTCGGTCGCAGCGCTGGTACCTAAAGCTGAAATCGAAGGCGAGATGGGTGACTCATTGCCTGGTCTGCAAGCACGTTTGATGAGTCAGGCGCTACGCAAACTCACCGCCAGCATCAAACGCACGAACTGCATGGTGATTTTCATTAACCAGATCCGCATGAAAATTGGCGTTATGTTCGGTAACCCCGAGACCACCACAGGCGGAAACGCACTGAAATTTTATGCCTCAGTCCGTCTGGATATTCGTCGTATTGGCGCAATCAAGAAAGGCGAAGAGGTTGTTGGAAACGAAACCCGCGTCAAAGTGGTTAAAAACAAGATCGCCCCCCCGTTTAAGCAAGCCGAGTTTGACATCATGTACGGCGCAGGTATCTCACGCGAAGGCGAAATTATTGATCTGGGTGTGACTGCCGGTATCGTTGATAAAGCTGGTGCCTGGTTCAGTTATAACGGTGAGCGCATTGGTCAGGGTAAGGACAATGTGCGCGAGTATTTGCGTGAACGTCCTGCGATGGCAATTGAGATCGAAAACCGTGTTCGAGAAAAATTGGGCGTCGCTCCGAGAGTGGGTGGCGTACCTGCCGGTAAACCAGCTAAAGCTTCAAAAGTTGCAGCGAGCGCCGCTCCTGCAGCAGTTGAGACACCGGTAGAAGATGAACTCTGATTGCAGCGAGTTTCGCATTGATTAACCCTGATTCAGGTTTTACGTCATCCCCTGACGGGGATGACGAAGATTTTGTTCCTGGTTCGGGGGCAAAAAAACGGCCCGGCCTTTCCCTCAAAGCCCGGGCCGTTAATTTATTGTCACGTAGGGAATATAGTCGTGCGGAACTCTTGCGCAAGCTATCGGCTTATGCTGACTCGCCCGAGGCGCTTGAAACTCTTCTCGATGCGCTGATCAAAGAAGGCTGGCAGTCAGACGAGCGCGTCATCCAGAGCGTAGTCCATCGCAGATCGCATATTCACGGATCTCTGCGCATCACTCAGGAGTTAAAACAGAAGGGCATGAGTGATGGCCAGGTTGCCGACATACGTGCGCAACTAAAAAATACCGAGCTTGAACGTGCTCAAGGCGTTTGGGGTAAAAAGTTCGGACTCGCAGGCGCAGCGCAGACACCAGCCGAATACGCCCGTCAGGCGCGATTTCTGGCGGCACGCGGTTTTTCTCACGATATTGTCAGGCATGTTTTAAAAAACGCCTCTAAAGTAAATCTTGATGAAGAAAGCATTTAGTCCGATCTGGTCAGGCTGCGCTATACTTCCAAGCTTTGCTGCACTGTGTCATAAACACATCTAAAACTCTTATGCCTCTTCCCGAGCCAACCTGCCCACGCAAACCGATGCACAATCGTTCGTATCAGGTGCATTCTTTTGAGCGCGAAGATGGCAATTGGGACGTTGAGGCGGAGTTAATTGACAGCAAAGCCTATGATTTCACAAGGCGCAGCGGCGAGGTTCGCTACGCAGGCCAGGCATTTCATCACATGCATATGCGTGTGACGATCGACAAAACCTTCACGATTCTTGATGCTGTCGTCGCCTATGATGCAGCGCCTTTTGGTGAGTTGTGCACTTCGATTTCAGACGATTATCGTGATCTGATTGGCATGAATCTGCTCAAAGGTTTTCGCCAGCAGGTTAAAGAAAGATTTGCACGCACCGATGGCTGTACGCACATGAGCGAGCTCGCAGCTGTTTTGCCGACTGCTGCGGTACAAACCATGACACGTCAGCGTACCGGCGGAGATCCTGCTAA
>JAUSCY010000001.1 GCA_030650995.1 Sheuella sp. | reverse complement strand
CTGGCTGGATGATCGTTGCCTGGGTATTGGGTGGTGTGATTTCTCTGGCGGGAGCACTTTGTTATGCAGAGTTAGCCACCACGTACCCCCATGCAGGCGGCGACTATCATTTCATCGCGCGAGCCTTCGGTAAGCGCATTTCATTTCTTTACGCCTGGGCCAAGGCTACGGTGATCAATACCGGCTCGATTGCATTACTCGCCTTTGTTTTTGGCGATTACATGAGTAAGGCCTTTTCACTGGGCCCGCATTCTTCTGCCATCTGGGCCGTAGCGATTGTTGTTGTGCTGACGGCTGTGAATCTGATCGGTATTCACGCAGCCTCCTGGGTTCAAACACTGTTGACGATCATCGAAGTGAGTGGTTTAGTGTGTGTGGCGGTCGCGGGCTTTATAGTGGCACCTGATGCGCCCGCATCCCCCGCATTATTTTCGACCACACCGAGTCTGGGAATGTTTGGCCTGGCGATGGTATTTGTATTGCTGACCTATGGTGGATGGAACGAAGCGGCCTATATCTCTGCGGAAGTTAAAGGTGGACGCCGTGCCATCGTTCCTGTGATTGTGCTCAGTATTCTGATTCTTACCCTTGTCTATGTGCTGGTCAATATTGCGATTGTTGCAGGTCTTGGGCTGACCGGACTGGCTGGTAGTCAGGCGGTGGCCGCTGATCTGATGGGTAAAGCTTTTGGTCCCTGGGGGGAGCGCGTGCTCAGCGTTTTTGTTGCAATCTCTGCGCTCACAAGTATCAACGCGACGATGATTGTCGGTGCCCGCACGAATTATGCGCTGGGTCGGGATTGGACTGCTTTACGTTTCATGGGCTACTGGCATGCGCACCGTGGCTCTCCAATCGCAGCCTACTGTGTTCAATCCGTATTGAGTCTTGCCCTGGTAGGGTTTGGTATCCAGCAATCAGATGGGTTCGAGGTGATGGTCGAATTCACCGCACCTGTTTTCTGGCTGTTTTTGCTGTTGGTAGGTTTATCGCTCTTTGTGCTGCGTTTTAAAAATCCGGATATTGAACAGCCCTTTAAGGTGCCACTGTATCCGTTGACGCCTATCCTTTTTTGTCTGACATGCGCTTATCTGACCTATTCAAGCATCACGTATGCAGCGAGCAAAAATGCGGTCCATATCTCGCTGATCGTGATGGGAATTGGTGTGATTGCGCTATTTTTTACGCAAAGAGTCAAACAAAAAGAGTAAAAATGAACTGTCTAAGGTTTAGTGCCTGATGCCTAGCACTGCGAGTGTTTCGCCATAGCTCACTGCACTGTCGCAGAGATAAGCAACCACATCCTCGGGCTGCATGTTCTCGAGGATCTGCACAACCTGTTCAGTAATGTCGCTTGACTGGTCAATGGCGGCGACGTGGACCTGTACGCCGCTCTCAAAGACTGACGTTGGAATGAGCTTTTCGACCACACTGATGTCAGCAGCTGCAATCACCACATACGCTTTGACGTGCAAATCTTGCGCAGTGACGTCCATCAGGACGCCACCCTCAATGGTTTGAATGACCTGGCTCTGGATCATGAGGTCCATCGCTCAGGCTGCCTTGGCTGTGATGATTTTTTCTTCGAGCGCATCCAGCAAATTCGAGAGCAGCAGATTAAGTTCTGCGCACATCAGGGTGAAATCACCATCGAATTTTTCGTTTTCATTTGCAGCCATCTGACTATCCGTCTCATCGAGGATATCGAGTGCAGTAACGCGTTTGATATCAAGTGATTCGTTGAGAACAAAAGAAACCCGGTCGTTAAATGTCAAGGCCAGACGTGAACATTGCTTGCCTGACTGGACGTGTTTCTGGATTTCGTCGCTGTCCAGGGCGTGCTTGACATAGCGTACAACTGCAGCTTTGTCACCACCGGCACGCAATTCTGCATCCTGATCGATGGTGAAGTTCGGCGCGGCCTGACCGCTGATAATCCAGTCTGTCATGGCGGCACCCGGACTGATGGTGACCTGAACAGGCTCGACTGGAAATGGGTAAATGGCTTTACCGAGCGCCGAAAGAATTTCTTCAGCTTTTGAGGTCGATGCCGTATCGATGACCAGCCAGTGATTGACTGGGTCAATCCATACGCGCGTGTCGCGCTGCAAGCTGAATGCGCGCGGTAACAAAGCGTTTGTGACTTCTTCTTTTAAGTCACGCATCTGCTTACGGCCAGGTTTAAAACCCTGTTGTTCTTCGAGTTCAATTGCGCGGGCTTTGACGAATTGATTGATGACTGTTGCTGGAAGCAGTTTCTTTTCTGTGCGATGTGCGCAAAGAATCTGACGCTCGACGCTGTAAGCAAACCGCGCATCCTGCTCGCGCGGAGGGACCCAGCCTACGGAAAGGGGTGCACCTGCACCTGCAGAAATGAAAGCTTCCTTGGCGAGTAGGGCGTCGAGTTGGTCTGGTGACTGATTCCATGAGGAGGCCAGACGATATATTTTCAGATTCTTAAACCACATATGACGCCCATAAAAAAGAAATCGATTCTAGCTGATACGTTGACTTTTATGGGACAGGCGCGCCAGATCATCCTGTCATGCCATCAAAGCACGTGCGGATCAACAAATCTACGATTTCAGCATCCGAGAATGCGCCGCCCATTTTTAAAAAGTCAGCAACAGGATCGCAAGATCTGGCAAAAATCGTGTAAAGAATGACTTCTCCGGGTAACGTGCGGGAAAGTTGACCTAGGTCCTGGGCTTCGCCAATCCAGCGACCAAGGTGTTCTGTCAATAAGCTTAGTTTATCCATGTAAGGAGGATAGGCAAGTAAAGCGTGCTGAATAGTTGAGCGCGTTGAAGGCAGCAGGGGCATGGTTCCGCCAAGGTGGGTTTGAATGGCCCATCTGACGATTGATTTAAGCTTGTCCAGCGCGCAAAGCGATTCTGACAGACTCGTTGCAACTTCGATCGTCTGCTCGATCAATCTAGTCATGGAGGCGGCTGCGAGTTCCTCTTTGGAGCCGAAATGTTTGTAAAGACTGGCTTTGGCTATTCCAACTTCGGCAGCAACCTCATCCATGGTCATCAGATCAAAGCCCTTTTGAGCCAATAGCCTGTTTACGACATCCAGGATTGCTTTCTCTCTGAATTGCAGTTGCCGCTGTTTGAAAGAGAGTTTTGGTGGGTCTTGAATGGGCATTGGAGGTGGCTGGGCTTGAGAATTAATTACTGTTAAGTATATATTATTACTAATCGGTCGCATTTTGTACTGAATCGTGTAAAAATAGTAACTTAGAAATTAATCTAAATACTTTTAAAGACAATATGTCCTTGATCAGTTCGCAAATGAATCAAATACCTGAATGCGTGACCCTTGATTTTCCACACAACTGGACCTTGTCAGGTGAAGGGTTGTTTAACTGGACGGTTTTCAAACTCTATCGCGCACGTTTGTACGTGTCTGGTCAGCACTATGACGCAACCCAGCCGTTTATTCTGGAACTCTCTTATTTACGTACTTTACCCTCCGAGATGATCGTCTCGGCATCGGTTGATGAGTTGAAACGTTTACGCGAACCATCCGCTGAGACGTTACAAGCCTGGTCCGAGGCGCTGCATCGTATTGTTCCGAATGTCACGCTCGATGATCGTTTGGTGGGGTGTTTTGTACCAGGCGAGGGCATTACCTTTTATTCCGCTCATGAGCGGCTTGGTGAGATACCTGACCCTGCATTTGCAGAGGCCTTCGCTGCGATCTGGCTGGATCCTGATACGCGAAGCGCCACACTGCGTGAGGCGTTGCTAGGTAGTAGTCTGGGTTCTACGCAGGTCGAGGCCTGAATGTTGCAATACGCTCAAGTTTCAGAGACAAGTCCAGCGAGCGTGCCTCCCGGCAGCCGCGTCGCGGTAATCGGTGCAGGTATTGCAGGGTTGGCCAGTGCCTGGTTATTAGCTGACCGGTACAAGGTGACACTGTTAGAGGCAGGACAGTATTTTGGTGGGCACTCAAATACGGTGGACGTCACACTGGAAGGCATCACGCATCCTGTGGACACCGGCTTTTTAGTCCATAACGATCTGACCTATCCGAATCTGATTCAATTGTTTGCTCACCTCGGTGTAGGTGTTCACGCGACGGATATGTCCTTCGGCGTATCGATACAAAACCCTGATATCGAATGGGCGGGTACTAATCTGAGTACAGTCTTTGCCCAGCCAGGCAATATTGTTCGTCCGCGGTTTCTGAATATGCTGAGCGATATTTTGCGTTTTAACCGCAATGCGCAGTCTTATTTGGAACAAGCGCGGCAATCAACATGTACGTTAGCTGAGCTGCTGGACAAGGAGAAGTTTGGTCAGGCAATGCGTGATTGGTATTTACTGCCCATGGCTGCTGCGATCTGGTCTTCGAAGGTTGAGGATATTCTGGATTTTCCTGCTGAAAACTTCCTCGCATTCTGTTTGAATCACCGACTGCTCCAGATTGAAAATCGTCCAAAATGGAAAACTGTGCTGGGTGGCTCACGCGAATATGTGAAGGCCATGCTGCCAAAAATACTTGATGCCAGACTCAATTGTGCGGTTCACCGCGTTCAGAGAAGCAACGCTGGTGTGAAGATTGATTCAGCACAGGGATCGGAAATATTCGATGCTGTGATTTTTGCCTGTCACGCACCCACAGCGTTGGCATTGCTGGATGTCAGCGAGCAAGAGCGCTCAGTTTTAGATGGATTTCGCTATCAGCCAAATCTTGCGCTTTTGCATACGGACACCACATTATTACCACGCAGAAAAAAGGTGTGGTCCGCCTGGAATTACATGGCTGCTTCTGATAGTGGTGCTGATCGTCCTGTCGCAGTGAGTTATTTGCTCAATCAATTGCAGCCTTTGCCTTTTAAGACACCCGTCATCGTGACACTTAATCCACATCAGGCAATTGACTCCTCTAAAGTCATTGCGCAGTTTAATTACGAGCATCCTGTCCTGGATATGCGTGCAGCACGGGCACAAAAAATGATTGGTTCTATCCAGGGTACTCAACAAGCCTGGTTCTGTGGTGCGTGGGCTGGATATGGTTTTCATGAGGATGGATTGAAGTCAGCACTGCGCGTCGCTCGGGACTTTGGCATCACACCACCCTGGGATGCTGTGTATGACTGAACACGCAATCGAACTGTGTCAGGGGCGCGTCATGCATGTGCGTTTGCGTCCTTTTATTCACCGATTTGTCTATCGCGTCTTTTGTTTGCAGTTGCGTATCGATCAGCCAAGTGCGCTTGAGAGTTTTAATTCGTGGCTGTTTGGCGTGAATCGATCGCGTCTGGTTAGTTTCTGGTCGCGCGATCATGGTTCGTGCGATGGATCTGACTTATATGAGTGGATTAAGAACAAGTTGACAGAGGCTGATCTGCACTTCGAAGTCGGTGCGGTCAAGTTGCAATGTTTTCCGCGCGTGATGGGATATGTATTTAACCCGGTTAGTTTTTGGTTTGTGCATGATCGCCATGGCGCGTTGCGTGCCTTGCTTGCAGAAGTAAACAATACGTTCGGTCAGAAACACCAATATCTGTTGACTTCCCGGGCGCTCGCACCGATCGATCATTCAACGGTTCTTGAGTGCGTGAAGATCTTTCATGTTTCGCCTTTCTGTGACGTCAAAGGCACATACCGGTTTAATTACACCGCTCGCTCGTCTATCGAGCGTATGGCGATTGATTATTACGATACCGCTGAGATCGCTCAGCCATTATTACGGACTGCGATTGTGTCGCAATCCGGATCGATGAACACCCGTAATTTGCTCTCTTATCTTTTCTCTATGCCCATGATGACAATCGGTGTGATGGTTCGTATTCATATGCAAGCATTTAAATTATGGCGAAAAGGCGCGCGTTATCACGCCGTACCACCTTTGCCGCAACAAGAACTCACCACTAATAAAAGGTCTGAGCAATGAATTTGAATGGACAGCAAGGTCTGGCATCCATGCAGGGTATGCCTTGGTCTGCCAGGTTGTTTGTGAACTTGCTAAGCAAAATATCTGTCGGCTCACTGACCCTGACGGATCCGCAGGGCTCCTCGATCACGCTTGGGCGGATGGGTGAGGCTCCGCACGCTGACATGCGGATTCACGACTGGCGCGCTTGCGGAAGGATTATGCGTCAGGGCGATGTCGGTTTTGCCGAAAGCTTGCGACGGGGCTGGGTCGACTGCCATGATCTGTTGACCCTCTTCACACTTGCCATGCGCAATGAAAAGCTTTCTTCGGCAGTCGATGGGCACTGGTGGGCACTGCTGGTTAAGCGTCTCAAGCACTGGATATTGAGAGACAATAGTCGCAGCGGCAGTCGTCGCAATATTCTGAGTCACTATGATTTGGGTAATGATTTTTATCGACTCTGGCTTGACCCGTCGATGACATATTCAGCGGGTATTTTTGATCAGGACTTATCCATAACGCTTGAGCAGGCACAGCAGTACAAGTATGACCGCATCATTGACCAGCTCAATGCGACTCCCGGTCAGACCGTGCTCGAAATAGGCTGTGGCTGGGGCGGATTTGCAGAGCGTGCTGCGATGAGAGGATTGAACGTGGTTGGCATTACCTTGTCAGACGCTCAGCTAGCGTGGGCGACAGCGCGCATGGAAAACGCCGGTTTGAGTGATCGGGTCACACTGAGGTTGCAAGATTATCGCGATGTGACAGGTCAATTCGATCACATTGTTTCAATCGAAATGTTCGAGGCGGTCGGTCTGCTGCACTGGCATAGTTATTTTCAGACTTTAGCGCGCTGTCTTAAACCAGATGGTCGAATTGTTGTGCAGACAATCGATATTGCAGATACGCATTTTGATGCCTACCGCGATGGCACGGATTTTATTCAACAATACATATTTCCTGGCGGGATGTTGCCCAGCCCCAAACGGTTTGAGCACGAATGCCTGCGAGTTGGACTGCAATCTGTCGCGGTGAAATCAATTGGTTTTGATTATGCGGAAACCATGAAACGCTGGGCGCAGAAATTTGAGCTACACATCTCCAGCATTAGAGAACAAGGCTTCGACGAATCCTTTATCCGGATCTGGAGAATGTATCTGGCTTACTGTGAAGCTGGATTTCGCGAAACACGTATAGACGTTAAACAGTGGACTTTATGCGCAAATTCCTGATAACAAGCTCACTCGTGCTGTGGTTTTCTTTCAGTACCACGCATGCGATGGACTCGCACCCTCTGCTGCCCGGCGTGTCCGCTGTGGCGCCTGCTGCAGAGTTCACGCGGTTTGGCTTTTCAATTTATCGCGCGCAACTTTGGGCGCCTGACGGACGTTACGCACCGAATCAGCCTTTCGTCCTTTCACTGACCTATTCACGGGATATTGATCGGGACAGGATCGTGCAGGCAAGTCTGGACGAAATGCAAAAGCTTGGTTTACCGGTTCGTGATCAGCCGTCTTGGCGTGCTGAGCTTGAGCGCGTACTGACCGATGTCAAACAAGGCGATACGCTGACTGCGATTTATAGTCCGGGCCAGGGGGCAGAGTTTTTTTACAGATTTAATAAGCTTGGTAGGCTCGATGAAGCCCTTGCCGTTCATTTCTTTTCAATCTGGCTCGATGCTCGAACCAGTGAACCAGAATTGCGTCTTGCACTGCTGGGACAAAAGAAATGAAACGATTGGGCCTGGCAGGATATGCCGCGCTAAGTCTACCCATGGCGATGGCCATGTTGCCTATCTATATGATTTCGCCCAAATTTTATGGCGATGCACTGGGTATCGATCTTGCTGCGCTCGGTGCGGTTTTGTTTCTCACACGTCTGCTCGATACCGCGCAAGATCCCCTGATTGGCCGTCTTGTCGATTTGTTGCAGCGTAAAAGACATGGATGGACCATGTTGATGGTGATCTCCGCCATGGTGTTAGCGGCAGGCTTTTTGATGTTGTTTATGCCGCCCAGGTGGAGCGAGTCGCGCTTATTGATGTGGCTCGCCGCTTCATTGATTATTGTCTACGCCGCCCATAGCCTGATCAATATCTGTTATCTGACCTGGGGGGCACGACTCACCGACGATGTAACTGGACGTGCACGCGTGACAGCCTGGCGAGAAGCCTTTGGTTTGATAGGCGTAGTCGTAGCCTCTGTTTTACCTGGCTTCTGGGTGAGCGACCTAGGTGCACGTGCGGGTTACCAGTTGTTTGCCTGGGTATTTGTTGGCTTGTTAGGACTTGGACTGATTGTCACTTTATTACTGTCACCTAAACCGCAAGTTGCGACAGGCCATGGGCTGGAAGGCTGGCGTCATGCGCTGGCACCCAAAGGGGTGCGTCGCGTGATGTGGTTTTATTTGTTCAATGCGATCGCAGTAGCGATTCCTGCGACCCTTGTTTTGTTTTATATCGATGATGTAGTGCAGATGCCTGATCAGGCCGGTTTGTTTTTAGGTCTGTATTTTCTCGCAGGCATGTTGACTTTACCCGTTTGGGTTGCTGTTTCTGATCGCATAGGCAAAGCACGTGCCTGGCTTGCCGGTACTTGTATGGCAGTTCTTGCCCTGTTCTTTTCCGGATGGGTGGGGGCGGGTGATGGGTTGCTTTATGGACTGATTTGTCTTGTTTCTGGCGCTGCCTTAGGTGCCGATGTGGCCTTGCCCCCGGCCATGCTCGCGGATGCTATTCCTAAAGGTCATCGCCAGAGTACCGGCTTGTATTTTGGTATCTGGGTCCTGATTGGAAAGTTTGCTCTGGCAGTCGCTGCAGGTGTGGCGCTACCCAGTCTCAAACTACTGGATTACCAGCCTGGACAACCCGCCACAACGGGATCATTGATTGTTCTGTATGTATTTTTGCCGATGATATTTAAAGCTCTTGCGACTTTAGCGCTCCTGCCAAAGTTCGGCGAGCAGTTTTTTTCTCGGGTGTTCACCCGGAAGGTCTCCTCATCATGAAGCTTAAAGCGCTATTTACCTCTGCCTTGACAGCACTTCTGACGGCATGTGGCCATGTGGATGTTGAACATTATGCTCAGGAAAAGCCCTCGCTCGAAATGTCGAGTTTTTTTAATGGCACCATTGATGCCTGGGGGATGTTTCAAAAACGCAGTGGCGAAGTCGCAAGACGTTTTCATGTCGAAATCCTGGCAAGCTGGAAATCTCCAGATGAAGGGACTCTGGATGAGCACTTCACTTATTCTGACGGCGAGAAACAACGCCGCGTCTGGACGCTGAAGCGTCAGCCTGATGGCACGTGGCAGGGAACTGCAGATGATGTGGTTGGTATCGCGACAGGCCGGATTTCCGGGAATGCCTTGAGATGGACCTATGTGCTCAGGCTGCCTGTGGATGGTCGTGAGTATCTGGTTAATTTTGATGACTGGATGTGGCAGATGGATGACCAGTCGATGATGAACCGCTCGACCATGTCAAAGTTTGGTTTTGATCTGGGTGAAGTGACTTTGTTTTTTCGTAAGCGCGCGCCAGGCAGTCCCTCGTGATCAGACCACTTAATCCACCCATTACAAATTGGTCAGGTAAACGGATCTGGTTAATTGGCGCCTCCAGTGGGATTGGCGCAGCATTAGCACAACGCTTGTTGTCCTCAGGTGCGCAGGTTGTTATTTCAGCGCGTCGGGCCGAAGAGCTAGACAAGGTCGCTTCAGGGCATTCCCTCGCGCATACACTGGCATTTGATGTCACGGATACAGGCGCCTGGCCGCAGGCTTTGTCTCTGGCACTCCAGCACCTGGGGAGAATTGATCTCGTAGTGATGGGTGCGGCGCGATACGATCCGACACACAGCTGGGAAATTGATCTTGATCAAGTGGAAAAAAGTTTTGATCTGAATGTGGTCAGCATGTATCGGGGACTCTCCGTGATCGTGCCCAAGCTTATAGAGCAGGGTACGGGCGGTATTGCCATGATCGCCAGTATTTCAGCCTATACCGGCTTGCCCCGCGCATTAATTTACGGCGCAACTAAGGCGGCCTTGAATAATCTGGCACAAACGCTGTATTTCGAATTAGCGCCCAAAGGTTTAGCGGTTTATCTGATTAATCCGGGGTTTGTTCAGACCCCCATGACTTCGGTCAACGATTTTAAGATGCCTGGTTTGATGACGCCCGATCAGGCTGCAGCTGCCATCATGACGGGATTGGAGAAAGGGCGGTTTGAAATCCGTTTCCCGCGCGGATTTGCCAACGCGCTCAGATGGATTTCAAGGGTGCCAGATCGCTTTAGGTTCGCGCTTTTACACCGTATGACGAAAATGTGAAGGAGCCTACTTTGATGCATGAATCTTCTGCTCAGTTCGATCGAGTCTTAAACTGGTTTGAAACCCTCACGCCTGAGACACTCTCGCAGATTGATTCAATTTATAGTGTTGATGCATGCTTTCGCGATCCGTTTAACAACCTTGTTGGATTAACAGGTATCAGCAAGGTATATCAGCATATGTTTGAAACCTTGCAAACTCCAAAATTTAAAATCACGCATGT
>JAUSCY010000150.1 GCA_030650995.1 Sheuella sp. | reverse complement strand
CGAGTAATTCGGGAAAGGCAAAAGGTTTGGTCAGATAGTCGTCGCCCCCTTCGCGCAGACCTTTGACTCGTTCATCAAGGCTCGCCAGAGCGCTGAGAACAAGCACGGGAGTTTTGTTTTGATTGGTCCTGAGCGTACGTACGATTGACAGACCTTCTTGCTCGTCTGGCAACATACGGTCAATGATCATTACATCCCACTGCTCATCCTGGGCTTTATGCAAACCGGATGCAGCATCGCTGCAATGGAGAACTTCGAAACCAGCTTGCCGCAGGCCATCGCAAAGATAGCGGGCCATATCTGTTTCGTCCTCAATGACCAATACACGCATATTCAATGATTTCTCGAAAAGACTCACCGCATTGAGCACCTTCGCGATGATGACAGTTCAGGTCGCCAGGCTTCGCTGAACCGTCATCGTCTGAGCGATCAGACCGGTGTAAACATCGGGACGGGTGGGCCGTCACCTTCTGTTGGCTTGAATACCAGTTTGACCTTTTGCCCGATTTTCAGGGTTTCAAGGTCGCAGTCGACGATCTGCGTCATCATCGTCACACCCTCATCCAGTTTCACATAAGCGATACAGTACGGATTAGGATTGCCACGCTGCATGACGCTTAAAGAATAAATCGTACCGTTGCCAGCAGATTCTTTCCAGTCCGTTTCTCCAAAACAAAATGGACATAGCGTACGCGGATACCAGTGTGGCTGATTGCAGGATTTGCAGAACTTAACCAGGAATTTGCCTGTTTTGGCGGCTTCCCAGAAAGGCTGGCTGCCCTGTTCTATTGTAGGGGCCGGGTACACATTAGGTTGATACATCATTGTCATGATTAACCACGCTCCATGATCAGGGTTGCGCTACCATGGCGCGATCCAAGAAAACCGCCTGTGCCATGAGCAAGAGCGATATCACAATTTTTAACTTGTACGGCAGGGTGAGCTTCGCCACGTAACTGACGAACAGCTTCGATTACTTTTGTAATGCCGCCACGATTGGCAGGGTGGTTATTGCACAATCCACCACCATCAGTATTGAAAGGTAATTTACCAACACCTGCAATCAGATTGCCATCCGATACAAACTTACCGCCTTCACCTTTTTTGCAAAAGCCAAGGTCTTCAAGCTGCATGATCACCGTAATAGTGAAGCTGTCGTAAATCGAAGCATATTTAATATCAGCAGGCGTCACACCCGCCATTTCAAATGCACTTGCACCCGAAAAGCGCGCAGCGGAGTAGGTCAGGTCGACCTTACCGCCGAGTTGACCCTTCACGGCTTCACCTGTGCCACGAATTTTGACAAGCGGGCGCTTCAGTGTTTTGGCAATGTCAGGATGCGCGACGATCAGTGCGCCGCCGCCATCGCTGACAACACAACAATCCAGACGCTTCAGTGGTGTCGATACCATTGGGGAGTTCAACACATCCTCTACCGTCACCACATCACGCAGCATTGCGTGCGGATTGTGCTGCGCATGATGCGAGGCTGCGACCTTGACCCAGGCCAACTGCTCGGCGGTGGTGCCATACTCGTACATGTGGCGTGCGGCAACCATCGCGTAGCTGTTAACCGTGACAGGTCCGAAAGGCGCTTCGAATGGTGCATCAGGTACGTCGCTGCCCCAGTTGCGGGGTTGCAATCCGGAAGATCCTGCTGAGCGTGGACGGCCTGCGAGGGTGATCAGCGCAACTTTGCACTTGCCCATGGCAATTGCTTCAGCGGCATGGGCCACATGAATCAGGTATGAGGAGCCGCCAGTTTCCGTCGAGTCGACGTGCTTGAGCTTGGTGAGTCCCATGTAGTCTGTCATGCTTAGCATGCCCAGACCTGGAGCATCGCCCGCACAAAAATAGCCGTCGATGTCGTCGTGTGTAAGACCTGCGTCTTCGAGCGCGCCTTTGGCGGATTCCGCATGGAGTTGTGCAACGGACTTGTCGGGTGCTTTACGCGTTGGGTGTTCGTATGCACCGACGATATATGCTTTGTCTCGTATGGTCATTTGAGTGATTAGGTTAGGTGTTGAATAAAAAATTAATGAAGTGTGAGTACTGCCTGCTATTTTGCGTTGGCTTGACTACTGAAGGCAAGTGATAACCAGCCAAGCATCAATAAAATGCCCCCGGTTGGAGCGAATTTTGTTGCTCCAGCCAGATCTAACAAATATTTTGCGTAAATGGATCCGCTAAATAAAAGGATTCCTGCCACAAAGCACCAGCGACTCAATTGGGCTGCACGACCAGGTATCAGACAGGCAACCATCAACACAATCGCGTGGGCCAGTTGATAGTTGGAAGCGCGTTCTACGGCGCTAATAGCCTGTGTGTCATGAAGTGCATGCGCCGCTGCTGCGCCGATCATGACGGCTGTCAAGCCCAGCAGCCCAGCCACGATTCTCCATAAGTCAGGAAGTCTGCTCATGCGCATCCACTAGGAAAAACTAGTTAAACTCAATGCACTATTATGCAATGCATATTCACAGTGTGTGTTTGGCAATTACAAAGCAGGTCGTCAGCAAATAAGAAAGCATGTGATCTTAACGATTCGCATCGTTGGCGCTGACGGTCACAAGATATTATAAATATCCGGGTATATAAAATGAATTTAAAATGGCTTTGCTGCATGATTCCCTTTGTTCTGGCGGGTTGTATGGGCATCGATTCAAAGACTTCACCCAGAACCACCTTCATGGTTGAGGTGGGCTACGAGGAAGTGTATCGACGTGCATACGCCCAGGCTCAGCGCTGCTGGCAAACGGAGACTGGATATCCCATCGGCGGTGGGATCAATCAGGCAGACAAAACCTCACAACTTTATGTGACGGGTGATCTGGTCGGCAGACTGGGGCAAGTAGACGCGGTTTCAAAATCTGAAAAATCTTCAGAAGTTACCGTTACTGTCTGGGGGGCCAGCGCCTGGGGGCCTGAAGCACTCCAGGCAATGAAAGAAGTGATTCAATTTGGTGTGCCAACGTGCACCAGTTATATGCCACGCGACAATTATCAGATTTTAAAATGACCTTCTACGCAAAAGACACCGACATCAGCTATTTCGGCTTTCACATTCCTTATCTTGATTTACTCGGGTTAGAGCCTGTTGAGTGTGCGAACGATCGTGCCGTCACACGTTTGAAGATTCGAACGGAGTTACTCAATAGCCGTGGTCATATTCATGGCGGCGCCATCATGAGCGTACTGGACTTCACGTTGAGTGCTGCCGGGCGCTCAATCGACCCGCTTGGCATTGGTCTGGCGACCATAGACATGACGACAAGTTGTATTGAGCCTGGTATGACTGACCTGATCGTCGAGGCACGTTGTCTGCGACGTGGACGCTCGATTGCTTTTTGCGAGGGTGAGGCACGAGACCCCGACGGCAAGCTGATCGCCAAGGCCTCCGCATCTTTTAAATTAATACGCTTGAGCCCCGGCTCGGATTGAGTTAATTCAATTTTGCTTTGACCTGTGCGGAAAGGGCACTCATATCCGCCCGGCCAGCAAGCGCTTGCTTCAAAATAGCCATGACTTTACCCATCGCAGGTGCTCCCGTTACGCCTGAAGCGTGCACTTCAGCCACTGCTGCGTCAATTGCAGCAGTGACTTCCTCATCCGAAGCAGCTTGTGGCAGAAACTCCCTCAATACAGCCATTTCAGCAGTTTCTTGCTGAACTGTTTCCATTCGGCCAGCCTGTTCAAAGGCGGCGATAGACTCTTTTCGTTGTTTGACCTGCTTTTCAATAATCGCGGTGACTTCGGCATCACTGAGCTCTCGTCGTTCGTCGATTTCTTTCTGCTTAATGGCTGCCTGTAAAAACCGTAGGGTACCCAGGCGCTCTGAGGCTTTTGCGCGCATGGCGTCTTTTACGGATTCTGCAAGTCGAATTTTGAGCGTGGACATAACAACCTTCCTGAGAATAAATGGATTTCTTTCAGTATAAGTCAGGGCAGTGCTGTGATCGTTTGTTTGACTGAGTCAACAAGCCATTTGCAGCGATGTGTCATGTCTGCCTGAGGATTAAAACTGCGCTCTTCAAAATAAATCCTGCCTGCATGGTCTTTCATAATCAATGTTGAACAGCGCGTTCCGTACAGCGCATCCTGAATAAAAGGGCTACTAAGTTTTAACTCGCGTTCCGCAGTCAATCCTGTTTCAGGCAACTCCATTGGATTTGCAGGCGTTGTGTCGCGAAAGATTGAAAACAACGCATCAGAATCGGGTTGTTGCGTGGAATCAAGCAGTGCGCGCACAGCATTCTGCGTGCGCAGCACTTTGGGCCAGGCCACGCCGAGCGTGGCATTGGACAGACCCGTCACGCCGCTTGATACCTGTATCTTGGGCGTAGTGGTTCGATTAGAAAAATACAGAACACCCGAGGTATCAGCAAGCAGTAAATTAAAGCCATTAAACGACTCAGACTGCTGCTGTACTGATTGAATATATGCATCTGCAGATCCACGCTGCACGAGATATCGACCGACCAGCTCACCACGGCTGGGTGCGGCAGGATTTTGTTTGCCGGGCTCCCGATAGTTAGTCAGGAGACCGATTTTCCCAGTTGCGGATACGCCGAGCCATGTTCCGCCCGCGCGTAAATCACGACCTGCTAGCACGCCAGGAGATGCCTGCCAGATATCCGCTGTGGCAGACGGTCTCTCATGATACTCATCGCGATTAGCAATGATGACGAGTGGCCATTGCGTATGCGCGTTTAGAGCAATGACTGCTAGGCACATATCAGTGAGTGCTATTCAGGTTTGATGCCTGCATCTTTTATCAACCCTTGCCACAAGACCAATTGTTGCCCGACAAAATTACTAAAGTCCTGAGATGTTCCGCTGAATGCATCAAAGCCCAGACCAGCAAGTTTTGCCTTGGTTTCTGGGTTGGTCACGATTTTGTTGATTGCAGCGTTGA
>JAUSCY010000149.1 GCA_030650995.1 Sheuella sp. | reverse complement strand
TTGTCAACAATGCATAGAGCGCGTCTACGCGTTTTTGATGCAACGTGGCGGGGTGCGTCTCCTGACGTATCGTCATGCCGGGCAATCCGCCCACATCATTTACACGCTGTTCCATTTAGGGTCTCCGTTTATATTTATCTTGTATGCGCACGCGCTGTCAGCGAGGCATGAAGTACCGCACTATTTAAAGGCCTGTCGCGACAGCGCCTTTTTTTTCCATAATTTTCATGTAGAGAATAATAGAGGACAGCACCAGCGTAATGGCATTGGCAATCGTCACCGGAACAGAGTCGATCATCACGCCGTACACTAGCCAAAAACATATACCGAACGTAAACAACACATACATTGCGAGAGAGATCGAACGCGTATCGCGCGTCCGGATAACCTGCCAGGTCTGAGGGAAAAACGCAGCGGTAGTCATAAACGCGCCGATATAACCTATGAGTTCGACGTGCATGAACCTACCTTTTTCTAGACGCGTTCGAGTTCGCGTTGTTCCTTGCGCAGACGCGCTTTCAAGCGGGTTTGCTTGAGCATGGAGAGATGCTGCACAAATACTTTGCCATTCAGATGATCAATTTCATGCTGGATACAGACGGCGAGTAGCTCATCGGCATCGAATTCAAAAGGTTTGCCATCCAGGTCCAAGGCTCGTACACGGACTTCTGCGGGACGTTCGACTTCGTCAAAAACACCGGGCACAGAGAGACAGCCTTCTTCGTAGGTCTTGAAATCATCACTACGTCTGATGATTTCCGGATTGATCAGAACCATCAGCTCGTTTTTATCTTCGCTGACATCCATCACCACGACGCGCTCATGGACATCGATCTGGGTTGCGGCCAACCCCACGCCAGGCGCGTCATACATGGTCTGGGCCATGTCCTTGACTAGCTTGCGGATACGATCGTCCACCACCGCAACAGGTTTGGCAACCTTGTGCAGTCGTTTGTCGGGGTAATGCAGGATCGGAAGCAATGCCATCTGACGAAGATAATGAGTGAATTGATACGTTATTTTAATGCTATGGCTGGACATTTCAAGCATATAGCCACACGCGACCCGACAGTTGTCCGTGCCACACTAGTCAGATGCTTGATGAAACCTCAAAAAAAGACCTTGTCCGCCGTCAGTTTGATGCAGCGCTGGTCTGGGCGCAGAGCGCCGGACATTATTTGCTCACGCAGGATCACCCAGACTATCCCAAGCTCTTACTCCACACCCCAAGCCCGCCCCCTTTGCTCTATGCCATGGGCAACCTGGAGCGACTCAAGCGGGAGGGAATTGCTATCGTCGGTGCGCGCAATGCGTCAGCGGATGGGCAATCCAATGCCCAGGCATTCGCAGGATTTCTATCGGATCACGGCTGGTGCGTCATCAGCGGCCTTGCACACGGCATTGATGCGGCTGCCCATTTTGGCGCCATCGAACTATGCGGCCTCGGTGACACCGGCGGCACCATTGCTGTACTTGGAACAGGTATCGACACGATGTACCCTGCCAACCACCAGGCGCTTGCCCAACAGATCATCGCCAAACAGGGGCTGATCATCACAGAATTTCCGTTAGGCACGCCAGCAAAACCAAAGAACTTTCCAAGGCGCAACAGAATTGTCGCGGGGCTTTCGCGTGGAGTATTGGTCGTCGAGGCAGCCCTTCGAAGCGGCTCACTGATTACCGCTCGCCTTGCTACAGATATGGGGCGGGAAGTCTTTGCCATTCCCGGCTCCATTCATTCGCCTCTCTCCCGCGGTCCGCACGCCCTCATCAAACAAGGCGCCAAACTGGTCGAGTCAGGCGCAGATATTCTCTCAGAACTGAGCAATTTCATGCCCGCCCAGAGCCAGGCAGTCATTGCATCACCGCGCATCGCGCCGGAAAATATCACACGATTCCATCGCTCACCGGTCTGGAGCGCAATCGGCTACGATCCAGTTTCAGAGGAAACGTTGCAAAGCCGAACACAGTTATTACCCGCCATTTTGCTAACAGAACTACTTACCCTTGAATTAGACGGGTATATCGAGCGCTTGCCCAACGGGCACATTGTCAGGAAAAAAACATGATTCTTCCGAGTTTCGTAAAGATTGTCGAGGTCTCGCCCAGAGACGGGCTGCAAAACGAAAAAATGGTGATTTCAACTGACACCAAAGTCGAATTAATTAATCGACTCAGTCAGGCTGGATTTAAAAATATCGAGGCGACCTCTTTCGTGTCTCCCAAATGGACACCGCAGATGGCTGATGCCGCGGACGTCATGGCGCAAATCACACGTCGCCCTGGGACAATCTATTCCGTTCTCACGCCAAACATGAAAGGTTTTGAAGGTGCGCTTGCCGCGCGTGCGGACGAGGTTGTGATTTTTGGTGCCGCAAGCGAAGCTTTTTCACAAAAAAACATTAACTGCTCGATCTCTGAGTCGATCGAGCGCTTCGAACCGGTGGCTGCTGCTGCGCATGCTGCAGGTCTGCGTTTGCGGGCCGCGCTGAGTTGCGCGTTTGGATGTCCTTATCAAGGCGAAGTCCCCATCGCAGACGTCGTTCGTGTGGCCAAGCGTTTCGCTGAAATGGGCTGCCACGAAATTGATATCGCAGACACAATCGGAGTAGGCACGCCCAAGCACCTGCGCGCAGTCATGCAAGCCGTAACAGAAGTTGTCGATCCCGCGCGTATCTCTGGTCATTTTCATGACACCTACGGCCAGTCACTTGCCAACATTCTCGCATCCATGGAAGTCGGTATTTCCATTTTTCATACATCAGTATCCGGGCTCGGTGGCTGTCCGTATGCGAAAGGCGCAACGGGTAATGTCGCAACCGAGGACGTCTTGTTCATGCTTGCAGGCATGGGTATCGAGACGGGTGTCGATCTGGAGGCGGTTGTCGATATCGGGCAATGGATGTCAGCTCAGCTGGGTCGTCCAGGCGGCAGTCGTGCCGGCAATGCAATCACTGCTAAGCGGTCCACATCATGAATAAGTTTGTTTTGACTGGGCTCATACTAGTGGGAGCAGGCGCGAGCCTGATTGCCTCACCCGGCTACGCTGCTGAATGTAGCGCAGTGATCGAGGCCGACGATGCCATGCGATTTAACCCTGCCACAATTAATGTGCCCAAAAGCTGCGCGCAATTTACCGTGCAGCTCAAACACACCGGGCGGCTTCCTAAAGCGGCCATGGGTCACAACTGGGTGCTGGTCAAACAGTCAGATGTCAATGGTGTCGGGCGTACGGGCATGGCTGCGGGCGAGGCGCTGGACTTTATCGATCCGAACGATTCGCGTGTGATTGCACATACCGCGATTATTGGTGCAGGAGAAGCCTCGTCCGTCACCTTCCCTGTTAATAAGCTTCAGCAAGGAGTACGTTATAGTTTTCTCTGCACCTTTGCGGGACACTCACCCATCATGCAAGGCACACTTTCACTGGCACCATAATTTTCTGTGGATCACATCATGATTTCTGCACGTCCAAGTATTGACAGTCAAACTTTCACCCGGACCGGCCGCCTGCTTAAAAGCGTCTGCAGCGCCTTCGCCTTGACCGGCGCGCTGATCGGTTCGTGCGCCGCTGCGGACTTCAAGGCCGGGGCATTAGAGCTCAATGATCTGTGGATACGCGCCTCCGTTCCGGGCCAGACAAATGGCGCGGGATACCTGCAAATCATCAATCCGGGTGCTTCTGCAGATAAACTCGTCTCCGCTCAGTCCGAGGCATCAAACCGCGTCGAATTGCATACAGTGATCACTGAAGATGGCGTGGCAAAAATGCGGGAAGTCCAGGGCATCGATATTCCTGCAAAGGGCAATGTCAAACTCGCTCCCGGCGGCTATCACGTGATGTTTTTACAGCTGACAGGTCCTTTCAAGCAAGACAGTCTGATTCCGGTTGTCTTGAAATTTGAAAAGGCTGGTGACGTACGTGTGAACTTCACTGTCAAGCCGCCAACCTATAACCCTGGCTCGCAACCTGCGGGCGCGGCACATGGTCATGGTACGGGCATGAAGCATTAAATCCTTACGCTGCCCATTTACCTTACGATACCCATTGCATTATTAGCCTCAAGCGCTCGAGGCACGGGATCCGAACATGGCTGAGCCCACACGGATCTCTGTCGACCCTTCCTCGATCGCCAATTCGAAATCACCACTCATCCCCATGGACAAGCGCTCAAGCGAAATACCAGCGATCGCTTCCTGCCTGGCCAGATCGCGTAACTGACGCAATTTGGCAAAACATGCGCGCACAGCCTGCGGGTCCTGCGTAAGCTCTGCCATCGTCATCAGCCCCTTTACTCGCAGCGTATCAAAGCGACTCAGTTCGCGTAAAAACTGGTTTAAACCGGAGGCCTCCAGACCTGACTTGGACTCCTCAGGCGAAGTCTTGACCTGCACCAATACATCGATTGAGCGACCTTCGCCCTGGAGACGACGATCTAGCGCCTCGGCAAGCTCGAGCCTGTCAAGCGACTGCAGCTCATGAGCCAGACGCGCAACATCTTTCGCTTTATTTGTTTGTAATTGCCCAATGACCACCCATTGAATCTGGCAGTCCTGCAGCAGAGGGGCTTTTTGAGCGATTTCCTGCGTACGATTTTCACCAAAGCGATGAAAACCTAAAGAAACCGCTTCGCGTATCGCTGCATCGTCGAAGGTCTTGCTGACAGGCAACAACGTCACCTCAGAAGGATCTCGCCCCACGCGCGCGCAAGCCGCCGCCATGCGGTCACGGATTGCTTGCACTCTCATCTGCATGGTATCTGCTGACATGGTTAGTTCCTTATGGCTAATCGCTTGTAAACACGCTTGTCAATACTGAAGTTCATTTTACCGACTCATTGCACTGCAGCCTAAAACACAGAGCAAGTGGACGAATTAAACAGCTCGACTAACGCACCACCAGCGAGCGGAGCAGACAAAACGGCACCACCCGACAGCACCAGAACGGTGCTGTCGCACCAATTGAACGCACAGCTGCGTCTGATGAAGCACTCAATTACCCCATTAAGCATTGATTTCGCCCCCGTCAGGACCCAACCTGGACCCCGTAAAAACAACTGGCACGGCTTTTGCTTAATTACGTTCAAGCACGGGGTGCACCATCGGTCACTGTGCGGCACTCACCACAACCGGCTCGCGCCGAACAGACATCGACTCAGGAGTTAAAAGATGAAACGCAGAACAGCTCTTAAACAGCTCACCGCTGTCAGCCTATTAGCAATGTCAGGCTTTACCGCTCAGTCATTTGCCGCAGAGGACACGATCAAAGTTGGTATCTTGCATTCCTTGTCAGGCACCATGGCTATCTCTGAGACCTCACTCAAAGACGTCGCGCTCATGACGATCGACGAAATCAATGCCAAAGGCGGCGTAAACGGCAAAAAACTCGAGGCCGTCATCGTTGACCCCGCCTCAAACTGGCCGTTGTTCGCTGAAAAAGCGCGTCAATTAATCGACAAGGACAAGGTTTCCGTCGTTTTCGGTTGCTGGACCTCCGTATCACGCAAATCAGTGTTGCCCGTATTTAAAGAACTCAACAGCCTCTTGTTCTACCCCGTTCAATATGAAGGCGAAGAGCTCGAGAAAAACGTGTTTTACACGGGTGCCGCACCAAACCAGCAGGCAATCCCCGCTGTTGAGTACCTGATGAGCGAAGACGGTGGTGGCGCCAAGCGCTTTGTTCTGCTTGGTACCGACTATGTTTACCCACGCACCACAAACAAGATTTTGCGTGAATTCCTCCACTCGAAAGGCGTGAAAGACAGCGACATCGATGAGGTCTACACACCCTTTGGACACTCTGACTATCAAACCATCGTTGCAAACATCAAGAAGTTTTCCACTGGTGGCAAGACGGCTGTGATTTCAACGATTAACGGCGACTCGAACGTTCCTTTCTACAAAGAGCTCGGCAATGCGGGTCTGAAAGCGACGGATGTGCCTGTTGTTGCGTTCTCAGTGGGTGAAGAAGAACTGCGTGGCGTGGATACCAAACCACTGGTCGGTCATCTGGCAGCATGGAATTACTTCGAATCATTGAAAAACCCAGTTAATGCAGACTTTGTTGCCAAGTGGAAGGCTTACGCAAAAGCGAAAAACCTGCCTAACAACGCAACAGCTGTGACAAACGATCCGATGGAAGCCACCTATGTTGGTATGTACATGTGGAAACAAGCTGTAGAAAAAGCTGGCTCCACCGACACGGACAAAGTCATCGCAGCGATGGCTGGCCAGCAATTCGCAGCACCGGATGGTTTCACTATAGAAATGGATAAGACCAACCACCACTTGCACAAGCCAGTCTACATCGGCGAAATCAAGGCGGATGGTCAGTTCAACGTCGTATGGAAAAGCAAAGGTCCTATCCGCGCCCAGCCCTGGAGTCCTTACATCAAGGGCAACGAAGGCAAACAAGGCCTTTGATTTTTTTATTTAGATAACTATAAATGAGACTGCAACAACATGATTGTGATTTACCCCTTCTTGAAAAGGTTTCTGTGTGCTGTACTGCTGGCATTTCCAGCATACGCATGCATTGCCGCAGAGTTGGTTGACCGCGCTGTTCTAAGCGGATTGGCTAGCGACAATAACAACGACAAGATAGAGGCAATCACCGCGTTGGGGCAGCTCTCCAATCCGGGCGCCGCTGCGATTCTAGCGGCGCTTGGTGCGGGCAATGTACTCATCGCACCAGACGGCACTGTCCTGCTGTCACTTGCAGCAAATAAAGCCTTAAATCCTGCGACCGGCGAAACGGTCACACCACCCACTGACGCGCAAGCCGTCAATATGAACAACCGACTGCGCCGTGCGCTGCAAGGTGCGCAAGCCAGTGCGGAGTTATTCTCACCCGTTGCTGCAACACGTCTTGCTGCGGCGGTACGTCTTCAAAAAGAAGCTGACACTGCACGAACACCTGTAATTGAGCGCGCACTGAGTCAGGAAAAAGATCCGGAAATCAAACTCGCACTCAATATTGCACTGGCAAGTTCCGCCATCAAAAGTAGTGACGCTGCAGTCCGTGCAAAAGCGGTCATAGCGCTGGGTGAAAGCAAAAATCCAGCCTTCAAACCTGTACTGACTGCACTCCTGACGAAAGACGCCGCGGGCAACTTCGCGGAGCCTGACGGCGAAGTACGTATTGCCGCTAAAAAATCCCTCGAACAAATTGACAGTCACCAGACCATTGTCAGCTGGGTAGGTAATCTGTTTTATGGCATCAGTTTAGGGAGCGTGTTGTTGCTTGCCGCACTGGGACTGGCGATCACTTTCGGGCTGATGGGCATCATCAATATGGCGCACGGCGAACTCTTGATGATCGGTGCCTACGCTACTTACCTGGTGCAAAGTTTTTTCAAACAATATCTGCCTGGTGCGCTGGACTGGTATGTTGTAGCCGCGCTGCCCGCCGCCTTTATCATTACCGCACTGGTTGGCATGCTCCTGGAGCGTACGGTCATACGGTGGCTGTATGGCCGGCCGCTTGAGACGCTGCTCGCGACCTGGGGCATCAGCCTGATTCTGATGCAAGCCGTGCGCAGTATTTTTGGTGCGCAAAACGTTGAGGTCTCTAACCCTTCCTGGATGAACGGTGGCATCACTGTCCTTGGCAACCTCAGCCTGAGCTATAACAGACTGGTCATCATCGGTTTCGCTTTATGCGTCGTTGTTGCGGTCTGGCTGGTGTTGAACTACACACGACTCGGTCTGTTTGTGCGCGCAATTACTCAAAACCGACGCATGGCAGATTGCGTTGGCGTACCAACTGGACGTATTGACATGCTTGCCTTTGGCCTGGGCTCCGGCATCGCGGGTCTTGCAGGCGTGGCGCTGTCCCAACTCAGCAACGTCGGCCCCGATTTAGGTCGCGGCTATATCGTTGACTCCTTTATGGTCGTGGTGCTTGGCGGCGTCGGGCAACTCGCGGGCACGGTCGTGGCGGCGATGGGGCTGGGCGCACTCAATAAGTTTATCGAACCCTTCTGGGGAGCAGTGATTGCCAAGATCGCAATTCTGCTGTTCATTGTCTTGTTTGTACAGAAACGTCCGCAAGGCCTGTTCGCACCTAAAGGTCGGAGCGCAGAATGACCACTCAACTTACTCGCGCATCGCTGCTTGACGCGACAAACACGCACTTATT
This sequence comes from Sheuella sp., assembly GCA_030650995.1. Classification (GTDB taxonomy): domain Bacteria; phylum Pseudomonadota; class Gammaproteobacteria; order Burkholderiales; family Burkholderiaceae_B; genus Zwartia. The sequence goes on along the minus strand of JAUSCY010000149.1, from coordinate 23,833 downwards.
TTCCTCGAAAGCCTGGGCGGGCATCGGCATCGTCGTGTTGTGCTTTGCCCTGTTACCTGTACTGAATCTGGCATTCCCCGCGGGGCATTCCTTACACATATCAGCCTTTACCATCGCCCTGATTGGTAAGTTCATCTGTTACGCGATGGCAGCGCTCGCCCTGGATCTGGTCTGGGGCTATGCTGGGATCCTGTCACTCGGTCATGGTTTGTTTTTTGCACTGGGTGGTTATGCCTGCGGCATGTATTTGATGCGAGTGGGTAAACCTTCGCCAGAAATTGTGCCTGATTTCATGACATTCCTGAGCTGGAAAACCTACCCCTGGTTCTGGTCGTTTACCGAGCACTTCTGGTACGCCATGCTGCTCGTAGTGCTCGTGCCGGGACTGCTCGCATTTATTTTTGGGTATTTCGCCTTCCGCTCGAGAATCAAAGGCGTATATTTTTCCATCATTACTCAGGCGCTGACCTTTGCCGCCATGCTGCTGTTCTTTCGCAATGAAACGGGCTTTGGTGGAAATAACGGATTTACGGATTTCAAAACCATTCTGGGCTTTGATATCACCTCCCCACAAACGCGTGCTGTCCTGTATTGGGCGAGTCTGGCTGCGCTGTTACTCGCTCTGATCGTGGGGCGCGCGATTACACAATCCAAACTCGGCCGAGTGCTGACAGCGATCCGCGACTCTGAAAGTCGCCTGCGATTTTTAGGCTATGAACCGCTCGGTTTCAAACTATTTATCTGGACTGTTTCTGCGGTCATCTGCGGCATCGCCGGCGCGCTCTACGTGCCCCAGGTCGGCATCATCAACCCTGGCGAAATGTCGACCGAGAACTCGATCGAGATGGTGATCTGGGTTGCAACGGGCGGGCGTGGGACGCTGATCGGTCCGATCATTGGCGCGGGGGCCATCAATGGTTTGAAAACATGGTTCACCAGCGTCGTGCCCGAATTCTGGCTCTACGCGCTCGGCCTGATTTTCGTACTGGTTACTTTATTCCTGCCTCAAGGCATCGTCGGGCTAGTGCGCAAACTTGGCCAGCGCAACAAGGAGCACGCATGAGCACGACGAATCACGCTCAAGTCGAACAGGCGACACAAAGCAATGGCCCGGGCGGCTCCGCCTCCTACGGTCGCGTGAAAACACCAGGCGTCGACACCACCCATGGCGCGATTCTTTATCTTGAATCAATCAGCGTGGTGTTCGATGGATTCAAAGCACTGAATGATTTATCACTAGACATCGGAGTCGGTGAGTTACGCTGCATCATCGGCCCCAACGGTGCAGGTAAGACAACCATGATGGATGTCATTACCGGGAAAACCAAACCTACTTCCGGGACCGCTTTTTTCGGTCAGAATATTGACCTGACCAAGATGCAGGAGTCCGAGATCGCCGACGCGGGTATTGGTCGTAAATTTCAGCGCCCTACCGTTTTTGAAAACCATACGGTCTTTGAAAACCTTGAGCTGGCGATGAAAACCAACAAACAAGTCAAGCAGACCTTGTTTGCACGTCTCAATAGCTATCAACGCGACAAGATTGCAGATACGCTTGAATTGCTGCGCCTCATGGATGAGTACAAACGTCCGGCAGGGCTGCTGTCACATGGCCAGAAACAGTGGCTCGAAATCGGCATGCTGCTGATGCAAGAACCTTTGTTATTACTGCTCGATGAACCTGTCGCAGGCATGACCGATGCGGAGACCGAGCGAACCGGCGAGTTGCTCAACGACCTGCGCGGCAAACACTCACTGATGGTCGTCGAACACGACATGGATTTTGTCAATCAGATCGCGCAGGGCGGCAAAGTCACGGTGCTCTGCGAAGGCTCAGTCCTTGCTGAGGGCACCATGCAGCAAGTCCAATCCGACCAGCGGGTCATCGAAGTCTATTTGGGACGATAACGTGATGTTGGACGTTCAAAAAATCAATCAGTACTATGGCAGCAGCCACACTTTGCGTGGCATCTCTCTCGAAGTCAGACAAGGCGAGTGCATGGCTTTGCTCGGTCGTAACGGCGTGGGGAAAACCACCTTGCTGAAATGTCTGATGGGAGTCCAGTCGATTTCCTCGGGCCATGTCATGTTCGATGGGCAAGACATTAGCAAATTCGCCCCCCACCAGCGCGCAGCGCTAGGGATGGCCTATGTGCCGCAAGGTCGTGAAATTTTCGCCCGACTGACCGTCGAGGAAAACATCCTGATGGGCATGGCCACAAAATCCAGCAGTAAAGCCCGCGAGATCAAGGGGGAAATTTATGAATTGTTTCCCGTTCTGAAGTCTATGCTATCTCGCCGTGGCGGCGACCTCTCCGGTGGCCAGCAGCAACAGCTCGCCATTGCGCGTGCCCTGGTTGCGGAACCCAAACTAATCATTTTTGATGAGCCCACAGAAGGCATCCAGCCCTCCATCATCAAGGACATCGGCCGCGTGATTCACCTGCTGCGCGAGCGCGGTGACATGGCGATTGTGCTGTGCGAACAGTATTTTGACTTTGCCCGTGAACTGGCAGACCGCTTTGTCGTGCTTTCCCGGGGCGAAGTCGTCGCCACAGGTCAGCGAGAGGAGATGGATAGCGCAGAAGTTAAACGTCACTTGTCGGTTTAAAGGGCCCGCGCTCTGGTTCTCAAGTTGTTCTAGCGGTATGATTCCCGCACTCTAATAGCGCGGGACAAATTATCATGTGGGACGTAATCGTAGTTGGCGGCGGGAATGCCGCACTGTGTGGCGCGCTCATGGCGCGCGAAGCGGGTGCCAGCGTCTTGCTGCTTGAGGCTTCGCCCAGAGAGTGGCGTGGTGGTAATTCGCAACACACCCGCAATCTGCGCTGTATGCATGATGCCCCGCAAGACGTCCTGGTCGATGCCTACCCCGAAGAAGAATACTGGCAAGACCTGCTTAAAGTTACGGGCGGTCAAACCAACGAGGCACTTGCGCGGATGGTGATCCGCGAGTCCTCGACCTGCCGCGACTGGATGCGCAAGCATGGTGTACATTTTCAACCGCCTCTCTCAGGCACTTTGCACGTCGCGCGTACGAACGCCTTTTTTATGGGTGGCGGTAAAGCACTCGTCAATGCCTACTACCTGAGCGCTGAAAAACTCGGGGTCGATATCCTGTATGACTCGCCCGTGGACGATCTTGAAATCAAAGACGGTCAGTTTGTCGCCGCACTGGTTGGCGATAAACGCTACGCCGGTCGCGCCGTCATTCTCGGTTGCGGCGGGTTCGAATCCAACCGCGAGTGGGTGCGCGAAGCCTGGGGCCAAAACGAGCGCGGCGAATGGCCTGCAGAAAACTTTCTGGTCCGTGGCACACGCTACAACATGGGCGCAGTTCTTAAAGTCATGATGCGCGAAGGCGCTGACACCATGGGCGACCCGACCCAGGCACATTGCGTAGCAATTGATGCACGCGCACCCCAATATGATGGCGGCATTGCAACCCGTCTGGATTGCGTCTCGCTTGGCGTCGTGCTGAATTGCAATGCTGAGCGCTTTTACGATGAAGGCGAGGATTTCTGGCCCAAACGCTATGCGTTGTGGGGCCGGCTAGTCGCCTTGCAGCCCAAACAAATCGCCTACACAATCATCGATGCCAAATCAGTTGGTCGTTTCATGCCTCCCGTATTTCCTGGCGTCAAGGCCGACACGTTGCCAGAGCTTGCACAGAAACTGGGGCTGGACGGGACCAACTTCATGAAAACCATTAACGAGTTCAACAATGCCTGTCGCGTTGGCACCTTTGATCATACGATTCAGGATGATTGCCATACCGAAGGCGTGACGCCAGAAAAAACACACTGGGCGCGTCCAATCGATACGGCCCCGTTTTATGGCTATGCCCTACGTCCTGGCATTACCTTTACCTACTTTGGTCTGGTGACCGACGAAAAATCCAGCGTGTTCTTTAATGGCAAAGCCAGTCCAAACATGTTTGCTGCAGGTGAAATCAGCGCCGGCAATGTCCTGGGCAAAGGCTATACCGCAGGGGTAGGCATGTCGATCGGTACCGCATTTGGCCGCATTGCTGGCACACAGGCCGCCGCAGCGGCTAAAAAAATTAAGGAAGGAGCGCACCATGCAGTCGCTTGAGTCACTCGCGCGCGAAGCGCAAAATCTGGCGGGCTCAAACGAGCACTCCATTACCTGGCACAAAAAAGGCATCACAGCCAATGAGGCCGAGGCCGCACGTGCGCTGCAGATCTGTAACGCCTGTCGTTACTGCGAAGGATTCTGTGCGGTATTTCCCGCTATGGCCAGACGGCTTGAATTCGATAACAAAGCAGATCTGAACTATCTGGCTAATTTATGTCACAACTGCGGAGCCTGCCTGCACGCCTGTCAGTATGCACCGCCGCATGAATTCATGGTCAATGTGCCCCAGGCAATGGCCAAGGTCCGGATGGAAACCTATACAGACTTTGCCTGGCCCGCATCACTTGGCAAGCTTTACAAAAACAATGGCGTCACGTTGTCGCTCGCGACCGCTTTTGGTCTGGTCTTGTTTCTAATACTCACCGTCTTGTCCGCGGGTAACTTGCTGAGCCAGCCACAAAGCGCGCCTCTGGCTGGTAATTTCTACGCAATTTTTCCACACAACACACTCGTAGTGATGTTTGGCTCTGTATTTGGCTTTGCAGTGCTTGCGCTAGGCATCGGCGTGCGCCGGTTCTGGAAGGAAATCACTCCCGGCAAACTCACCCAGGAAACCGTAACCGAAGCAGCGCAGAACGCTTTGAAACTTAAATATCTCGATGGCGGCCATGGTGAGGGCTGTAATGACGAAGACGATCGCTTTACGCTGCGCCGTCGTCGTTTTCATCATCTGACCTTCTACGGTTTTATGCTGTGCTTTGCCGCCACCTCGGTGGCGACCGTCTATCACTATGCCTTCGGATGGCAAGCGCCGTATGGCTACTTCAGTTTGCCAGTGATTTTGGGTACCGTTGGCGGGATCGGCCTGCTAGTGGGGCCGGCTGGCCTGCTCTGGTTGAATCTGAATCGCTCACCACTGCATGGTGATGCTGCGCAAAAACCCATGGATCGCGCATTTATCGCCCTGCTGTTCCTGACCAGCCTCACAGGACTGGGATTGCTTGCCTGGCGTGAGACAAGTGCAATGCCACTGCTGCTCGCCATCCATCTGGGTGTCGTCATGGCATTATTCCTGACCCTGCCTTATGGCAAGTTTGCACATGGTATTTATCGCTGTGCAGCGCTGTTGAAATGGTCCATAGAAAAGCGTCAGGCTAACAAATTGAGTCTCGGTTCAGATTAACGTTTCACATCTACACAAGGAGACCCGCATCATGCGTCAGTCGTTTACTAGCCGTCTGATGCGGGCCTCGGCAGCGCTCGCCAGCGTCTTCGCTTTTAGCCTCGTCACCCCTGTCGGGGCGCAGGACTTCCCCACTAAATCCATCACGCTGATCGTGCCGCACTCCGCTGGAGGCACCTCAGACATTCTGGCGCGAACACTGGCCGCCGAGGCCTCCAAAATACTGAAACAACAAATTGTCGTAGAGAATAAAGGAGGTGCAAACGGCACCATCGCTGCCAAGCAAGTCCTGAGTGCGGCGCCCGATGGCTACACCTTGATGCTCGCGACAGCCAGTACACATGGCATTAACCCAACTCTGTACTCAAACCTGCCTTACGATGCGGTGAAAGATTTCAAACCCATCACATTACTGGCTACCGTACCCAATGTCCTGGTTGTAGGTAAAAATCTCAAAGACAAGGTTGGCAACCTGCAAGAGTTGCTCGTCTATATTCGGTCTCAAGGCGACAAGGCCAACATGAGCTCATCTGGCGCAGGGACTCCCGGTCACCTCGCGAGCGAAATGATGAAGGCCTCGACGGGCGTGCAATTCACCCATGTTCCTTACAAAGGCGGCAACCCCGCACAGGCCGACCTGGTCGGTGGCCAGGTCGATTTCATGTTTACGACGATCCCTGGTGCAATTGCGCTGATCAAAAACGGTAACTTGCGCGCGCTCGCGGTCACCTCCCCGCAGCGTTCACCCGCTCTGCCTGACGTACCCACCATGTCTGAACAAGGCCTGGCAGGTTTTCAGGCGCTGTCCTGGCACGGCATTCTGGCGCCAGCCAAGACACCTGACAGTGTCGTGGCTACGCTGAACAAGGCATTCACCGAGGCGCTCAAATCGCCTGAGGTCAACGAGCGTCTGGCTAAAGAAGGCGCCGCTGCCGCAGATCTGAATACCGAGGCATTTCGTGCATTTATCGCGCAAGAAGTTAAAAACTGGGCGCAGGCAGTCAAGTCCTCGGGCGCAACGGCAAACTGATCATGAACAAAACAGGCCCGCTTACACACATCAAAGTACTTGACTTGAGCCGCGTGCTCGCAGGCCCCTGGGCGGGCCAGATTCTTGCGGATCTGGGCGCAACCGTTATCAAGGTTGAGCGGCCCGGAGTGGGAGATGACACCCGCGTATGGGGGCCTCCGTTTCTCAAGGGCCCAGATGGTCAGGAAACACGCGAGGCCTGCTATTTCCTCGCCGCCAATCGCGGCAAAGAATCAATTACTGTCGACATCAGTACAACAGAAGGTCAGGACATCATTCGCAAATTAGCCAGTGAATCCGACATCGTGCTGGAAAACTATAAGGTCGGCACGCTTGAGCGCTACGGCCTGGCCTATGCCGACCTCAAGTCCGTGAATCCCGCGCTGATTTACTGCTCAGTCACTGGATTTGGCCAAAGTGGTCCGCTGGCAGAATTACCTGCTTACGATTTCATGATCCAGGCAATGGGCGGTCTGATGAGCGTCACTGGTGAGCGTGATGGCGAACCCGGTGGGGGCCCGCAAAAAGTCGGCATGCCCATCATGGACTTAATGACAGGCATGTGGGCAGCCGTTGGGGTTCTGGCTGCGCTTGCACGTCGCAACGAATGTGGTGAGGGCGAATACATTGACCTCGCCATGCTCGATGTAATGGTCGCAACCATTGCGAATCAGGGCATGAACTATCTGGTCTCAGGCAAAACACCACAGCGTATGGGTAACAAACACCCCAATATTCAGCCACAGGATGTGTTTAATTGTACGGATGGAAAAATGGTGCTGGCTGTCGGTAACGATGGACAATTCGCGAGTTTTTGTCAGGCGATGGGGCACCCAGCCGTCGCGCAGGAGGAACGCTTTGCAACAAACCGGGCGCGCGTAATCAATTTGCCTGCACTGATGGAGTTTGTCGGCGGCGAGATCGGCAAGCGCAGTCGTCAAGCGTGTATCGAGGCGCTGCGCGCACATGGCGTCCCATGCGGCCCGATCAACACCATTCCGGAAATTCTCGCCGATCCACAAATCGTGCATCGTCAAATGCTGCGTTATTTACCCCACCCCACGGCGGGAGTCGTACCGCAGATCGTCAGCCCGCTGAATTTCACTCAGGCGCCGCTTTCTTTTGAACAGGCCCCACCGTTACTCGGCGCGAGCACTGAACAAATTTTGAAAGAGATTGGTGTCACGCCCGAGCAATATGCGGCCCTGAAAGCGCGCGGTGTGATTTAACATCTGCGGGGATGCGTAGTCATACGATCCCCGACTGATCGTCAGGCGTCGCGTCCGAACATCCGCCGTATTCCCAGTACCTGCTGGGACCAGAAGCTCTGGCCATAATCACGCACTCCTTCTGCCGCCTGTTGATCATGCACGCCTGTTGGTACATAACCAGTATTGAATTTCGCCGTACCAAACAGCAGATCCCAGACAGGAAACAAAACTGAAAAATTATGACCGTGTGCAGGTCCCGCAGCCGACTCATCATATGCAATGGAATGATGAAAACGATGGAACATCGGGCTGACAAGAATACGATCGCCCCAGGCACCAAAACTCATCCGTACATTTGCATGCGAGAGACTTTCCACCAACTGTGTAAACACCACGATCAGCACAAACTGCGCAGGGGGCACACCAATCAGCTGGGAGACCAGTACCAGCACAGCATCGCGAATGAAACTATCAAGCAGGTGGTTACGGTTATCGCTCCACATGGTCATCTGACGCTGGCTGTGATGCACGGCGTGCAAGGCCCAGAACCAGGCATAGCGGTGCTGCGCACGATGATAAACATACTCAACAAAATCAAAAATCAGCACATACATGATCAGGCTCACCCACGCGATGTCGGTGACGCCAGGCCAGAGCTCATCCAGATGCAGAGGAGAAAAGCCAAGGATATGCGCCTGACCAAACAGCTCGTTCCAGAGCGGCTCGATTGAAAAGAACAACACCAGCTTAAAAATACCGAGCCTGTGGATCAGCGTATAAATAATATCAATACGAATCTGCGCACGATCAACGACCGGTTCAGCAGGCCGCAATCTTTGTAACGTCCCGAACACAACAACCAGCAGGACAATCTCCAACAGTCCGATCAGCAACCACATCGTGCCGGTATACGCGTCTTCGATCATCCCACCGAACCCGGTATGGAATAACAAAGGCTGTATCGCCGTTTCAAACAGCCATTGCTGGGCTTGGTCAAAAAGCTCTGTCAGGTTATTCATGTTGCACGTTTTTCTCTGTTGAGAGGTCAGAAAGCTTCTCTGTGGAGAGATCCAGAAGCTCTACATCTTCTTGTTCAGAAGTGTAATTCCCCTGTACCGCTTGCTCCAAGGAATATTGTGGGAGGGCTTGAGGCGTGAAGGCATATTTTTTGATCCAGTCCCGATAATCAGGATGCTGGTCAATCGTAGCGAAACAAAAGCCTTTTTGCTTAAGTCCCGCCACCAAAGGTCCAAGCACAGCAGGTGCCCAGGCATCCTGTCTGGACCAAATCCCGAGGTGTGCCATCAGAATATCGCCGACACGAATGTTTTTCAATGCGCGTTCGAGCAATACCGTATTCGGATACTGGGCGCTGGACAGCTCATCGCCTAAAAACCCGGCTGGCGACCAGCCGACGTGGGCATAACCGCAACTCGCTGCAGCCTGAATCAAGTCTGTAGAAGTCTTCCCCCCCGCAGCTCTGAATACAGGCAGGGTCTTGCGTCCAGTCATCTGCTCAAACCGCACATCTACGCGTGCCAACTCATCGCAGTATTTTTGCGCACTCCAGGTCTGAACTTTACCGGCCTCAGGACCGCTGCTCGGCCTGACTTTAAATTGATTCTCTGGCAGATCGGAGAGCCAGTAGACGTGATCGAACGTGTGTGAAGCAAAAGAATGGCCCTGGCCAGACATTTTCTCCCACCATGGCGCCCAGACATCATCCAGACTCGTTCCTCCTGTCAGGGTGGGTTCGTTGGCCAGGAAAAATGTGGCGCGAATGTTTTCCCTGCTCAAGACCTCAGAAACCAGGGGCGCAACACCCATGTGCCCCGTATCAAAGGTCAAATAAACAGGTTTGTCACAACCCTCAACCAAGACGGCCGGAGCCGGCCCGATCGCCCAGGCCGTCACAACACCCGACAGCCCGACACTCAGCAGTAACTGAGAGGCGCTTCGTTTAGATACGACTCGCATGATTCAATGTCCAGACACCATGAGGAGACTTGCCCACTGGCACCTGTTTAACCACGGCTTTCTTTTCAAGATCAATGGCGACAAGCTTTCCGGCCCAGCGTGCAGTAAACAGCAAGGTCTTTCCGTCAGCCAGCATCTCCATGCAGTCAGGTCCTGCCGGAGTTTTGTAGGTGTCGACAACCGTTAGCGATTTAACGTTGATTCGGCTAATCGTATTGGCACTACGATTGCTCACAAAAACATGCTGCTTATCACCCTGCGAACGAAAAGCGTGCGCACCAGCACCGGTAGGAATCCGCTTGGTGAGTTTGGCGCCTGCCGCTGAAACATCGTAGACCTCGACCTCTGAGGCGCCCGTCATACCAATCAGAAGTGTTTTGTCATCTGGCGCGAGATACACATCGGCGGGGGTTTTACCCACAGGCACAGTCCACAGCGGCTTTTGCGTCGCCAACTCAATGGCCATCAACTCGTTGCCATCCTGAACAGAGATATAGGCAATCGTGCTTTTGCTGTCGATCGCGATATGGCTGGGCGTTTTACCCGTCGGTATCCGTTTAGCCAGTTTCATTTCATATTCGTCGCCCTTTTTTTCCCAGCGGTAAATATCAACGTGATTCAGACGGTTTGCCGCCGTGACAAACCATTTCATATCCGGCGAAAAACGCAAATGGTACGGATCGGCAATACCCTTCAAGGTACGCTGGACATCACCTGTTTTAGGATCCATAAAGGTGATCGAATCGCTTGTTGCGTTCGCCACCATCACCGACTTATTGTCAGGCGTGAGGTACAAATGATGAGGCTCTTTACCGACCGGTACGCGTTTGATTTCTTTATACGTAACAGGATCGATCACGCTCACATTGGCATTTTGTGAATTCAACACCAGAATAGGAGGCGCCGCATATGCTGCGGAACCGAGCAGCAGCCCTCCCAGCAGTGTGAAAGCGAACTTAGCGCGCAAGGAATAAAGCGATGATTTCAGCATGGAGAGCCAGATATGAAGGAGGGTTAAGACTAAAAATCCTAACCGTCATTTTCGCACAAAGCCCGTGAAATCACCGCAGTCTTTTACTACACCCCAAGCCTGTGTAGCGGCATGCCAGGCTCAGGCATTTGCACCATCAGAATCGAACCCGAGCCCGACTCCGTGCAATAAAGCGTTTTATTGTCAGCGCCACCAAACGCAATATTAGTCAGCATCATCTCGCGCGGACTATTAATCAGCATGAGGGGCTCTCCACGCTTGTTAATCAGCCACACATAACCCAGGCCAGGATTAGCGATGACCAGATTGCCCGCCTGATCCATCGCCAACCCATCTGGACCGCTTGGGCCGTAGGAGGTAAAAAACTGACCGACCTTAACGATGCTGCCATCTTTCATCAGCGGTCCTCGCCAGACACAATTGCCCCGGGTCACCGCGACGAACAAAGCCTTTTCATCGGGTGACAGCACAATCCCGTTCGGGCTAGGGATATTGTCCATCAGCAAATCGAGCTGGCCGTTCAGGCGCAGGCGGTAGACACATCCCGTCGGATCATGCAGCCCAGACTGACCCTGATCCGTGAAATAAATATTGCCCTGCGAGTCCAGCACCAGGTCGTTCATACCCTTGAAGCGTTCACTATTACGACGCGTGAGATAGGGCGTTAACTGTCCTGTGTCGACATTGAGTCGCATCAGACCGTTTTTGTAATCCGTGATCAGCAAGTCTGTTTCCGAGATAAAACGCATCCCGTTTGGCTCTCCGTCGTACTCAATGACCAAGGACCATTGACCTGTTGGATCAATACAAAATACGCGGCCAAAAATAATATCGGTTACGTAGAGGTTGCCCCGGCCATCAAACACAGGACCCTCCAGAAACGAATCCACCGCATCCCCACTCCGATTAGCGCGCGCCCACTCGGAATGCACGCCGGTTCGACGGAAATGCCCAGGCATCTCAGTGAATACTTCTGCGGTTTTTAATATAGGAGGGGTCTGGGTAAATATCATTGCAATTTAATCCCAAGTTCTTTGACGAGTGGCTGCATAGCCCGACGTTCTTGCAAGATAGTATCGGCTAGCATTTGTGGATCACTTCCAACGGAGATCATACCTAGAGTTTGCAACTGTTTTTGCATGGCGGGCTCCTTGAGGATTTCTGCCACGGTTCGCTGAATAATACTGACGCGCTCTGCGGGCATTCCTGCGGGCCCCATCAGGCCGATCCAGGGCAACGAGGCGTACCCTTTCAGGCCGGACTCGGCGAGCGTAGGCGTATCAGGCAGACCGGCAAAGCGCTCAGGGCTGGTAATCGCGATCGCGCGTACGCGACCACTTTCAAGCATGGCGTTCGCGCTCGAGGGCGCCTCCAGAACAATATCGAGCTGCCCGCCCACCAGATCACTCTGCGTCTTACCGGCAGAGTTCGCAGGGGCGTAGACGGCCTTGATTCCGACGCGTCTCGCGGTTTGCTCCCACACCAGATGGAAAGCCGACCCAATCGCATATGAACCGATTGTCAGGTCCTTTTGCCGGGCAAGCGCCACGAAGTCCTGCCAGGTTTTTATGGGACTATCCTGACGCACAATAAAGATAAACGGTGTGCGTGCCACCAGAGAAATTGGTTGCAGATCTTTCATCGGATCATAAGGCAGCGTATCAACCGCGAAGGGCATGATCGTCATTGATGAGGCGGTCACCATCGCGATCGTATAGCCATCAGGCGCAGCCTTAACTAGCGCCGAGGTGCTCACGATCCCGGCACCACCCGGCTTGTTTTCCACAACCACGGGCTGATGCCATATCGCACTCATGCGATTAGCCAGCACTCGCAGCACCACATCGACCGGGCCGCCCGGCGGATTTGCCACGATGATTTTCACAGGCTTGTCCGGGAAAGACTGCTGCGCCTGCGCACTTAGTGACAGACACGCCAGCATAAACAAGCTCAGCGTCAGCGTCCGGCACAATTTACGGCATGCGTGGATAGACAAAATCATATTCATTCCTTATTTAAAAACCTTAACAGCCGGAGCCATCTCCCAGCCAGGAGACCTTCCATGCACAAATTCAATCCAGGCGGTTTGCAGCTGATCAACCAGTAATGCCGCATGCTCGGCAACCATCCCTCTGAGCATTGGCGCATGCGCAAAAGCATCCAGATTACCGAACACAAACGGCAAATCAATGCAGTGGCAGGCACCCACCTCCGGATTGGGAGCATAGTCAAAACTGAAGCTCCAGGCTTGCCTGCCGGAAGTCCGTGCATTGGTCGCCCACTGCCGGCCAGGTGCACGAAAAATCTGCTCACCCAGCTGTTGGCTCTGTTCGTTGATCGACATCCCTGGAAAAGCAGCCATTTCATTGAGTGTCGAGCCTACAAGCACGTCAACCGCGGCGCAAGCTGTTTGCATCAGCGGCTCGACAGGAGACGGAAATATCTCGCCATCAACGACCGGACAAAACAGACTGCGATTCGCGCCCTCTTCTTTCAGTGCTTGTGCAACGGCAGGAGATTGCTGCGCGGCGAACAGAGCTTCGAGTGGCAAGCTGCGTGCCTGAGCGAGATCCTCGGCACCCGCCGCCTTGAGAAATACACCACTTAAATATGCCGCTTGTTTCGCCTCGCGAAAGCCGCGCCCCAACGAGGCACTATGCAAGATCGCGCGCTGAAACTGAGGCTGGCGCGTGAGCATCGCAGCGATATTAAAGGCGCCAGCAGAGTGGCCCATCAGCGTAATCTGCTCTGGATCACCGCCGAAATGTGCAATGTGCTCAACCACCCAGCGTATTGCGGCCTCTTCATCGAGCAGACCGACATTGGCGGTTTCACCCGGCACGTATAGCCAACCCAACGCAGCCAAACGATAGTTGACGCCCACCACAACGATATCCCCGCGTGCGGCGAGCCGCGCACCGTCATACCAGTCGACGGCGCCACCCCCGCTCTGCCATGCACCGCCATGCAACCAGATTACGACGGGTCGCTTGCGGGTATCCGCCGATGGCGTCCAGACAGTCAGGCGCAAACAGTCCTCAGACTGCTGCGCTTGAAAATCACCCATCACGCCGCGCAGTCTGGACGCAAGCTGCGGGCAGACTGGCATGGGCTGGGTCGCATCCAGCGTCCCAGCCCAGCGCGCCGGCACGGGCGGAGCAAACCTGAGCGGGCCTACAGCAGGCTGCGCATAAGGAACAGACGAAAAACGAGACACCTGCGCGAGCCTGGTACCTGTTATTTCTCCCTGGGGTAACTGTACAGTTACCGTTTTTACGTTGGTGTGTACGTTGGTTTGTACGTTGTGATCCATTCGCTATCCATCGAAATTTTTCGCCTTCATTGCCTGCGAAAACATATAAAAATATACTGCCCATCGCAAAAAGCAGGGTTATTCACTAAAATATCAAAATATATTAGTGGACTCCTTTGCCTGACCGCTACGAGGTGTCCATCACGCTCGATGAACTGTACAGGACACGCCATGCGCACACTTGATCGTACTGACCTCAAAATACTCGACGTTCTGCAACGCGATGGCAGATTATCAATGACCGAACTTGCCGAACGAGTCAGCCTGTCGGCCACGCCTTGCTCCGAACGCGTCAAACGCATGGAGCGTGAAGGCGTCATCATGGGCTACTACGCCCGCGTCAATCCTGCCGCACTCGGAAAAAACTTATTAGTCTTTCTCGAAATAAAACTCTCCTCAAAATCAGGCGATGTTTTTGAAAAAGTTAAAAAAGAACTCGAATATGTCCCAGAAGTCATGGAGTGCCATTTAGTTTCGGGCGATTTTGATTATCTAGTTAAAGCACGCCTGAGTGAGATGAATAAATATCGTCAGTTACTCGGCGAAATTCTCAAACGTATGCCCGCCTCTGCGGAGTCACGCAGCTATATCGTTATGGAAGAAATCAAAGAGACGCTTTATCTGGCGGTTGACCGATAACTTTTTACTGCGGTACCCCTAACGCTGACACCCTAACGCTGCAACCCCCTTACAAAATCCCACAGCACGTCATTATCCGAACTGCCCACATTGAAACGAAACCAGTTCGAGGGCTGATCACCGGGACGAAAATAAGAGCCTGGTGCCAGCCAGATCCCGCGCTGCAAGGCCTGCGTGGCAACCTGAATACTTTGTGCCGGATCAATTGGCAAACGCGCCCAGATAAATAAGCCGGCCCCAGGCTCATGAAAAATCTCCATGCCCGCCGAACGCATGCTTTGTGCGACTTGCATGTGCGAAGCTTTTAATTTTCTGGCCAGTAACTCGACATGTTTTTCATAATGTCCATCGATCAGGATATTTGCGACCACACGCTCAGTGATCTCTGACGAGGTCAACCCGACCGCCATTTTTGTACGCGCGAGATCCGTTAAGATTTCTTCATGTGCGGCGACATAACCCACCCGCAGCGTAGGCGTAATCGTCTTGGAAAATCCAGAGATATAAATGACGCGATTCAGACCATCCATCTCCGCAAGACACGGCGCACCGGCTGGTGCAAGCTCACGATAAATATCGTCCTCGATCACCCACATGCCGTGCTGATCCGCCAGCCCTAACAGCTCTCTTGCAGACTGCGCGGATAAAGAGGTACCCGTCGGATTTTGTAAAACCGTGTTCACAAAAAAAGCTTTCGGATTTTCTTTGATGAGGAGCTTTTTCAGCTGCTCCAGGTTGTGGCCTTCTGCTGTGCGCTCCACACCAATCACACGCAAACCCGCCAATTGGAGAATCTGAAGCAAATTGCAGTAACAAGGATCATCCACTAACACCGTATCGCCTGGTCGCAACAACGTACGCACCACGAGATCCAAAGCTTGCGTAGCTCCTTGCGTCAGCAAAACATTCGTCGTGTCCGCCGGAATGGCATTACGGCGCAGGATTGCAGCAACTTGTGCACGTAGTGCTCCCATCCCATAAGGATGGCCGTAGCCTCCGAGCCTGGGTCCGGGGACTCGACTCAGCGCACGCAAGGCATGCTGCATGTCCGTTTCGTCGAGCCATTCTCCTGGAATCCAGCCGCATCCAGCTTTGATCGGGACAGAGTGATCAGCAAAGACATCCGAGAGTAACCACGCAGCGCTCAGGGCGGGGGCTGTCCATGAGATTTTGCCTATCGCGGCTGGCGGAGTGATTTGCGCGACGCGGTAGCCTGACCCAGGATACGAGACAATGCTTCCCGAGGCAGTCAGGCGCTGATAGGCTTCAGCCACGGTGTATGCACTTAAATCATGCTCGCGTGCGAGTGTTCGGACCGAAGGCAGCTTATCTCCGGCACGCAAGACATGCTGTTCAATGGCAGTCTGGATTGCCGTGACAATCTGATCGACCAGCGTGACCGGAGAGTGACGGTCACAGGTCAGACGTAATGCCGTTGCAGCCATACATGCTCCCCTATCCCTGAAATGGCACCGAGATGAAATGCCGCTGAGCCTACCAGTACAGTTTGCCATAAAACCTTCAGACTGTACTGCCCCTTCAGTGGTATTGAGCGTTAAAGTGCTACATCGACCTCTCATCAGGAGCCCTACACATGAACGCCATTACCGAAAACGTCAATCTGACCAACGATTTGGACATGACCAACTACTGGATGCCCTTTACTGCCAACAAGCAGTTTAAATCGGCACCACGCCTGCTGAAGTCAGCAAAAGGCATGTACTACACCACCGTTGATGGCCGTAAAGTGATGGACGGTTGCGCCGGCCTCTGGTGCGTCAATGCAGGACATGGCCGTGAAGAAATCATCGAAGCCGTCCACACCCAGATGATGGAGATGGACTACGCGCCCTCCTTCCAGATGGGTCATCCGCTTGCTTTTGAAGCAGCCACCAAAGTTGCCGAGGTCATGCCTGCCGGTCTGGATCGCATCTTCTTTGCTAACTCCGGCTCTGAGGCCGTCGATACAGCATTGAAAATCGCGCTGGCCTACCACCGCGCGCGTGGCGAAGGCCAGCGTACCCGCCTGATCGGTCGCGAGCGCGGCTATAGCGGCGTGGGTTTTGGCGGCATCTCGGTGGGCGGTATCGTTTCCAACCGCAAAGCCTACTCGGCCAACCTGATCCCTGGTGTTGACCATATTTCACACACCCACAGTATTGAACACATGGCCTACAGTCAGGGTCAGCCTGCCTGGGGCGCGCATTTAGCAGATGACCTGGAGCGTCTTGTCGCGCTGCATGATGCCTCGACCATTGCAGCCGTGATCGTTGAGCCCGTTGCTGGTTCAACAGGTGTACTGATTCCTCCTCAGGGCTACCTTCAGCGCTTGCGCGACATTTGCACCAAGCACGGCATTCTGTTGATTTTTGATGAAGTCATCACAGGCTTTGGTCGTCTGGGTGCAGCCACCGCCAGCGAGTACTTCGGCGTGACCCCTGACCTGCTAACGATGGCAAAAGCCATCAACAACGCCGCGATTCCAATGTCCGCTGTTGCCGCAAGCCGTCAGGTTCATGACGCCATCGTCAACGCAGGTCCTGGTCAGGCGATTGAGTTGTTCCATGGCTACACGTACTCTGCACACCCAGCTGCCGCTGCAGCTTGTATCGCTGCTCAGGACATCTACAAGCGCGAAGGCCTGTTTGCCCGTGCCAATCAGATGGCGCCTAAATTTCAGGCAGCGATCCACGCATTACGCGGTGAGCCACATGTCAAAGACATCCGCAACCTGGGCCTGATGGGTGCTGTTGAACTCAACTCACGCGATGGCTCACCAGGCACACGCGCATATGACGTGTTTCTCAAGTGTTACGAAAAAGGTGTGATGGTTAGATTTACAGGCGACATCCTGGCTTTCTCGCCACCTCTTATCGTGTCAGAAGCGCAGATCGATGAGATTTTCGCAACGGTTAAAGCTGCACTGCATACCGTCGCCTAAATTCTTCAGCGGGCGTTTGTAGTATCACGCTTGTATTACAAATCAGTAAAAACAAGGCACCCACTGGATTCAGGGGCGCCTTGTTTTATTATGGCAGTCTATGATATCTGCATTAAATAGACGCACAACTCAATATCCAAATTTTTCAGGACATCACCTTTCATGAATTGGCAGCTCCCTTACCCTTCAGGTCGACAACCCGTACTTGGTCGCAACATCGTATCGACCTCCCAGCCTCTGGCCGCACAAGCAGGCGCCGCAGTATTTGCACGCGGTGGTAACGCGATAGACGCAGCAATTGCTGCAGCCATCACGTTAACCGTTGTTGAACCGACCATGAATGGTATCGGTGGTGATGGTTTCTCCCTGATCTGGGATGGCAACAAACTGCACGGACTCAATGCCTCGGGACGCGCGCCAGCCGCCTGGTCACCCGAGCGATTTAAAGACAAGACAGCCATGGATGACCGTGGCTGGGAATCCGTCACCGTCCCAGGTGCGGTCTCGCAGTGGGTCGCGTTATCAAAGAAATTTGGTAATCTGCCTTTCGCTGACTTATTTACCGATGCCATTCGTCATGCACGCGAAGGTTTTCCCGTCAGCCCGGTGATTGCCCGCCAGTGGGCCACAGCGGCCAAAGAACTAAAGGATTTTCCTGGCTTTTCAGCATTTATCCCTAATGGACGTGCGCCCGTTGCCGGCGAAATCTGGAAATTTGCTGATCAGGCAGACACGCTTGAGGAAATCGCCCGTACCAATGGTGAGTCGTTCTACCGCGGCCGCCTAGCCAAAATGATCGCAGCGTTTGCTGCAGAGCACGGTGCGGCACTGACAGAAGCCGACCTCGCGGCCCATCAGGCAGACTGGGTTGAGCCCATCTCGACAGATTTCCGTGGTTACTCTATCCACGAAATTCCACCAAACGGTCAAGGCTTAACCGCACTGCTGGCTCTCAATATTATTGATCAGTTGCCCTACAACGAAACCAAGCCAGGCTCACCTGAGCGTATGCACCTCGAAATCGAGGCGATGCGTGTCGCGTTTGCTGATTTGTATGAGCATATCTCTGACCCGGCTCACATGAAGGTCAGCGTATCCGCCTTGCTCAGCCCGGCCTATGCGAAAGAACGCGCCAAACTGATCAGCTTGAAAAAGGCCGGAGAGTACGCGCCTGGTCAGCCGCCCTCAGGTGGCACCGTTTACTTGTGTGCGTCTGACTCTGAAGGCCGGATGATTTCGTTTATCCAGTCTAACTTCAAAGGCTTTGGCTCAGGCGTGGTTGTTCCCAAGTCTGGCATTGCACTGCAGAACCGTGGTTCAGGATTTGTACTTAAACCCGGCCATCCAAACCTGGTGGGCGGCGGCAAGCGACCCATGCACACGATCATCCCTGCATTCATGACCCGTAACGGCAAAGCTGAAATGGCCTTTGGTGTGATGGGCGGCAATATGCAGGCACAGGGCCATATGCAAATGGTGTTGCGCCGGGTTGTCGAGCAACACAATCCTCAGGCCTGCTCGGACGCACCACGCTGGCGCATCAATGATCTGGGTGAACTGATGCTCGAAAATGCCGTGAACAAAGAGATTGTTAACGGGCTGATCGCCATGGGCCACAAGCCTACCGTCACTCCACCAGACAGCCTTGATTTCGGTAGCGCACAACTGATTGCGCGCCTGGATGCACAGGAAACGACTGAGGCACCTTATGCCTATGTTGCAGGCTCTGATCACCGTCGCGACGGTCAGGCTGTCGCACGTTAACACTTCAATTATTCGGATTTCCTCATGATCAAACGTATCTTATTTTCGCTGATGCTCTGTCTGAGCTTTACTGCATCCGGTTCTGCTTACGCAAGCCCGGAGCTGGAGCAAGCATTATTAGGACGCTGGTATAGCGAGAATACCGATACGATGGATCCTGAGGGCGATCTGATTGCGGGCTCAGTGAAGGTATCGGGCGTCGATGAATATCTGGGTAACAACGGTACAAATAGCCAGGGCCAAGTCCTGATGACATTCAAGTATAAGAATGGCACCACGGTCGAAGCGTCCTGGCTTGTTACTGCCGCGAGCGAGTGGCAAATTAAAAATGGCTCACTTTTTGAAAAAGTAGTCGATGTGCGTGCCATCCCTGAATATGTCAAAACAAACGGCGAGACCCTGAGCGATGCGGATCAAAAAGAGTTTTTTACTCAGGCTAATTTTAAAATCGAAGATCTGATCCCTAAGGGTCAAACATCAGAAGATATTATTATCTCGATTGACGCAACCAAGTTTGTATCGAAATCTAAAAATGACGACGGCGCGATGGTTGAGCACACAAAAACTCGAACAGATAAAAACTTTTCTGCGTACAAAAAATAAGATTTACCCTTATGCGGCCTCAGAACGCTTTGACACAACTTTCTCGCGCGGCCGTCGTATTGGTTCTCGTTATTCTCACTGGCTGCGCGACACGTCCATTTAATCCGCCTATTGCACAAGCTGACGACCAGAAAGGATATCGCTTTGAGACTAGAAAACCCCGTGGCATAGGCGATGAAAACCTGATCGTTCTGGCATTCTCTGGTGGGGGGATGCGTGCTGCTGCGTTTTCTTATGGTGTACTAGAATTTTTAGCTAATACCGAAGTCAAGGGTCCACTGGGCAATACAGGTCGTCTGATTGATGAAGTTGACGTCATTACCGGGGTATCTGGCGGCAGCTTTACTGCTCTGGCCTACGGCCTGTACGGTGACAAACTATTCGAGGAATACGAATAACGTTTTTTAAAACGTGATGTTCAGGGCGAATTGATTTCCCGCTTTTGAGTCCACGCAACTGGGGGGACTTATGGTCACTCGGCTGGGGACGTTCAGAAATGGCAGCATCACTTTATGACGAGATTCTTTAACGGCGCGACCTTTAAAGATCTCGATCAAGGCACTGGGCCGGTTATTCTTACCTCTGCGACAGATCTTTCAACCGGTTCGCGATTTCAATTTACTCAACGCCATTTTGATCAAATCTGCTCGGATATGAATGCCGTGAATTTATCACGTGCTGCTGCCGCATCCTCTGCAGTACCGGTTGTGCTGTCTCCTGTGACATTTAATAACTATGGTGGCACCTGCAACAATAAGATGCCTGCGTGGATGATACCTTTCGCTGATCTCGAGCACCCTACCCGACCGGCTGCGCGAGCTATGCGCGGTGTACTGGAATCGCTCGATATGATCCATGCACTATCTGGTACGGGTGTCGCGTCACCGCTAGATAATGCCAAAAGAATTATCGTTTTTTATTGTGAATTCACTTTCCAAACCAAAAACAAACTGGGATAAGTCTGAGTCCCCACCGTCAACGATCGATATGCTGCTCAAGGCTACAGGCACCCCGATCGATCACTTTTCTTTTGAAGCGGTTAAACAGCTCAAAGTCATGTCCGATTATTTGGAAAACATGAAACAGATCCGCAATTCAGCTGCGATGAAAGCGAACAAAGATTCAAAGGTTGCAGCTGCAGTCCACAGTCAAGGAGCGGAGATATTCGTGATCGATGTATTATTTCCCGCACTTAAAGACGAAGCAGAACGAGACTACCTGAATCAACAGCCCACTTCGTTTGTCTTACCCGATGAAGCAATCGATCGTCTGCGCAAGGCAGCGGGGCAGCGGGGCAGCTCATTATGGATTTACCCGATTTTCATCGCTTACTTTTGAGTGTGCAGGCAGGTATTGTTAATAACACTGCCGCGGATAAGAAATAAGTAACTCAATCCGCGAAGATGAACGGGCACGATCTGCTCGCGGCTTCCTGTTTGCGAATGGAATCTTTTTTTTGCTGGACCGGCAGTGATGATCTTAACTTACCCCGTGAGTCATGCCAGCTCTGACCACCATGGACAGTCACGGGTTCTAGTTACATAGATTGACGCAATATCACCAACTCACTACCCATATCCTCTAACTTAAGTAGCCCGGCATGCGGATACTCCATGTTCATAATAACAAAAATGGCTCCCATCATTACTAATGCAAATATAAATCCCAGCACCCAGTCTTTTTCCTTCTTGATAACCATGCTGTAGCCACTTAAAAAAGCAACGATCGCTATTAATAAAGCAAGTGATCTCATAATCAGAGGGGGAGGATGTATCTTTAACATTAATATCTCCTTGCCTAAACCCTCGCTCATTTTTTCAATATTCGACAGGAATGTGTTATTTGCAAGTGTGTTTGTTCCCTGCGGTGCATTGAGCACCATATCAAACGCCTCGCTCTTTATTTTTTTGAGGTTTTCTTTTAATCCGATAACTCTGACGTCCAGAGCGCCTGCATTTTGAAAATTAGAATAAAAATTAATTCGATCATCCAGATAGTTACGAATCAAATTTTGAAATCTCAACTGATCAGCCGGGCCCAATAAAGCTGCCGTATCGTAAGTGTTTGAAATCGTAGTCACTTCTTGCAATACAGTATCCTGTCGCTTGTCAAAATGGTTAACCGCAGTAGAAAAGCTAAATGCAATTAATAATGCTGTCAAACCAGGCGGTTTCAAGTACGAAGTGCAACTTTGATTAACTGAGTGAAGTGGCTGAGAATGTTCTAGTATTCAAAGCTTCTTGACCGGCCAGTCGAAGATTGCCATGACCTATAAACATCTCAGCCAAACTGAACGTTATCAGATTTCCGCCCTTATGAAAGCAGGACAGAACCTTCAAGCGATTGCCCGGATACTGGGTCGACATAAGTCGACAATCAGCCGGGAGGTTTTGCGTAATTCTGGTCTGCGAGGTTATCGACCCCGACAGGCTGATCTGCTTTGTAAGGAACGCGCTCAATCTAGCCGCAATGCCTTTCAAATTGATCCAGTTACGAGAGACCAGGTCGCTGAACATCTTAAACTCCAATGGAGTCCTGAGCAGATTGCAGCTTTCTTGCCTGTCAGCCACGAAACAATTTACCGGCATGTTTATGCGGACAAGGCTCAAGGCGGTTCTCTTTGGAAACACCTTCGCTGCCAGAAGAAACGGCGCAAGCGCTATGCTGGAGGACAGGACCGTCGAGGCCAAATCATTGGTAGGCGCCCCATTGCCCAGCGTCCTGCCTCGGTTGAAACCCGCAGCCAGGTCGGTCACTGGGAGGGAGATACCGTCATCGGCGCAGGTCATAAGCAAGCAATCGTGACGCTGGTTGAGCGCAAAAGTGGGTTTGCCGTTCTGGCTCACGTGACTCGCAAAACGTCCGATATGGTCAGTCAAGCAATCATCACGGGCCTCACGCCTCTGGCGCACCGCGTCAAAACAGTGACTTACGATAACGGAAAAGAGTTTGCTGATCATGCGGCTGTAGATAAGGCGTTGAACTCGACTGCTTACTTTGCGGATCCGTTTGCCAGTTGGCAGCGCGGTTCGAATGAAAACTTTAATGGCTTACTACGTCAGTACATTCCTAAAAAACGACCCTTATCGACCGTGACCTCGGAAGAACTTAAAATGATTCAAGATCGTATTAATCATCGACCACGAAAACGATTAGGTTTTAAAACCCCGTACCAAGTGTTTCACCAGTCCTTAAACCGTGTTGCACTTCGTACTTGAAACCGCCCCATAAATTGCTGAAATAAAGCTGTCATTAACAACGAGCCGATCACCATTGCGACTATTTTTTATTCTGAATCTACCTAAAAGGGTTCCTAAGAACATGAATGAGATTATTAATATAAAAAATATTAGTGGTGCAATCCCATATTCTGCGATCCAGGCTGGTATGACTTTTACATTCATAAATGATCCAAAATATTGAGTGATGCGGTGAAATACTTTCCATAATGCAGTTTTTTTTAGCTAATAAGTTTGATTGCCATCAACTCTAGACCCAGATTACTAATTCGACCTCTATGTCTGTATCGTCAGCATGAAAAAATCATGGGTATTAACCATTTACTTTACGAAATACTACGTATATTGGATCTGCATAGGTCTGAATTGAACATGTTTCCACAAAGACAAAACCCCGCGGCTGTGAGGCCACGGGGTTTTGAGGGGTAAGAGCTTGACAATGTCCTACTTTCACAGACGTACGTCCACTATCATCGGCGCTAAGGTGTTTCACGGTCCTGTTCGGGATGGGATGGGGTGGGACCTCCTCGCTATGGTCGTCAAGCGTAACTTGTTGAACTGATGTCTGGCCTGCTCGGTACGATGGTACCGGACATTGCCGTGACAGCAATTCCAATCTGGGAAGAAGCGCAACTACGAATTTGGGTTTGAACAATAAACTACGTTGGGATTGTTACTTAGACTTCACATACGTTACTTCATTTGTTTGAACGACACTTAAACGCTATAACAAACAGGATAACCTGTAGGGTTATAGGATCAAGCCGCACGGGCAATTAGTATCAGTTAGCTTAACGCATTACTGCGCTTCCACACCTGACCTATCAACGTCCTGGTCTTG
>JAUSCY010000141.1 GCA_030650995.1 Sheuella sp. | reverse complement strand
CGCTTAATCTGATGGCGCGGTTCGGTGTGACTGTCGAGCGTCGGGGCTGGCAAGAATTTATTGTCACGCCAGACAGTCGATATCGCTCACCGGGTCAGATTTTTGTTGAGGGCGATGCTTCCTCTGCCTCTTATTTTCTCGCGCTGGGTGCGATTGGTGGGGGCCCGGTTCGTGTCGAGGGAGTCGGGGATCAGAGTATCCAGGGTGATGTGGCGTTTGCAGATACGGTTCAGGCTATGGGCGCGACCGTTCGACGCGATGCGACATCGATTGAGGTCAGTGGCGTCAATGTCTCAGCTGGCGAGCGATTGAAATCTTTCGATATGGATTTCAATTTGATTCCAGATGCAGCCATGACTGCAGCTGCCTTGGCTTTGTTTGCTGATGGCCCCTGCACTTTACGCAATATCGCGAGCTGGCGTGTCAAGGAAACAGACCGGATCCACGCGATGCAGACAGAGTTGCGCAAACTTGGCGCTGAAGTTCAAAGCGGTCCTGACTGGTTACGGATCTGGCCGGTTGAGCCGGGTCGCTGGCAGCCTGCAGTCATCCATACCTACGACGATCACCGCATCGCCATGTGTTTTTCACTCGCTGCCTTTGGTCAGTCTTCGGTACGGATTATGGATCCGGGCTGTGTCAGTAAGACTTTCCCAACTTATTTTGATGTCTTTGCGAGTTTGCTGAAATGACAGCATTGGCACCAGTCATTACCATTGATGGCCCCACCGCTTCGGGCAAAGGCACTGTTGCCCACCGCGTTGCGGCGGCGCTTGGCTGGAATGTGCTCGATAGTGGAGCGCTATATCGCCTGACAGCCTTGTCGATTTTGCGTAGCAACACCGCGCCTGAAGACGAGCAGGCTGTCGCGCGTGCTGCCCAGTCGCTTGAAGTGGTCTTTCATCCTCAGGGAGTTTTAATGGGGGGGCAAGAAGTTTCCGAGGAGATTCGCCAGGAGCGGGTCGGTAATCTCGCCTCGCATATTGCCCCCAATCCTGCCTTGCGGGCTGCCTTGCTGGCCCGCCAGAGGGCATTCAGAGTCATGCCGGGGCTGGTTGCTGACGGACGAGACATGGGAACTGTCGTGTTTGAAGATGCGCCCTTAAAGATATTTTTAGTTGCTGATGTGTCTGCCAGGGCCGAGCGTCGGTGTAAGCAATTGATCGAAAAGGGAATTTCTGCTAATCTAGACGACTTGCTTCGCGATATGCGGGAGCGCGACGCGCGTGATATCAATCGCGCAGTGGCTCCTCTCGTTGCGGCATCCGATGCCCATACGGTTGATTCTTCGAATCTGAGTATTGAGCAAACGGTGCAGTCCATCCTTGATCTCTGGTCTGCGGTGCGCGGCAAATAAATGATGTAGCAGCTGTTTCGCAGTATTGTTTTTAAACGTTTTTTTGTTGTTGGTGCTTGTGTTGCGGGACAATGCCGCGTCACAGGTTTTAAATTCACTCCACCCAAATCAGATTGTCTGTTGCGGGTGTGTTACCCGGCCCCACAGGGCCAAATGGATCTCCTTTACATGTCAACTCAACAAGTCTCCACCCAAGCCGGCGAAAGTTTTGCCGAGCTGTTTGCAGCAAGTATCGAAAAGCAGGACATGAAGTCCGGCGAAGTGATTTCTGCTGAAGTCGTGCGTATTGATCACAACTTTGTGGTTGTCAATGCAGGCCTCAAATCAGAAGCCCTTATCCCCCTCGAAGAATTTCTGAACGATCAGGGCGAGCTTGAAGTCCAGCCAGGCGATTTTGTGTCTGTTGCTATTGACTCGCTCGAAAACGGCTACGGCGATACCGTACTGTCCCGCGATCGCGCTAAGCGTTTGTCAGCATGGCTGTCACTTGAGCAATCACTCGACAAGAATGAGCTCGTGACTGGTACGATTACTGGCAAGGTCAAGGGCGGTCTGACTGTCATGACAGCTGGTATTCGTGCATTCTTGCCTGGTTCACTGGTTGATTTGCGTCCTGTCAAGGACACAACGCCTTTCGAAGGCAAGACCATGGAATTCAAGGTCATCAAACTTGATCGCAAGCGTAACAACGTTGTGCTGTCACGTCGTGCCGTACTCGAAGCCTCAATGGGCGAAGAGCGTCAGAAACTCCTGGAAAACCTCCAGGAAGGTTCGATCGTCAAAGGCGTGGTCAAGAACATCACAGACTACGGCGCGTTCGTGGATCTGGGCGGCATTGATGGTCTGTTGCACATCACCGACATGGCATGGCGTCGTGTGCGTCACCCATCAGAAGTCCTGACCGTTGGTCAGGAAGTCGAAGCTAAAGTCCTGAAGTTTGATCAGGAAAAGAGCCGTGTATCACTGGGCGTCAAGCAGCTTGGCGAAGATCCATGGGTGGGCCTCGCACGTCGCTACCCACAGGGCACACGTCTGTTTGGTAAAGTAACAAACCTCACCGACTACGGCTCATTCGTTGAAGTCGAAGCTGGTATTGAAGGTCTGGTACACGTTTCAGAAATGGACTGGACCAACAAGAACGTTGATCCACGTAAAGTCGTGACCCTCGGCGAAGAAGTTGAAGTCATGGTTCTCGAAATCGACGAAGATCGTCGTCGTATTTCGCTCGGTATGAAGCAGTGCCGCCAGAACCCATGGGAAGAATTCGCAGCTAACTTCAAGCGTGGCGACAAGGTCCGTGGCGCAATCAAGTCGATTACCGACTTCGGTGTGTTTGTTGGTTTGTCAGGTGGTATCGACGGTCTGGTGCATTTGTCTGATCTGTCCTGGACAGAGACTGGCGAAGAAGCTGTTCGCAACTTCAAGAAGGGCGATGAGCTCGACGCAGTTGTGCTCGGTATCGACACAGACAAAGAGCGCATTTCGCTTGGCGTTAAACAGCTCGAAGGCGACCCATTCAACAACTTCGTTGGCACCTTTGATAAAGGCGCAGTGGTTCCTGGTACGGTCAAGTCAGTTGATGCGAAGGGCGCAGTGGTCACACTGTCACTCGACGTTGAAGGCTACTTGCGCGCATCAGAAATCGCTTCAGGCCGCATCGAAGACGCAACCACCGCAATCAAGGTTGGCGACAATGTCGAAGCCATGATCATCAACGTCGATCGCAAGCTGCGTTCGATCCAGTTGTCGATCAAAGCACGCGACACTGCCGATACTGCTGATTCGATGGCGCGTATCTCTGAGGCTAGCGCTTCATCGGGCACAACAAACCTGGGCGCGTTGCTCAAGGCCAAGCTCGATCAGGCTCGTGACACTGAATAATTCCAGTGACTAAGTCTGAGCTCATCGCTGCACTGGCGGCCCGCTATTCTCAGCTGGCTGCACGTGATACCGATTATGCCGTGAAAACGGTTCTTGATGCGATGACCCAGGCTTTAGCCGAAGGTCAGCGTATTGAGATCCGCGGTTTCGGTAGTTTTTCGTTGTCAGAACGTGCGCCTCGCGTAGGTCGTAATCCCAAGTCGGGTGAACAAGTGCTGGTGCCTGGTAAACAGGTGCCACACTTTAAAGCCGGTAAAGAATTACGTGAGCGTGTGGATCTGGAAGCGACAGTTTTCGATGCGGTTCAGCCAGAGGCTGAGTCCCGCACTCAGACTGTGACTCAGGATGCTGGTTTTACTGATCGTCGTGCCCTGGGCTAAGCCTGCGGTATAGTCAAAAAACCGCCTGTAAAGGCGGTTTTTTTATGCGCCCACCGGATTGGGCGCTTACAATCAACTTTTATATTCTGGAGCATCAGTCATGCGTTATTTCGTCTGGGCTTTGCGTCTGATCGTTTTTGTAGCGGTGCTGATGTTTGCACTTAAAAATACGGCCCCCGTAGCCGTCGCTTTCTATGGTGATTTATCAATGCAAAATGTGCCACTGATCGTGGTGATGCTTTCTACTTTTGTGTTGGGAACCATATTCGGATTGTTGTTGACCGTGCCGGCATCGTTGCGCCGTCGACGTGAGGCCGCACGTTTGCGTAAAGAGTTGGACCGTATTCATCATGCGGTCAACCCCGATATTGATCCGCGCTTGTCGCCAGAAACAGTCGTGCCGCTTTCGCCTCTCTGAGCTTATTTTTTTTTTGGACATAACACGTGGATTTTGAATCCTGGTGGCTGATTTTTCTGCCGTTGCTATTTGGTCTTGGCTGGATGGCCGCACGCTTTGATATCCGGCAAATGTTATCTGAGACGCGTAATTTACCCGACTCGTATTTCAAGGGCCTGAACTTCTTGCTCAATGAGCAACCAGATCGTGCCATTGATGCTTTTGTCGAGGTCGCAAAACTCGATCCGGAGACGACGGAGTTGCATTTTGCGCTAGGTAGCCTGTTTCGTCGTCGTGGTGAAATGGAGCGCGCGATTAGAGTCCATGAGAGCTTGCTCTCGCGTGCTGATTTGCCAACCAAAGAGCGTGAGCATGCGCAACATGAGCTTGCCCAGGACTATCTCAAGGCCGGGATGCTCGATCGCGCCGAGGCAGCATTTGCGGCGTTAAAGAATACGGCTTTCTCCTTGCCAGCATTGCGTGCCCTGATCAGGATTTATGAGTCAGAGCACGACTGGCCTCGCGCGATTGAGGCGGTAGAAAATTTGCGGACACTTGTAACTGAGCCCGTTCCGCAATTAGTCCATTATTACTGCGAGCAGGCGCAGGCAGCTTTAATGGCCAAACCTCCAAAAACAGAGCAAGCCAAACAGGCATTGTCTGAGGCGCAGCATGCTGCTGCGACTGCGCAAACCACGGGTGTTTCAGCTTCCTTTGTGCGTGTTGCCATGCTTGGCGCAATGATTGCTGCTTCTGAAAACGATCTGTTGCTGCAGCGCCAGCATCTGCTGTCCGTGTTGGACAAGGCTCCAGAATACGCAGGGCTGATTGCACAAGACCTGCTGACTAACTACACGCAGACTCAGGAACAAACGCAGGGCTTAGCTGTGCTGCAGGATCATTATCAGAAGTTTCCTTCTCTAGATCTGTTTAATGTAGTGTTTCGCGAAGCGCGCGCGCAAGAGGGTGTAGATAAGGCCTGGGCCTTTGCACGCGATACCTTGCAGGCCCATCCATCGTTATTGGGTCTGGATCGTTTACTGGAGGCCGAGCTTGCACAGGCGCCAGCAGGACGCTCTCCTGAAGACAGCCCCATCCCTGGTGCTGATCTGAGCTTGTTGCGCCGCCTGATCCAAAAACATACACACCGTATGGATCGCTATGCTTGCCGGAACTGCGGTTTTCAGGCAAAACGTTATTACTGGCAGTGTCCAGGATGCAACGCGTGGGAGACGTATAAACCACGCAGATTGGAAGAACTTGAATGAGTACATTTCCTAAAGACGCAGTTCAACGCGCACGTGTTTTGGTTGTTGGTGATGTCATGCTTGATCGCTACTGGTTTGGCGAAGTCGAGCGTATTTCACCTGAGGCGCCTGTACCTGTCGTGCATGTCGCCAAGCGTGAAGATCGTTTAGGGGGGGCTGCTAACGTTGCCCGCAATATCGTCTCGCTGGGCGCGAGTGCAACGCTGGTTGGTATCGTTGGAGAGGATGAGGCCGCAACGCAAGTGCGGCGCTTGCTCAAAGAGGCTGGCATTGGTGCGCACCTTGTATCTGATCCGGATCATCCTACAACCTTAAAAATGCGCGTCCTTGGACGTCAGCAGCAATTGCTTCGAATTGATTTTGAAGAAAAACCTGGGGCTGCGATGCTCGAGATAATGGAGCAGCAAATCGCACCCTTATTGGACCAGCACGATGTCGTGGTGTTGTCCGACTATGCTAAGGGTGTGCTTGCTCGGGTAGAGATGTTGATCACCATGGCGCGAGCCAAAGGGCTGCCTGTGCTGGTTGATCCCAAAGGCAGTCATTACTCCCGTTACCATGGTGCGACTCTGGTTACACCTAATCGCAGTGAAATGCAGCAGGCTGTCGGCCTCTGGCAGTCCGAGCAGGAGCTCGATGATCGTGCGCAAAATTTACGCGCCGAACTCGGTCTGGAAGCTTTGCTTGTGACGCGCTCTGAGCAAGGCATGACTCTTTTTACCAGTCATGGACGCGATCATGTTGAGGCGCAGGCGCACGAAGTGTTTGATGTCTCGGGGGCGGGTGATACGGTGCTTGCAACCTTAGCCGTGATGCGCGCAACAGGAATGGCCTGGCCCGATGCAATGCGCTGGGCGAACCGGGCGGGTGGTATCGTAGTTGGTAAATTAGGAACGTCTATCGTGACGCAGGGAGAACTCGCATGATCGTAGTGACTGGTGCAGCAGGTTTCATTGGCAGCAATATCGTGCGTGGGCTTAACCGCCGTGGTATTAAAAATATCCTTGCTGTCGATGATCTGACGGATGGCGATAAATTCGTCAATCTGGTCGGGGCAGAGATTTCGGATTACATGCACAAAGACGAGTTTCGTAGCGGTGTTATGGATGGGTTTTTACCCGGCGTCAGAGCCGTCTTTCATCAAGGCGCCTGCTCAGATACGACCGAGCGTAACGGTCAGTACATGATGGATAACAACTATCGTGTCACGCTTGAGCTGTTTGAATATTGCCAGTCGCACAAGATCCCTTTTATTTACGCCTCATCGGCCGCGGTGTATGGTCCGGGGCCGATCTATGTTGAGGATCTTGTCAATGAACGTCCTTTGAATGTTTACGGCTATTCAAAGTTTTTGTTTGATCAGGTGTTGCGTAGACGATTGAGTTCTTTGACTGCCCAGGTTGTGGGACTGCGTTATTTCAATGTCTATGGTCCTCACGAACAACATAAAGGCCGCATGGCTTCGGTCGCTTTCCACAATATGAATCAGTTCATTGCCGAAGGTCATGTCCGGCTGTTCGGTGGCTGGGATGGCTATGTGGATGGGGGTCAGACTCGTGACTTTATTCACGTGCAGGATGTGGTGGATGTCAATTTACATTTCCTGGATCATCCGAGTCAGTCAGGCATTTTTAATTGCGGCACTGGACGTGCGCAGCCCTTCAATGATGTGGCTGCTGCGGTGGTCAACACCATGCGCAGCTTGCGTGGTGAGTCAGAATTGCCTCTCGACGCTTTAGTGTCTCAGGGTTTATTGCGTTATATGCCTTTCCCGGATGATCTCAAAGGTCGTTATCAGAGCTACACGCAGGCTGATGTGACTAACCTGAGGGCAGCGGGATTTACCGCGCAGATGCGTGATGTACAGGCAGGCGTATCTGAGTATGTTCGCGCCTTACACGGTCAAGCGCTTACCTAGCTTAAGCGTAAAGCTGCGCATGGATGAATCCCTGAATTGACGTTCAGGATTCACGCCTTAGCCGGCAACATAGCGTTGCGAGAGTTTCATCTGATTCAGGGTGAAGCTCGATCGCGAGATGACTCTCGGAGCACGCTATGAATCCTTTTCTGCATGACCCAGTTGCCAGGCCTTTATCGATTCGACCAAAGGGAAGCTGGAGATTTCCATTTTCACCACAGCGCCAGTGTGTCAGACTCAGTCGTCAGGCTGGAGCGCTGGCTTTGGCCGCGGGTGTTGGTGCCGCAATGGGCGTATCAACCAACGCGCACGCGATTGATGTCAACACGGCCTCGCCGACACAGCTACAGTCAGTTAAAGGAGTCGGGCCACGCACTGCGCAGATCATCGTGCAGGAGCGTATGCGTGCCGGGCATTTTGAGTCTTTGGAAGATTTGTCTGATCGTGTACGGGGTATTGGTGTGAAAAAACTCCAAGCTATGCAGGCGGGTGGATTACGTGTTGGAGGCAGCACGCAGTCTAAAACCCCTGATTCTGATAATGCCAAACTTGTTTTTTCAAGCGTTCATCCAGTCGCCACACCGGCGGTCATGGAAATCTCAGAGACCACTGACACCAAACCTTAAAGTCTTGAAAGCGACTCTTGACTGAGTCGGTTTTTATTACGGTATTACTTGCGAGCGTTAGCATTTTCGGTATGATTCTGGGTATGAAAACATATCCAAGCATCGAAAATACTGTTGGTAATACTCCACTTGTTCGCCTGTTGCGTCTACCTGGCCCGGGCGTTGCTGAGCGTGGCAACGTCGTGCTGGGTAAGCTTGAGGGTAATAACCCGGCCGGGTCGGTGAAGGACCGACCCGCCCTGTCGATGATTCTTGGCGCAGAGTCCCGCGGTGAGATCAAGCCTGGCGATACGCTGATAGAGGCCACCAGTGGTAATACTGGCATCGCCCTGGCAATGACTGCCGCGATGCGTGGCTACAAGATGATTTTGATCATGCCGGACAATCTGTCTGTCGAGCGTCGTGCTTCTATGGCGGCTTACGGCGCCAAACTTATCCTGACCCCCGCCAGCGGTGGTGGGATGGAGTTTGCACGGGACCTGGCCAGCAAGATGCAGGCTGAAGGGCAGGGCAAGGTTCTGGATCAGTTTTCAAATCCGGACAATCCACTTGCGCACTTTAAAACGACGGGTCCGGAGCTCTGGGAGCAGACTGACGGGCAGATCACGCACTTTGTCAGCGCGATGGGCACTACCGGCACCATCATGGGTGTTGGACGTTATTTGAAATCTCGTAATCCGGATATAAAAATTGTAGGAGCACAGCCGGCAGAGGGTTCCCAGATTGCAGGTATCCGGAAATGGCCAGAGGCGTACCTGCCATCTATTTACGACCCGAGTCTGGTTGATCAGTTTGAATTGATTGAGCAAAAGGATGCTGAAAACATGGCGCGCCGTCTGGCAGCAGAGCAAGGGATCTGTGCGGGTGTTTCCGCTGCAGGGGCCTTGGTTGCCGCCTTACGTGTAGCCAATACCGCCCGAAATGCGACGATCGCCTTTATCGTCTGCGATCGCGGTGACCGGTATTTGTCGACAGGCTTGTTTGACGAACAGCCTGCCAGTTAGTTTATTTATTGTTCACCAGCGCTGCTGCCAGATCCGTAATGGCAGCAGCATAAAAATAACTGCGGTTGTACATGGTGATGGCAAAAAAGTTCGGCGTCGCAGTCCGCAACTCAGACTTGCCTTGTGCTTCTTCCACGAGATCAATGACACCGAGTCCGCCACGCATCCAGCTCTGATTGACAGCTGATTGGTTAGGCGCGAGTGTGGCTCCTGCCGCTTTTAACTGCGGCCAGTCAGTCGTCGGTTTCAGTCCACCATCTACCAGTTTTGCGGCATCCGCAGGCAAAATAACGGGCGCGAAAACTGGAATGCCGCGAAGCCAGCCATGTTCAACCAGATAGTTTGCAACCGACATGATGGCATCTGCACGGTTTGTGATCAGATCAATTTCCAGAGTGCCTGATGCGCTCACTGCAAAACGTTTAATGCTGCTTGGCATGAATTGCGGGATACCCACCGCACCGGCATAGGAGCCTTTGAGGACACGCGCATTGATTTTGCCAGTCAGGTCCAGTTCAATCAGGTCGGCCAGGTTATTGCGGAACATCTCGGCGCGCTCGGGCCTGCTGGGATCGGGATAGTCAAATGCAAGCGTGGCCAGCGCATCGAGCGCCC
>JAUSCY010000140.1 GCA_030650995.1 Sheuella sp. | reverse complement strand
CAAGCTTCATCGCCAGACGCTCGGCAGACAGCTGGATCGGCGTCAGCGGGTTTTTAATCTCATGGGCCAGACGCCTGGCAACCTCGCCCCACGCCACGCTGCGGTTAGCGGAAATCACTTCGGTGATGTCATCAAAAACCACCATATAACCATTATCACGACCCGCCACGCGTAAATGCGTACCGCGTGCAAGCAGGATCAAGGTATGCGAATTTCCGTCCTGCGCAGATCCCTGTAATGTAATTTCAAATTGTTCCTGCCAGTGCACGCGTTCCGAACCAACCGCCACATGATCGACAAAGGCCTGGCGAATTCTGTGCGCAAAATCCAGCATGCCTTCAATCACCTCAAGCGGCCGCCCCGGGACGGCACGCAAATCAACCATCAGGATCGCCTGAGCCCCCTGGTTGAATGTCGTGACGCGAAACTGCTCATCAAACACAAGCACACCCGCTGACAAATTCGACAGCACACTCTCAAGATATACGTTGGAGCGCTCAAGCTGCTGGCGATTAGTCTCCACCATCCGGCGTGCATCATCGAGCTGGCGCGTCATGGCATTAAACGAACGGGTCAGCTGTCCGACCTCGTCATTGGAAAGCGACTCGGGTAACGCCCTGAAATCACCCACACTGACTGCCTGCGTGCCCGCAGCCAACGCGAGCAATGGCCTGACAAGATGTTTGGACAAGTAAAGCGCAATCGCAATCGCAGCAAAAACAGCGAGTAACAACGCGAGCGTTAACGTGACACCGAATAAACGACGCAGACTTTCGCGGGATTTAGCCAATTCCTGATAGTCGTTATATCCGGCATCCACCTCGCGGATATTGCGTGCGATTTTTTCAGATACGGGATGCACCAGCTGCAGCCAGCGAGATTCAGAATTGACTCCCAGTGCGACATCATTTCGCTCCGGACTACTCAACGGAACAATGACCCGCAACTGCAAACCCGCCTCAAGCGCTGCGACTGTCGGATCGTCAGAGTCCACTGCAGAATAGCCTCTGGCAATCCTGAGCTGATTCATCACCGCTGCCGGTGGCAACAAAGGGAGCAGCGAGCCTAACTTGTCCGATGAAAAGGCAATCAGTCGACCGCTACCGGTGAAAACCATCGCATCAATCGATCCATTCGCTTCACGCAGACGCGTCAGAATGGTCGATATATCAGTATCTGGCGCGTTGTTGAGCTCAGGGGCCATCACGCGTGCCCGCGCATCGAGCTCGGTCAGTTGCGCATCCAGAGCCGCCCGGCCAAGCGCCTGACCCGACTCCAGCGCGGTATCCACACGCACGTTAAACCAGGACTCAATCGATCTCGACATGAATTGCACGGACAAGGTGTAGATCAATGCGCCCGGCAATACACCGATCAGTGCAAAAGCCAACGCAAACCGTGCGGTAAGCCTTGCGCCGAATTTGCCATGCCACCGCTGCATGACCAGACGGCCTGTAAGGAACACCACCCAGATGAACAAGGCAAGCGCCAGCGCACCATTGAGCCACAGCAACAGCATCTGGTATTGCGCGACCCGGGAGGCATTACCCGTAGACCAGGCCAGCAAACCAAACAACGTTGCACCACTAATGATGCCAACAATCAACGCCAGTCTGAGCAACCAGTTCATCGGTCAGGGACGGCGCGTAAACAGCGCGTAAAAAAATCCGTCATGACCCGCAGGATGCTCAGCACTGGGCAAGACCGGGAGCAACTGACCTGGGGCATCAAGGCGTTGCGCCTGTGCGTGGCGGGCCAGAAAAGTCTGTGCCTGCAGCTCGCACTCTTCAGGGAAAATCGAGCACGTCACA
This sequence comes from Sheuella sp., assembly GCA_030650995.1. Classification (GTDB taxonomy): domain Bacteria; phylum Pseudomonadota; class Gammaproteobacteria; order Burkholderiales; family Burkholderiaceae_B; genus Zwartia. Next base: position 4,996 of record JAUSCY010000140.1, on the reverse strand, counting down.
AGCAGCAACTTACCGCCGGGCGCCACCACGCTCCAGAGCGAGTCCAGAATTTCCCGCTGCAACTTGACCGTCTGCGCGATGTCTTCGCGTCTGCGTAACCAGCGGATGTCCGGATGTCTGGCAACGATACCCGAAGCCGTACATGGCACGTCAGCAAGCACCGCATCAAAGGGTTTTTCATCCCACCACAAATGACTGCGCACAGCGCTTTGTGCAATCAGCTTGACCTCGGGACGCATGAGTTTCAGGCGCTTGAGATTTTGTTCGACACGCAGCAGTCGTTCAGCATCGATATCCAGTACCGTCAAATCGATATCGGCCAACTCCAGCAAGTGTGCCGTTTTCCCTCCGGGGGCTGCACAAGCGTCAAGCACGCGCATGCCCGGCTTGATATCAAGCAGCGGTGCGGCAAGCTGTGCGCCGGCATCCTGAACGGACCACCAGCCCTGGTCATACCCAGGAAGAGAAGCAATAGGACTTGGCGTATCCAGCACTAGGCCAGCCGGACCAAAAGCGGTCGTCACAATGCCTTTAGCGGAAAAAGCTTCCTGTACAGCCTGGCGCGTTGTCTGACGCAGATTGACACGCAAGGTTAGTGGCGGATGCTGGTTCGCTGTATGTAAAAGGCTTTGCCATGCATCGGGATAGGCCTTCTGAAGCGCCTTGATCCACCAGACAGGGTGATTCCACTGCGCCTCAAGATCATCCGCGATCTGTGCAAGCAAGGCGGTGCGTTCTCGCTGAAAGCGACGCAACACCGCATTAACCAGACCTTTGTAATTCACTAGCGAGCGCTGCAACTGCGTTGCCTGGACACTCTGATCGACCAGCGTATGCGCCGTATACAACGGCGCTGTCGGATCGCGTTGAGCCTCGTCGTCCTGCATGGCAACATCGAGCAGGATTAGTGCGATTCCGACCAGTGCGCCGATAATCGGACTGGACGGCTCACGCTGGACCAGCAGGCGGCGGATGGCAATCGCCTCACCCCAGTGGCGCATGGAATAAAAAGCAAGCGCCTGAGCAGAGGGACGTAACTCAGCGGAGGTCTCGGCCAGAGCCTCAGTCAGTGACTGGCCGCCTTCGACTGCGGCAACAGCGCGTGCAGCAGCGAGCAAACTATTGGAAAGTGCAGGTGCAGATTGATTCATACCCTGATTGTAGGGGCTTGTGGCCATTCCTGGGTGTAATCCAGGCGCACAATCCTGGCAAATACCTATGGCAGGCCTGTACAAGTTAAAATTCGTCCCTTATATCGTTACGGGCGCATGCCCCCTCAGGTGTCAGCTATGTCCTCCCCAAAAGTTGGTTTTGTCAGTCTTGGTTGCCCGAAAGCGCTCGTAGACTCCGAACGCATCCTCACGCAACTGCGTACAGAGGGCTACCAGATCGTGTCCGATTACGATAAAGCCGATGTGGTGGTCGTCAATACCTGTGGTTTTATCGATAGCGCCAAAGCCGAATCGCTTGAGGCGATTGGTGAGGCCATTGCAGAAAACGGGCGTGTCATTGTCACGGGCTGCATGGGGGTCGAAGAGTCTGTCATCCGCGCAGTGCATCCAAGTGTGCTGGCCGTCACCGGTCCCCAGCAATACGAGCAAGTCGTGCGTGCCGTTCACGAAGCGGCGCCACCCAGCGCAACACACGATCCGTTTCTTGACCTGGTCCCGCCACAAGGGATCAAGCTCACTCCCCGTCACTACGCCTATCTGAAAATTTCAGAAGGCTGTAATCATCGTTGCAGCTTTTGCATTATTCCTTCGATGCGTGGCGACTTGGTCAGCCGTCCCGTCGGCGACGTTCTTGACGAAGCACAGCGACTGGCAAAAGCCGGCGTCAAAGAACTGCTCGTCATTTCTCAGGACACCAGCGCCTATGGCGTGGATGTCAAATATCGCAGCGGTTTCTGGAATGGCCGCCCTGTCAAAACCCGTATGACTGAATTGTGCGATGCGCTGTCCGAACTGGGCATCTGGGTACGACTGCACTATGTCTACCCCTATCCGACGGTCGATGAAGTCATTCCACTGATGGCTGCGGGCAAAATACTGCCTTATCTGGACATTCCGTTCCAGCATGCAAGCCCGCGCATTCTCAAAGCAATGAAACGTCCGGCTTTTGAAGACAAAACACTCGCGCGCATTCACAAATGGCGTGAGCAGTGCCCTGACCTGACTTTAAGATCAACTTTTATCGTGGGCTTTCCCGGAGAAACCGAAAGCGACTTCCAATATCTGCTGGACTGGATGTCTGAAGCTCAGCTCGATCGCGTCGGCTGTTTCCAGTATTCCGCTGTCGAGGGTGCACCTGCCAACGCGCTCGATGGCGCAGTCCCTGATGAAGTCAAACAAGAGCGCTGGGATCGCTTTATGGCGCACCAGCAATCCATCTCGACTGCCAGGCTTGCCCAGAAAGTCGGTAAAGAAATCGACGTACTGATTGATGAAGTCGATGAAGATGGTGCAGTTGGCCGCTCCAGCGCAGACGCCCCAGAAATCGATGGCAACGTTTTCGTCAATGCTGAAGAAACGCTCAAACCCGGTGACATGGTGCGAGTGCGCGTGACAGAATCCGACGAATACGATCTCTGGGCTGACAAAATCTGATTCAGATCGCAAATCATTCCACGCCTGACACCACAACGAGTCTCACGATGACCACAGCCGTCAACCCGCCCCTGCGCGTAGGCTTCGCGGGGACTCCCGAGTTCTCCCGCCAGGCTTTGCAGGCGATTCTCGATGCAGGATATACGGTGCCGCTGGTGCTGACGCAGCCAGATCGCCCTGCCGGCCGGGGTCTCAAGCTCACTGCAAGTGCAGTCAAGCAGTTAGCGCTCACACACAATATCCCCGTTGCTCAGCCACGCAGCCTGCGACTGGATGGAAAATATCCAGAGGAGGCGCAATCAGCCCAGACGCACCTGATGGAGGCCAAGCTGGATGTACTGGTCGTAGCCGCCTACGGTTTGATTTTGCCTCAGTGGGTACTCAGCCTGCCGCGTTATGGCTGTCTGAATATCCACGCAAGCCTGCTGCCTCGCTGGCGCGGCGCAGCACCCATCCAGCGCGCCATTGAGGCAGGCGACAGCCACACGGGTGTCACCATTATGCAAATGGATGCGGGACTGGATACTGGCGACATGTTGCTCGTAGAGTCTTTACCCATTTCGGATACCGAAAACGCATCAAGTCTGCATGACAAGCTAGCCGTTCAGGGTGCGCGCCTGATCGTAGAGGCCTTACGTGCATTGCCTCTGCAAACACTCAAGCGTGTCGTTCAACCTGAGCACGGGGTCACTTACGCGGCAAAGCTCGACAAGGCAGAGGCTGCTCTGGACCTGACACAGTCCGCCGACCTGCTTGCCAGACGTATCCGCGCATTCAATCCTGCACCGGGTGCCACGATACGGCTGCCTGGAATCAGTGAGCCCGTCAAAGTGTGGAATGCTGTCTGCCTGGATCACGTAGCGCATGCGACCCCCGGGCAGCTCCTGAAAAAATCTGATCAAGGCATCGACATTGCCTGCGCTCAGGGCACGCTCAGGCTGCTCGAATTGCAACGCGCAGGCGGCAAACGCCAGCCCGCTGCGGTGTTCGTTCAGGGCTGGTCAGACTAACGCGGTTCCGATCATCGCATCACGTGTAACGAGTGCGGCGAGCTGCTCCTCATTCATCGCTTCGGTACCGGCCGGACGGTTGGGCAAAACCAGATAACGCAAATCTGCCGTGCTATCAGACACGCGTACCTCAACCTCGGGCGAAAGTACCGTGCCGAACTCAGCCAGCACTTTTCGCGGCTCAACCACCACACGCGAACGGTAATCAATCGACTTGTACCAAGCAGGCGGTATACCGAGCAACATCCGCGGGTAGCAGGAACACAGCGTACAGACCACCACGTTATGCACTGTGGGGGTATTTTCCAGCACCACGAGTTTGAGCGGTGTGGAAATCTCCAACTTGAACTCATCGACAATCGTATCGAGCGGGTCAGCAATCAGGCGCGCTTTGAAGGCGGGATCTGTCCAGGCACGTGCAACAACCTTGGCGCCCACCGCGGGTGTCCGACTATCCTGCAAATCGATCTGCCGATGAATCGCGGCTGCGGTCAGCACGCCCTTTTCAATCAGCAATTCGCGGATCGCCGTCTCAAGCACATATTCGTAACGCTGCGGATCATCGGCCGACTCAATCGGTGCGTGCGGATGAGCATGATCATGGTCGTGATCATGATGATGGTCGTGACCTGAATGGTCATGTGAATGGTCCTGCGAGTGATCGTTATGCGCGCTCATGGGCGGGCTCCTTTAAAACGTCGAGCCAGTGTTCGAAAATATCGGCTACAAGTGTGTCCGCAGGACTGCCAGCATAGTCTGGCCAGATATCTTTCTGCTTAAAACGCACCCGGTAGAGATAACGCATCGGTAAGCCTGGCTTATTAAACGCCAGCAAAGAGGGGTCGCGAAACCGTCCGGCGAGTGTGTCGACCTGCCCCGGGACACCACGCAAATAATGAGGCGTGCGGCAGTGTATTTCGGGTGGAGACTGTTTGACTCGCACAGGGGTGCCATCGGCCAGCAAAGCAATTTTCGCATCTGATGAATTATTCATTTGTATGGCTCCACGGTGCCGTTATGGATTCACGCACGCCGCAGTCGCATCCACGACAGGGCGCTGGCGGATTTCATTCATGCGCGTCTCGATCTCCGCTGCAGTCAGTATCTGCTGCTCAATGAGAACACTGCGCACAGCGCGAATCCACTTATCGTAATAACCGAGAGTTCTATAGTCTTCTGCTGTATTGGTTTCAATAGTGCGCCGGATCGAATCGACCCTGAACGCGGATACCGGAGGGCTTGTCAACAATGCATAGAGCGCGTCTACGCGTTTTTGATGCAACGTGGCGGGGTGCGTCTCCTGACGTATCGTCATGCCGGGCAATCCGCCCACATCATTTACACGCTGTTCCATTTAGGGTCTCCGTTTATATTTATCTT